>NZ_CP086106.1:907500-1047500 GCF_016765655.2 Skermanella mucosa
ACGGTCTCGGCGGAGGCAGCACCCGCGAGGGCGATGGCGGCGGCGCCGACCAGGGCGGCGCCGAAGCGCCGGGACAGGATCTTGGCGGAGGGGATGTTCATGAGGGTCCCACTTTCTTCAGGCTGTTGTATTTCAGGCTATCGGACTTCACGCTGTCGAAACCGTTGTCCGTCTTGGTCAGCGGGTTCCGATGGCCCGCTTGTTGAGCTTGCGGGCGAGCCGGTCGCCCAGGCTCTGGACGATCTGGACCAGCACGATCAGCACCAGGACGACGGCGGCCATCACCTCCGGCAGGAAGCGCTGGTAGCCGTACCGGATGCCCAGGTCGCCCAGGCCCCCGCCGCCGACCGCGCCGACCATGGCCGAGTAGCCGATCAGGCTGACCACCGCGAGCGTCAGGCCCAGCACGATGCCGGGCAGCGCCTCGGGCAGCAGGAACTTGGCGATGATCTGGAGCGGCGTGGCGCCCATGGCCTCGGCCGCCTCGATCAGGCCGCGGTCCACTTCCCGGATGGCGCCCTCGATCAGGCGCGCGATGAACGGGATCGCCGCCACGGTCAGCGGCACGATCGCCGCCGAGGTCCCGATCGAGGTGCCGGCGACCAGCCGGGTGAAGGGGATGATCGCGACGACCAGGATGATGAACGGGGTGGAGCGGGTGGCGTTGACCACCACGCCGGCGATCCGGTTGAACGCCACGTTCTGGAGCAGTTCGCCCCGCCCGGTGGTCGCCAGCAGCACGCCCAGCGGCAGCCCCAGCAGGGTGCCCAGCAGCGCTGCCAGGCCCACCATGTAGAGCGTTTCGACGGTGGCGTTAACCAGCAGCGCGTAGACTTGCGGGGACATGTCCGAGGACCTCTACCGACAGGTTGTTGACTTGGATGAACGAGATGGCGGACTGCACCGCCTCGGCGCCGCCGACCGCCTCGACCACCAGGATGCCGAACGGGGCGCCCTGGATATGGTCGATCCGCCCGTGCAGGATGTTCACGTCGAGCCCGAAGCGCCGGGTCATCTGGCTGATGATCGGCGTGTTGGCCATGGCGCCCTTGAAGGTGATGCGCAGCACCGGGTTGCCGCCGGGCAGCGGCTCCGCCACCAGCCGGGCGGCCAGGGTCTCCGGCAGCTCGGCCCCGGCCACGGCCGAGACGAAGCTGCGGGTCGTCGGGTGCCGGGGCGCCGTGAACACGTCGAACACGTCGCCGCGCTCTATGATGCGGCCGGCCTCCATGACGGCGACGCGGTGGCAGATCTCCTTGATCACCGCCATCTCGTGGGTGATCAGGACGATGGTCAGGCCGAGCTTCTCGTTGATGTCGGCCAGCAGGCGCAGGATCGACGTGGTGGTCTCCGGGTCCAGCGCCGAGGTCGCCTCGTCGCACAGCAGCACCTTGGGCTCGCTGGACAGGGCGCGGGCGATGCCGACCCGCTGCTTCTGGCCGCCGCTCAGCTCGGCGGGATAGCGGTCCCGCTTGTCGCCGAGGCCGACCAGGTCGAGCAGCGGCTCCACCTTCGCCTTGATCTCCGCCTTGCGCAGCCCGGCCAGTTCCAGCGGCAGCGCCACATTGTCGTACACGGTGCGCGACGACAGCAGGTTGAAATGCTGGAAGATCATGCCGATGCCGCGCCGGGCGGCGCGCAGGCCGGAGCCGTCCAGCGCCGCCATGTCGACACCATCGACCGTGACGCGCCCGGCGGTCGGCCGCTCCAGCATGTTGACCACGCGGATCAGCGTGCTCTTGCCCGCCCCGCTGCGGCCGATGATCCCGAAGATCTCGCCGCGGCCGACGGAAAGGTCGATCCCGTCGAGCGCCCGAACCTCGGGACCGCCGCCCCGCCCGGGAAACACCTTCTCGACACCGTGAAACTCGATCATCCCCATACCCCGCAAAAACAAAAATCCGCCCATAGCAGCTACGCTGGGCGGATCCCCACGCTCTTTAGCTGCATTTATAAAGCGCCCGCAATCTGGTGCTCAAATCGGCGCTGTGAATTGCTATATAATCACATGCTGCGCTGCGTCAAATGGATTTTCCGACGCATCTCCCATGTGGTTTGTGCAGGCGACGGCTCCGGACTCCCTCCGGAATTCCACTGGAATCTCCCCGGGACAAGGGCTTCCCGCACCCGGAGAGGGTGCCAAGCAGCCGCTTGCGGAAGCACGCTTTTGTGGCTATGGTCCGCCCCACCTCAAGGCTGGGGCGTCGCCAAGCGGTAAGGCAGCGGTTTTTGGTACCGCCATACGCAGGTTCGAATCCTGCCGCCCCAACCAGCCAACCCCTTCCAGGGATCAGGCTTTCAGGGGGCTCTCTCCTCCGGAACGTGTCGCAGGGCGTTCAAACGAAGAGCCGCCGATTTCCGCCATCTTCCAGTCTTCGAAAGTATCCCGGGCAACACAGGGTAAGGTTGGTGTCCTTTCTTGTTTGTGCTCGGAGAAGCAGCGCCGACGCTGCGGTGCTGCCTAAGAGATCCATCGGGTACTGGGTTTGCCACAATGGATACAAAGCCACACTTATTCACATTGGATTGACGCTTCCGACGTAAATTCGGTTATGCTGAGGACGTTGGATGGCGTCTGAGAGTTTCGATTAGCATCGAACGATGCAAATCAACGTCAGGTAATGTCGCGCGACGCCGGAAGAGCCTACCAGGGAGAGCACCGTGGCACACGCCAACAAAGCAGCGAAGACCAAGCCGATCTCGTATCGCGCCCAAGCCGCTGCACAGGCTGGCCGGGGCCTGTGGTCGGGTTTCCTGATGGGGCTCGGCGCCATTCCCACCCTGTACAGCGTCGATTTCAGCCCACCGCGTTACAGAAGTGCTGGTGTCGCTGGGGATTGGCAGGCTGTAGGCACCGACATCCGCAATGCGATGCGCGGCCATGAGGAACGTTCCTGAAATTGACCGGCGACAGTCAGTTTGCAGTGGTTGACGGGAAGAAACCGTCTCTCACCCGTCCTCAGGAAGCTGAGGCCGGGCTTTCCATCCCGGGTCCAATCGAGCGGCAGCTTGAGCAGGCTTTGGAGCCGCTGGTCGAGCCGGAACAGCGTGGTCAGTTGCTCACAGCCGTGATGCGCGTTGTGACCGAGTCGTACTCCGGCCCCCTGCCTCATCCCGCGCATTTCGAGGCCTACGAGGATGCTCAGCCGGGTTCGGCCGATCGCATCCTCATGATGGCCGAGAAGCAGCAAAGCCATCGGATATGGTGGGAGAGGTTCGCCTTGATCGCGCAGTTCTCCCTTGCTGGCTTTGGTTTACTATGCGCCCTGCTTGTCAGCCTGTCGCTGATCTATGGCGCCATCAAGCTTGGCATGGCCGGCCACGATTGGTTGGGAGGAGTTCTGGTGGCAACAAGTGCCATTGGGATGGTTACCTCCTTCATCAAGGGCAGAAGCCTGTTCAATCATATCGCTCAGCCTGGAACTGAACCGGCTGCCGATCCGACACCGCCCAAAAAGCAGAACCCGAAACCAGAGCGACGTCGCCGACGCTGAGCGGTGCGGGGCGCCCTTGGCGTTTCATCTCCCAGTTCGCGCCCAGACGTGGAACGATGCCCGATCCAGGTTGCCCCGGCCCGGACAGGGGGGGGGCCGACGAGTGGAACGACAGGCTGTATGAATCGTATCAACCTGGTCGGAAACCGGTTGCCCAAACTCATGCCGGGAATCACTTTCCGCGACAGCATTGACGTGTCCGACACTGCCTTATCGGACCGTCACCAAAGTTTTGGCATAGCTCACGTGTCTGTCCTGCTGGTCCACCGCGTTCGACACCGGAGAGAAGCCTATGACTGAGACGCTCACCATTTCCCGCGCCGAGTACGACGCGCTCACCGATCGGGTCGAGGACCTGGAAGACATCCTGGCCGCGATGAACGCGCGCGGTGGTCAGCCGATGCCGCTGGAGTGGGCCGGGCGAATCATCAATGGGGAGAGCGCCGTCCGGGTCTGGCGCGAGTTCCGGGGGCTGTCGCTGCGGGTGCTCGCCGCCAAGTCTGGCGTGAACACGGCCTATCTGTCCGAGATCGAGGCGAGCAAGAAGCCCGGGTCGGTGGAGGCCTACAAGGCGCTCGCAGAGGCCTTGGACACATCCGTTGATTGGCTGATCCTATGACGGCGGGGCGGGGTCCGCGGTGGCCCGCCTGATAGGGCGGGGTACAGTGGTGGCGCTGGTCGGCTACGTGCGCGTCTTGGCTGAAGCCTGAGCTACCCTCAGGCAATACGACGAGTTGAGGGATGCCACCGGCGCCGTGGTCTTCAAGGAGAAGTACAGACACGTCAAACCACTCTCGGTCCTGGGAAGCGATCCGATCCGGCTCCACGCCAGGATTGAGGATTGCAATCCTGAAAGCGACAGGATAAAAAACCTTGAAAGCTCCGCTATCCTTCTCTTCATCCAACGGCGCACGCTGATGTCTCGCGTGCTGGCGGAGCGCTGCACAACATGAGGTCTCCAGATAGGAATGACCACGTTTGTTGACATCCCGGAGGGGGTGTAGCCATCACCGATACGGTCGCCCGTGCCGTTTCCGGCAACGCCGGACATTCACGCCAAGGAGTACGCATGACGACGTTTGTTGACATCCCCGAGGGGGCGTAGCCACCGCTGGCACCCGTGGCCCGGGAATCTATGGCGCTTCCCGACAGTCACACCGAGGAGTACGCATGATGACGTTCGCTGACATCCCCGGGGGGGGGGAGACCACCGCCGGCACCCCACCCCGGAACGCGCCGGCAACTCCTGACAGTCACACCAAGGCGAACGGATGATCACGTTTGTTGACATGCTCCCGGGGGGTGAGCGGCATGGCGGGCACCCCGCCGCCCGGCTACTCGCTGCCCGCCGACAGACCGGCGTTCTGAAGATAGGGGGAAAGACGTGCCGCCGCCGTCACGGTGATGGGCATGGTGGCGCTGTCCACCCCCGGACCCGACAGCCTCGCGAAGGCGCCCAGGATATCCTGCAACTCCAGCCCGGGGATCGGGAGCAGGTCGTCGGTGCGGACGCCGTCGATCCCGTCGAGCGCGGTGCCGTCCACTGGGGTCGGCGATGCCACGCAGGCGACCACCTCCGGTCGTCCCGGCGTGTCCAGGCGGATGTGGAAGGGCCGTTCCGGTCCGGGCGGCACCTCCACGACCCTGCCGGCCGGAACCAGGGCGTCGGTCTGGAACCGGTTGGGGAAGAGCCGCGCCACTTGGCCGAGCCCGTCCGTGTAGTAGCAATAGACGAAGCTGTCCGATGCGGTCTCGACCCGCACCACGATGGTCTCCCCGGCGGGCAGCACCGGGGCCGCGCCGTGGTCGCTGGAAACCAGCAGGCCGACAGCCGCCTTCGCCGGTTCCGGCGCTTCCGCTGCTTGGACCGCTTCCGTCGCTTGTACCGCTTCCGGACGGACCGGGGAGGGCTCCGGCCCGGTGGCGACAAGCCAGCACGCCGCAGCGGCAGCCGCGACGCAGGCCAGGGCGGGGATGCGAAGGCGGTGCGGACGGGAAGGGGCCGGGGGCGGCCTTTCGCCGGGGGATGCCTGCGGAAGGCCCGCCTCCCGCGGCGGGGCGAGATGCCACCGGGACACCGGGCGGTCCGGATCCAGGTCCAACCCTGCGGTCCCGGCCAGCAGCACCTGGAGCAGGCGGCCCTCTCCCAAATCCGCCTGGGACAGCGCCACCAGCCTGCCCAGCAGGTCCGCGTCCAGGGCATGGGCCTGCAGGACGACGAGAAGCCCGGCATCCTCCCTTCGGAGCAGGCGGGAAGCCAGCGCCGCGGGGCCGCCGGCGGTCTGCCCTCCGGCCGGGACGGTCCGCGAGGGAGCCGCCTGGTCGAGCAGATCTTCCAGCGTCGTGCCGGGCTGGGCGACGGCGGTCATGACCACGGCACCCGCCGCCTCCAGGCGCGATCCGACGGCCTGGGCCAGAAGGGCGGCGTCGTCCTCCCGGTCGGCGGTCACGGCCAGGGCCCTGCGCCCAGCCATGGCGGAGAGGATCACGGCGTTCAGGATCTCCCCGGCATCCGCTGGGGCGCCGTCCTGGCCGCCGCCCGGGTGCCGCGTCCCGACCAAGGGCACCCCAACCGATGTAGTCCGCGACGTCGCCATCCCGATGCCTCGCGTTCCGGAGTTCCGCGTTCTGCGCAGCCGGGGCCGAGGACCCGGACGCCTTGTTCCGGATTGGTTAAGGCCGATCCCGCCCGCCCGCTATGAACCGGTTCACATCCCGGCCCAGTCCCGGCCCAAGCCCCGGCCCAGCCCCCGGGGTGGCGTCGGTGACGAATCAACGTTATCATCACCCATAACGGCCGGCAGCCGGGCCGGTGGCCGGTGGTCACCCGGCCCGCCGCCCAGGCCCTTTCGGCCAGACCATTTCGGAGCGTTCGGGAGAACCCAGCGACCATGACCGGCATGATCGATGACAAGAGCCCGCAGCCGCCGCCGTCCGGCCGGCGCGGACCGGCGGAGCACGAGCGGCGCGGGCAGATCCTTGCCGCGGCGGACGAGCATTTCCGCCACTACGGCTACAAGAAGACCACGGTCGCCGACCTGGCGAAGGCGATCGGGCTGTCGACCGCCTACGTCTACAAGTTCTTCGAATCGAAGCAGGCGATCGGCGAGGCGGTCTGCGGCCGGTGCCTCGGCTCCATCGAGGCCGAGCTGCGCGCCATCGCGGGGGAACCGAAACCGGCGGCCGACCGGCTACGGCGGATCTACAAGACGCTGGGCAAGCGCAGCGCCGAGCTGTTCTTCAACGACCGGAAGCTCCACGACATCGTCCAGGCCGCGGTGGAAGAGAACTGGCAGGCGCCCATGACCCACAAGGCCGCCCTGCAGGACATCGTCCGGCAGGTGGTCGGGGACGGCAGGGACGCCGGGGAGTTCGAGCGCAAGACACCGCTGGACGAGACCTGCCGGGCCATCATCCAGACGATGCTGCCGTTCTGGCATCCCCTCATCCTGGAGCGGACCCTGGACGACCTGGACGACAATACGACCGCCGTGGCGACCCTGGTCCTGCGGGGGCTGAGCGCATGACCGGCGGGGCGGCGGCGCACCCCCTATCCTTTGGGTGATGAGTAACAAGTGACGGATTGACAAATTCATCACTCGTGAATTAGCGTGGTCTTCGATGTCCCACGGAGGCCAGCCATGACGCGTTCCAGCAGGTTCAGTACCTCCACCGCCTTCTTCCCGCTCGCCCTCTCCCCGCTCGCCTTTCTTCCGGCCACCCGCCGCATCCCGGCGACCCTCCCGCTCATGGCGCTGGCGCTCGCGCTCGCCGCCTGCACCCCGTCGCAGTCGGCCGAAGAGGCGCCGGCCGATCCCCGGACCGGTCCCCAGCTGGTCCGCGTCGCGGCGGTGCAGCCCGCCGGCTCCGCGGTCCGCGGCTTCACGGGCACCGTCTCCGCCCGCATCCAGAGCAACCTGGGCTTCCGCGTGCCGGGCAAGATCGTGGAGCGGCTGGTCGATGCCGGCCAAGTGGTCCGTTCCGGCCAGCCGCTCATGCGGATCGACCGCACCGGGTACGAGCACGCCATCGCGGCGCAGCTCGGCAACGTCGCGGCGGCGAAGGCGCGGCTGATCCAGGCCGCCGCCGACGAGACCCGGCTGCGCGGGCTGGTGGCGTCCGGCGCGGTCTCCACCGCGGCCTACGACCAGGCGAAGGCGGCGGCCGACAGCGCGCGGGCGCTGCTGGCCGCCGCCGAGGCGACCCTGAAGATCGCGCGGGACGAGGCCGACTACGCGACCCTGGTCGCCGATGCCGACGGCACCGTGGTGGAAACCCTGGGCGAGCCCGGGCTGGTCGTCGGCGCCGGGCAGCCGGTCGTCCGGCTGGCCCATGCCGGCCCGCGCGAGGCGGCGGTCAGCCTGCCGGAAACCCTGCGCCCCGCCCTCGGCTCCGCCGCGCGGGCAAGCCTCTACGGCAGCGGCGCGGAGTGGCCGGCCCGCCTCCGCCTGCTGTCGGATGCCGCCGATCCCGTCACCCGGACCTTCGACGCCCGCTACGTCCTCGACGGCGAGGCGGCTCGGGCGCCGCTGGGCGCCACCGTCACGGTGTACCTGGAAGGGGCCGCAGCACCTGCCGCAGGCACGGTCCCGCTCGGCGCCGTCGCCGACCGGGGCGACGGGCCGGGCGTCTGGGTACTAGACCCCGGCCCCGAGCCCGGCGGGGCGACCGTCTCGTTCCGGCCGGTCTGGATCGGCGCGGTCGGCGGGGAAACCGTCACCCTGGACGGCGGCGTCGGCGTCGGCGAGCGGGTCGTGGCGCTGGGCGGGCGCTTCCTCCACGAAGGGCAGCGCGTCCGCGTCGCCGAGGATCTCGCGGTGCTGCGATGACGGGCTTCAACCTCTCCGCCCTGGCGGTCCGCGAGCGCTCGGTCACCCTGTTCCTGATCGTCGCGATCATCCTGGCCGGCGGCTACGCCTTCGTGAAGCTGGGACGCGCCGAGGATCCCGTCTTCACGATCAAGGTGTTGACGGTCTCGGCGGTGTGGCCCGGAGCGACCGCCCGGGAGATGCAGGATCTCGTCGCCGATCCGCTGGAGAAGCGCCTCCAGGAGCTTCGCTGGTACGACCGCGTCGAGACCTTCACCCGTCCCGGCCTGGCCTTCATGACGGTCACGCTGAGGGACGACACGCCTCCGTCCGAGGTACAGGCCGAATTCTACCAGGCCCGCAAGAAGCTGGACGACGAGGCCCGCAACCTTCCGCAGGGCGTCCTGGGGCCCTTCGTCAACGACGAGTTCTCGGACGTGACGTTCGCCCTCTTCGCGGTCCAGGCGCCCGACATGCCGCCGCGGCTGCTGACGCGGGAGGCCGAACGGCTCCGCCAGCGGCTGCTGCAAGTGGAAGGGGTCAAGAAGGTGAACATCCTGGGTGAGCGTCCGGAACGGATCTTCGTCGAGTTCTCCCACGCGAGGCTGGCGACCCTCGGCATCGGGGCCAGGGACATCTTCGACGCGCTCCAGCGCCGGAACGCGGTCACGCCGGCCGGATCGATCGAGACCGACGGGCCGCAGGTCTTCGTCCGGATCGACGGCGCCTACGACGACCTGCAGCAGATCCGCGACACGCCGATCGTCTCCGGCGGGCGCGTGCTGAAGCTGTCCGACATCGCCTCGGTCGAGCGCGGCTACGAGGACCCGGCCACCTTCCTGATCCGCCACGGCGGCGAGCCGGCCCTGATGCTCGGCGTCGTCATGCAGGACGGCTGGAACGGCCTGGACCTGGGCGCGGCGCTGGAGGCGGAGCGGGCGCGGATCTCGGCGGAACTGCCGGCCGGCCTCGCGCTCACGAAGATCACGGACCAGGCGGTCAATATCCGCGAGTCCGTGGACGAGTTCATGCTCAAGTTCTTCGCGGCCCTGGGCGTGGTCATGGCGGTCAGCCTCGCCAGCCTGGGATGGCGGGTCGGCATCGTGGTCGCGGCGGCGGTGCCGCTGACGCTGGCGATCGTCTTCGTGGTCATGCTCGACACCGGGCGGGCGTTCGACCGGATCACGCTGGGCGCCCTGATCGTGGCGCTCGGCCTGCTGGTGGACGACGCGATCATCGCGATCGAGATGATGGTGGTGAAGCTGGAGGAGGGCTTCGAGCGCGCCAAGGCCGCCGCCTATGCCTGGAGCCACACCGCCGCCCCCATGCTGTCGGGCACGCTGGTCACCGTCATCGGCTTCACGCCGGTCGGGTTCGCCAGGTCGACCGCGGGCGAATATGCCGGCAACATCTTCTGGATCGTCGGGTTCGCCCTGGTCGCGTCCTGGTTCGTCGCGGTGATCTTCACCCCCTATCTCGGGGTCAGGCTGCTGCCCGACATCAAGCCGGTCCCGGGCGGGCACGCGGCGATCTACGCGACGCCCAACTACCGCCGGCTGCGCCGGATCGTGGGCTGGTCGGTCCGCCGCAAGTTCCCCGTGGCGGGCGCGGTGGTCGGCCTGCTGGTCCTGTCCGGGCTGGGCCTGGGCATGGTCAAGCAGCAGTTCTTCCCAGCCTCCGACCGGCCGGAGGTGCTGGTCGAGGTGCAGATGCCGGAAGGGACCGGCATCGCCGCCACGTCGGCCGCGACGGCCAAGGTTGAGGACTGGCTGAAGCTCCAGCCGGAGGCGGAGATCGTCACCAGCTATGTCGGCCAGGGCGCCGCCCGGTTCTTCCTGTCCTACAGCCCGGAGCTGCCCGATCCGTCCTTCGCCAAGCTGATCGTCCTGACCCCCGACGCGGAGGCGCGCGACCGCCTCAAGCTCCGCCTGCGCCAGCGAATCGCGGAGGGGCTGGCCCCGGAGGCGCGGCTGCGGGTGACCCAGCTGGTGTTCGGCCCCTATTCCCGCTTCATGGTCAATTTCCGGGTGATGGGTCCCGATCCGGCGCGGCTCCGCGCCATCGCCGACGAGGTCCAGGCGGTGATGCGGGCCAATCCCCACACAAGGCAGGTCAACCAGGACTGGGGCGAGCGCGCGCCGACGGTGCATTTCGTCCTGGACCAGGACCGCCTGGGCCTGATCGGCCTGACGCCCCGGGACGTGGGCGAGCAGCTCCGGTTCCTGCTGGCAGGCGTGCCGGTGACCCAGGTCCGGGACGGCATCCGCGCGGTCGAGGTGGTCGCCCGCAGCGCCGGCCCGGAACGCCTGGACCCGTCCAGGCTCGGCGAGCTGACCCTGACCGCGCGCGACGGCCGGCCGGTCCCGCTCTCCCAGGTCGGCCGCATCGAGATCCGGCCGGAGGACCCGATCCTGAAGCGGCGCGACCGCACGCCCACCATCACCGTCCAGGCCGACATCGACGAGTCCCTGCAGCCGCCCGAGGTCTCGCTGGAGATCCTGGAAGCGCTGGCGCCGCTGATGGCGCGGCTGCCCGACGGCTACTGGATCGAGGCGGGCGGCAACATCGAGGACGCGGGCAAGGCCAACGCGGCGCTGCTCCCGCTGTTCCCGGTCATGATCCTGCTGACCCTGCTGGTCCTCGTCGTGCAGACCCGGTCGCTGTCGGCGACCGCCATGGTGTTCCTGACGGCGCCGCTGGGGCTGGTCGGCGCCGTTCCGGCCCTGCTGCTGTTCCAGCAACCCTTCGGCTTCAACGCGATCCTGGGGCTGATCGGGCTGTCCGGCATCCTGATGCGCAACACGCTGATCCTGATCGGCCAGATCCACGCCAACCAGCGGGACGGGCAGGATCCCTACACCGCCGTGGTCGAGGCGACCGTCCAGCGCGCCCGGCCGGTGATCCTGACGGCGCTGGCCGCCGTGCTGGCCTTCATCCCGCTGACCACGTCGGTCTTCTGGGGCTCCATGGCCTATACCCTGATCGGCGGTACGGCGGCCGGCACGGTGCTGACCCTGGTGTTCCTGCCGACCCTCTACGCGATCTGGTTCCGGGTCCGCGCCGGCGAGGTGCCCGCCGCGCCGCGGGCGGCGCCGGATGGCCCCATCCCGGGGTTGACGGTCTCCGGCTCGCGCCATAGCGTCGTCTGACAAGCCGCGACAAGAAGGCGGCGGAGGGGGAAAGAGCATGCATATCCTTATCATCGGCGCGGCCGGCATGGTCGGCCGCAAACTGGCCGGGCGTTTGGCGGTTGACGGCCAACTTGGCGGGCAGGCCGTGGACATCCTGACCCTGGCCGACATGGTCGAGGCCGAGGCGCCGGCCGGCTTCACGGGCGAGGTTCGAACCGCCGCGCTCGACATCTCCAAACCGGGCGAGGTCGAAAAGCTGGTCGCCGCGCGGCCGGACGTGATCTTCCACCTCGCGGCGATCGTCTCCGGCGAGGCGGAGGCGGATTTCGAGAAGGGCTACGCGATCAATCTCGACGGAACCCGCTTCCTGTTCGAGGCGATCCGGCTCCAATCCACCCGGGAGGCCGCCCGGGAGCCGTACAAGCCGCGCGTCGTCTTCTCCTCCTCCATCGCGGTGTTCGGGGCGCCCTTCCCGGAAAAGATCGGCGACGAGTTCTTCACCACGCCGCTGACCAGCTACGGCACCCAGAAGGCCATGGGGGAACTGCTGCTGGCGGATTATTCGCGGCGGGGCTTCTTCGACGGCATCGGCATCCGGCTGCCGACCATCTGCATCCGCCCGGGCAAGCCGAACAAGGCGGCGTCGGGCTTCTTCTCCAACATCCTGCGCGAACCCCTGGCCGGACAGGAAGCCGTGCTGCCGGTCGGCGAGGATGTCCGGCACTGGCACGCCAGCCCGCGCTCCGCGGTCGGGTTCCTGCTGCACGCCGCGACCATGGACCTGGAGCGGCTGGGCTGGCGCCGCAACCTGTCGATGCCCGGCCTGTCCGCCACCGTGGGGGAGCAGATCGAGGCGCTGCGCCGGGTCGCCGGCGACAAGGCCGTGAAGCTGATCCGGCACGAGCCCGATCCCTTCATCATGAAGATCGTGGCCGGCTGGTCGCGCGACTTCGATACCAGCCGGGCGGAATCCCTGGGTTTCACGGCGGAAAAGACTTTCGACGAGATCATCAGGGTCCATGTCGAGGACGAATTGGGCGGGAAACTGCCGACTTATTCCTGAAACGGGTCCAAGTGCCCGCGGGTCGGTTCGATCTTCGGGCTTGACGGTCTGAAGCTCCCGCCGTAGCGTTCCCTGCAAGCCGCGATCAGACGGCTGTCGTGGGGAGCGTTCCGGTGTGGCTGTCTTGAATCAAGGTCCAGGGTCTTCGACCGCATGGTCCGGCCTGTCGGCCAGCGAAAGGGCCGTGCTGGACCTGCTGTTCTGGTCCCCGGGCCTGTCCCGCGACACCATCTCGACGCGCGCCGCCTTCTCCAAGACCCGCACCAACGCCATCGTGGCCGGACTGATCGAGCAGGGCCTGGTCGAGGAGATCGGCCTTCAGGAATCGACCGGCGGCCGGCGCGCCGAGACGATCCGCATCAACCGCGGGTTGGGCGTGCTGCTGGGCGTCGATCTCGACGCCACCCGGTTCGACGTCGCCGTCTTCACCCCCGACCTCCACCTGCTGGCCCGCGACGGCGAGGAGATCGACGTGCGCCGGGGTCCCGGACTGGTGCTGTCCCATGTCCGCGCGCGGATGCGCGGCCTGCTGGCGCGCTGCGGCGCCACGGCGGATCAGGTGCTGGGCATCGGCATCGGCGTTCCCGGCCCGGTGAACTTCGACACGTCGGAGCTGGTGGCGCCGCCGCTGATGCCGGAATGGGACAGCTTCTCGATCCGCGCCGACCTGCGCGCCGACTACGCGGCGCCGATCTTCGTGGACAACGACGTGAACCTGATGGCCCTGGGCGAGCTGTGGCACCTCCGCCGCCGGCTCCAGGACTTCCTGGTCATCAAGGTCAGCACCGGCATCGGCTGCGGCATCGTCTGCCACGGGCAGGTCTATCGCGGGGCCAACGGCTCGGCCGGGGATGTCGGGCATATCTGCGTGGACAGCCACGGCCCGCGCTGCCATTGCGGCAATATCGGCTGCGTCGAGGCCATGGCCGCCGGTCCCGCCATCGCCCGCATGGGGGCGGAGGCGGCCCAGGCCGGCGAAAGCCCCGTGCTGGCCGACATGCTCGCGGCCAAGGGGGCGATCGACCTGGGCGACGTGGCCCAGGCCAGCCGCGCCGGCGACGCCGCGTCCAACATGATCATCCAGCGCGCCGGGGCGAGGATCGGGCAGATGCTGGCCTCCGTGGTCAACTTCTTCAACCCGTCCCACGTCTTCATCGGCGGGGAGGGGGCGCGCATCGGGCCGCTGTTCCTGGCCTCCGTGCGGCAGAGCGTCTACCAGCGCTCCCTGCCGCTCTCCACCCGGAACCTCCAGATCCAGTACACCCCGCTCGGCGAGCAGGCCGGGCTGATCGGCGCCGGGGTCCTGGCGATGCAGGAGGCCATGAGGGCCGGGGCGCGGAACGGGGCGCGGGGAAACCTGCTGGAACCCAGCCAGCTTGAGAGTGCCGGCCCATGAGCATCGCCGTCCGGTTCGACGGTATCGTCAAGGAGTTCGGCTCCGTGCGCGTGCTGCACGGCGTCGGCTTCGAGCTGGCGCCCGGCCGGGTCTACGGCCTGCTGGGCGAGAACGGCGCCGGCAAGTCCACGCTGATGAAGATCCTCAGCGGCTACGAGCAGCCGACCGGCGGCACCGTCCATGTGGACGGCCAGCCGCGGACCTTCCGCAGCTCCCGCGACGCCGAGGCCGCCGGGATCGTCCTCATCCACCAGGAATTCAACCTGGCCGAGGACCTGACGATCCAGCAGAACATCTTCCTCGGCCACGAGAAGAAGCGCGGCTGGTGGCTGGACGAGGCGGCGATGCGGGCCGACACCGTCCGGGTGCTGGCCCAGGTCGGCCTTGACCGCGACCCCGACACGCCGGTCCGGCAGCTGATCGTGGCCGAGAAGCAGCTGGTCGAGATCGCCAAGGCGCTGGCCCGCAATGCCCGCCTGCTGATCATGGACGAGCCGACCGCCTCGCTGACGCCGGGGGAGACGGAGGCGCTGTTCGCCCTGATGGCCAGGCTCCACGCCGAAGGCGTTACAATCGTCTATATCTCCCACAAGCTGGACGAGGTGGAGCGCACCACCGACGAGGTGATCGTGATGCGCGACGGCCGCTTCGTCACCCGGCAGGCCACCCGCGACGTGACCCGCCACCAGATGGCCAACCTGATGGTCGGGCGCGAGCTGTCCGACCTCTACCCGCCCAAGGACCCGGCGCCCACCGGCAAGCTGCCGCTGCTGAGCGTGCGCGGGCTGAACGTGCCCGGCTGGGCTTCGGGTATCGGCTTCGAGGTGCAGCCCGGCGAGATCCTGGGATTCGCCGGCTTGGTCGGCGCCGGCCGGACCGAGCTGTTCGAAGGACTGCTGGGCCTGCGCCCGCACAGCGTCGAGCGGATCGAGCTGGACGGCCGGGCGATCCGCATCCGCAATCCGCGCGAGGCGGTGGACCAGGGCCTGACCTACCTGAGCGAGGACCGCAAGGGGAAGGGCCTCCATGTTGGCTTCGGCCTGAGCGAGAACCTGACCATGATGGCGCTGGAGCACTACGCCAAGCCCTGGCTGCGCCCGCGCGAGGAGCGCCGCGCGCTGGAGACGGCCGTGAAGGATTTCGGAATCCGCACCGGGTCGCTGGACGTCCGCGCCGCCTCCCTGTCGGGCGGCAACCAGCAGAAGCTGGCGCTCGCCAAGGTTCTCCACCCCCGGCCCAAGGTCGTCGTCCTGGACGAGCCGACCCGCGGCGTCGATGTCGGCGCCAAGCGGGACATTTATTTCCTGATCCAACGGCTGGCGCGCGAAGGGCGCGGCGTCGTCGTGGTCTCGTCGGAGCTGATGGAACTGGTCGGCCTGTGCCACCGCGTCGCGGTGATGCGCGCGGGCCGCATCCAGGCCGTCGTCGACGCGCAACATCTGACCGAAGAGGAGCTGATCTCCCATGCGACGGGAACGAAGCAGTGAGGGGGCGGCGTGGTAGAGCGGCAAGCTGAACCCCGGACGGTGCCCCGGTTCCAGCAGGTGCGGTCGCTGGGCTCGTGGCTGCACGGCGTCGGACCGATCGCGGGGCTGGTGCTGCTGTGCGTCGTCGGCACCCTGCTGAACGGCGATTTCGCCTCGCTCGACAACGCGACGAACGTGCTGACCCGCACCGCCTTCATCGGCATCATCGCGGTCGGCATGTGCTTCGTCATCATCTCGGGCGGCATCGACCTGTCGGTCGGCTCCATGGCGGCGCTGATCGCCGGCCTGGTCATCCTGCTGATGAACACGCTGGCCGGGTGGATCGCCCAGCCGGTGCTGGTGGTGGCCGCCGGCATGGTCTGCTCGGTCCTGCTGGGCGCCGCGTTCGGCCTGATCCACGGGCTGCTGATCACCCGCGGCCGGATCGAGCCCTTCATCGTCACGCTGGGCACGCTCGGCATCTTCCGCGCCTACCTGACCTACTTCTCCAACGGCGGCGCCATCACCCTCGACTACGAGCTGTCGGACGTCTACAGCCCGGTCTACTACGCGACCCTGGCCGGCCTCCCGGTCCCCGTCTGGGTGTTCCTGCTGGTGGCGGTCGCGGGCGGCCTGATCCTGAACCGGACCGCCTACGGGCGCTACGTCCAGGCGATCGGCTCCAACGAGCAGGTGGCGCGCTACGCCGCGGTAAACGTCGACCGGATCAAGGTGCTGACCTACGCGCTGCTGGGCGCCTGCGTCGGCATCGCGACGCTGCTGTACGTGCCCCGGCTGGGCTCGTCCTCGCCGACCACCGGCCTGCTGTGGGAGTTGGAGGCGATCGCCGCGGTGATCGTCGGCGGCACCGCGCTGAAGGGCGGGTCGGGCAGCATCGTCGGGACCGTGGTCGGCGCCATCCTGCTGTCGGTCATCAGCAACATCCTGAACCTGACCAGCGTCATCAGCGTCTACCTGAACGCGGCGGTCCAGGGCTTCGTGATCATCATCGTGGCGTTCCTGCAAAGGCGGAAATGACCACATAAGCAAGGGGGAGGAAGAGACCATGACGTTGAAGTCCTGCATAGTCGCGATGGCCGCGGCGGCGGTCGCGTTCGGAGCGCCCGCGGCGGCGTTCGCCCAGAACAAGGTCAACCTGGGCGTCGCCATCCCGGCGGCGACCCACAGCTTCACCGCCGGCATCGTCTGGTGGGCCAACGAGGCCAAGAAGGAACTGGAGGCCAAGCACCCCGACCTGAAGGTCACGATCAAGACGGCGGCCAACGCCGGCGAGCAGGCTAACCAGCTCCAGGACCTGACGACTGCCAACAAGATCAACGCGCTGGTGATCTTCCCGTTCGAGTCAGCGGCGCTGACCCGGCCGGTGGCGCAGGTCAAGAAGCAGGGCGTGTACGTGACCGTGGTCGATCGTGGCCTGACCGACACCAGCGCCCAGGACGCGTACGTGTCCGGCGACAATACCGCTTTCGGCAAGGTGCCCGCGGAGTACATCGCCAAGGCGCTGGACGGGAAGGGCAATGTCGTGGCCCTGCGCGGCATCGCCACCACGCTCGACAACGAGCGGATGGACGCCTTCAACTCCGTGATGAAGAATTATCCCGACATCAAGCTGCTGGACGCCCGGTACGCCAACTGGAACCGCGACGACGCCTTCAAGGTGATGCAGGACTACCTGACCCGCTTCAAGCAGATCGACGCGGTCTGGGCCGCCGACGACGACATGGCGGTGGGCGTGCTGAGGGCGATCGAGCAGGCCAAGCGCGAGGACATCAAGATCGTGTTCGGCGGCGCCGGGGCCAAGGGCATGATCAAGACCCTGATCGACGGAACCGATCCGCTAATCCAGGCCAACGTCTCCTACTCGCCGAAATTCATCTACGACGCGATCAAGATGACGGCCGAGGCCCGCCTGAAGGGGGAGGCCCTGCCCGAAACCACGATCGTCCCGTCGGTGCTGATCACCAAGGACAACGCGAAGGACTTCTACTTCCCCGACAGCCCGTTCTGAGGAACTCCGGGGCGGACCCGGCCGGGCCCGCCCCGCCCCATTCCCTGACGACCGTAACCCCTACCACTGGTAGCGGATGCGGCCGAGCAGCGCGTAGGCCTGCTGGCCGTCGCGCAGTTCGGCGGCCCCGCCCAGGTTCAGGGCCAGCCCCATGGGCAGCTCGGCCGAGACGCCGGCGGCGAGGATCACGGCGTTGCGCGACGGCTCGTTGCCCTCGACCGTGAAGCTGCCGCCTGTCGCCCCCGCGAAGCGCGAGGTGATGGTGGCGTCCGGCTGCACCAGGTCATAGCCCCAGCGGACCTCGAGCGACGGCGTGACGGTCCCCAGCGTCTCGGTCCGGAACGGGGCGGACGCTGCGACGCCGAGGGTGGCGGTCAGGGCGTTCTCCGCCTTGCCGGAGACGGCCAGTTCCGCCCCGGTGGCGCCGTTCTCGGTATAGCTGTCCTGGACGAAGCGGGTCCAGGACAGCCCGGCGGCGGGCCTGACGTCGAACCCGTGGACATCGTAGGTGCGGCCTCCCTCGACCGCGGCGGACAGCTCGGTCCCGCCGAAATCCGACGTGGCGAGGCCCGGGTTCGGCACGAAGTCGATCCGGCGCGATCCGTGATAGTCGTTCTGCGCGACCCCGACCTGGACGTTCAGGTCGGTCCGTCCCCAGGTCTGGCTGCCGTAGAGGCCGAGCTGGTAGCTGCTGACGTCGCCGTCGGTGCCTGCCCGCTCATGCAGGACGATGGTGCGGGAGAACCCGGCCGACACGCCGACCACGGTGCCCGGCGCCACCTCGGCGTCGGCCCCGAACTGCATGCCGCCGCCCCGCCAGTCGAAGCCGTTGTCCATGCCGGCATCGCCGTCCGCCCGTCCATAGAGGCCGAAGCCGCGGCCCCAGACCCCGCCGCGGGAGCTTTCCGCGGCCGCATCGGCGGGTGCGGCCGCCAACTCGGCCGGATTGCCAGCGAAGGCGAACTGCTGGCCGGGAGCGTTCGCGCCCCCGGCGCTCCTCACGGCGCCCAGCCGCTGCCCGACCGCGTCCCGGAACCGGGACGACGCGCCGGTGGCGATGGTGCTGAAGGCGTTGGAGGCGTCGGGCGCCATCTGGTCGAACGCGCTGGCCGCCTGGGCGGCGTCCAGCTGGTTGAGCCGGCCCAGGGCCGTCTTCAGGTTCCCGGTGGCGCTGCCCTGCGCCTGGTCCAACGCGCGGGCAACCGCGGTGCCGGCCGCGCCGCTGGCGACCGACTCGTAAGTCGTCGCGTTGCGCACGACGGTGACCCGCACGGCATCCGCCCCGTAGCTGACCTCCGGCATCAGGAACAGGCTCGGCAGCGATCCGCTCAGGGTGGCGAAGCGCCCCGTCACGCCCCCGGTGGCGGACAGGACCGTATAGGCGGTGTCCTGCGCGTAGGTGCCGGACGCAGCGGTCAGCGCCAGGGTGCCGCCGTCCAGCACCGCGGTGCCGTCGGCCTGGAGCAGGTCCGACCGGCCTGCCGCGTCGATGTCCACCGCCAGGGTGCCGGTGGAGGCGTTGGTGAAGCCGCCGGTCACGGCCAGCGTTCCGATCGACCCGGTCTCGCTTCCCGGCGACACCGTCCCGGCGTTGGCCAGCGTCGCGGTGGCGATCGACGCCGAGCCGCCGAGGCCGGCGCCGGCGGCGACCGTCACGCGGCCCGTGCTTTCCAGCGATCCGGTCAGCCGAACGGTGCCGGTGTCGATGCGGGTGGTCTCGAACCCGGAGAACGCGTTGGCGTCACCGTAGGTCGCCCCGTCTCCGACGGCGAAGACAAGGGTGTCCGACCCAGCGCCGCCCCGGACTGCGCCGGAGAAGCCGCCGCCCCGGACCGTCAGGCTGTCGTTGCCGGCCCCCAGGTCCAGCGCGACCGCGCCGGTCCCGGCGCCGGAAATGGTGCCGCTGTTCGTCACGGTGTCGTCGTAGGTGCCGACCAGGGTGATGCCGGCCCCGGCGAGGCCCGCGATCGTGCCCTCGTTGGTGATGGTGGTGGCGCCGTAGGCGCTGCCCGACGCTCCGTCGTCGATCAGGATGCCGCGCGTGGCGCCCGTGATGGTGGCGCCGGCGGCGTTCAGGATGGTGCCGCCGCCGGCCGCGATGCCCTCGCTGCCGTTCGGTCGCCCGCCGCTGTCCACGCCCCCGGCGCCGGTCCCTCGGATCGTGCCGTAGTTGGAGATCGTCGCGATCAGGTCGATATCGACCCCGTCGCCGTCGCCGTTCGCGGAGGCAGTTCCGCTGCTGTTGAAGATGTTGCCGGCGCCGGCATAGTCGCCGGAGATCGTGCCGCGGTTTACGACCATGCCGTTGCCGTCGGACCCGACGCCGGACCCGTTGCGCCCGGTGATGGTCCCGCCCGCCAGGTTGGTGACGCTGATGTCATTGTCGGCGGTGATGCCGTGCCGCGCGCCGGAGATCACGCCGGTCGCCTGGTTGGTCACCGCGACGCCCGTCCTGGCGCCCGCGTCGATCGCGTCCGATGTGCCGTTGGCCCCGCCGCTGGTATTGGCGCCGAAGCTTCGGATGGTTCCGGCATTGTCGATGACCGCGTTCAGGCCGGGCCGCAGCGCGTCGTCATTCAGCGCCTCGATCAGGCCGGTCGCGGTGTTGGTGACGGTGAGCGCCACGCCGGCCCTGTTCATGGTGCGCAGGTCCAGCGCCTGTCCCTGCACCGAACTGGCTGTGTCGGTCGGTGCCGCGGCGCGGATCGTGCCGGAATTGGTGATGGTGACCGAGCCGCCGGTGATGTTGGTGTTGATCCGGAACGCGTCGCTGACGTCGGACTGGAACAGCGCGCCGGCGCGGTTGACCAGGGAGAAGGTCCGGGCATTAGCGGCGCCGGAGGTGTCGAAGCTGCGGCTGCCGGTGGAGCGGATCGTGCCGGCATTGTCGAGCAGGGCGCCGGTCGCGGAGTTGTTCAGCGTGACGGAGGTGCCGGTGGTCTGGAGCGTCCCCGTCGCCTCGACGGTGCCGGTCTGCGTGCCGCTCAGGGTCCTCGACGTGGTGCTGGTGGATCCGGCGCCGACCGTGAACTGGGCCGAGGCCGGCGCCGCGCCGGTGAGCAGGAGGCCGGCGGCGACGGGCAGGCCGAGGATCAGGGGGCTGACGCTGGAAAGAAGGATGCGCTTCATGAACTGATGGACTCCGTCGGCTGCGACCGGCCCGCCGGCAGGGAGCGGCGTCCGGTGTATGCCGAAGGAATTAATCCATTCGATTTTCAGAAATGTGACAGGATTAGGGCAAATGGAATTTAGTTCGGAAGTACGGGTCCCGACAGCCTGACGCCTGGCCCGCTGGTCCCGTCGGCATCCAGGAAGCTCACGCCCGCGCCCTCCAGCGCGCGGCGGATTGCCGCCATGGTCGCCCGCTGCATGTCCCTTTGGCCGCTTTCGAAGCCCCGCACGGTGCTCCGGCTCACTTCCGCGGCGGCGGCAAGCTCGTCCTGGGTCCAGTCCAACAGCCCGCGCGCGGCGCGGCATTGCTCGGGGGTCAGCGGCATCAGGCGAAGATGGGGACGTGACTTAAAAGGTCAAGATGCGCCATTTTGGTTGATTCGAATGCGGGGGCAACCATGTAGCAGGTGCAGCAGATCCGGATTCGGAGGGAAAGAACAGTGCCGGCGCATCACACACCGCTTGTCTCGATGATCGCCATCGGCCTTGTCCTGGCCTTTCTCCTGGGGCTTGTCGCTCACCGCCTGCGCGTCTCCCCGCTGGTGGGATACCTGCTGGCCGGGATCATCGTCGGTCCCTTCACGCCGGGCTTCGTCGCCGACCAGGCGCTGGCGAACGAACTGGCGGAGATCGGCGTGATCCTGCTGATGTTCGCGGTCGGCCTGCATTTCTCGCTCAAGGACCTGCTGTCGGTCAGGGCGGTGGCACTGCCCGGGGCCGTGGTGCAGATCGGCGTCGCGACCCTTCTCGGCATGGCCCTGGCCTGGGCGCTCGGATGGCAGGTCGGGGCGGGGATCGTCTTCGGCCTGGCGCTGTCGGTCGCCAGCACGGTCGTCCTGATCCGCGCCCTCCAGGAGCGGCGCATCATGGACACCGACCGGGGCCGCATCGCGGTCGGCTGGCTGATCGTCGAGGATCTGGCGATGGTGCTGGTGCTCGTCATGCTGCCGGCGCTCGCCGGGGCGCTGGGCGGCGCCGGGGAGACGCCGGACTGGTACGCCATCGCGTTCTCGGCCGGGATGACCCTGGTGAAGGTCGCCACCTTCGTCGCGATCATGCTGATTGCCGGGCGCCGCGTAGTTCCCTGGATCATGCATTACGCCGCCCACACGGGATCGCGCGAGCTGTTCCGCCTGTCGGTCTACGCGGTCGCCCTGGGGATCGCCTACGGCGCCGCCGCCCTGTTCGGCGTGTCCTTCGCGCTCGGCGCCTTCTTCGCCGGCATGGTCCTGGCGGAGAGCCCCCTGAGCCAGCGCGCGACCGAGGAGGCGCTGCCCCTGCGCGACGCCTTCGCCGTGCTGTTCTTCGTCTCGGTCGGGATGCTGTTCGACCCCGGCGTCCTGGTCCGGTCTCCCTGGTCGGTGCTCGCCACGGTGACCATCATCGTGATCGGCAAGTCGATCGCCGCCTACTCGATCGTCCGCCTGTTCGGCCGTTCCAACGGGACGGCGCTGACCATCTCCGCCAGCCTCGCGCAGATCGGCGAATTCTCCTTCATCCTGGCCGGCCTGGGCGTCGGCATGGGCGTGCTTCCGCAGGAAGGGCGCGACCTGATCCTGGCCGGCGCCATCATCTCGATCCTGCTGAACCCGCTGATCTTCGCCGCCGTGGACCGGCCGCGGTCCCGCAAGGCGCCGGACCGGACGCTCCCG
The DNA here is from genome assembly GCF_016765655.2 of Skermanella mucosa. Taxonomy (NCBI): domain Bacteria; kingdom Pseudomonadati; phylum Pseudomonadota; class Alphaproteobacteria; order Rhodospirillales; family Azospirillaceae; genus Skermanella; species Skermanella mucosa. The sequence continues at coordinate 929,711 of NZ_CP086106.1, forward strand.
ACCTCCGCCGGGGATAATGCCGTGCCGGCGGCCGCGGACGATGCCGTCGGGGCGGTCGTGCCCGACGCGGCCGCCGATCTGACGCCGACCAGCCTGACCGACCACGACGTCCTGATCGGCTATGGCCGGGTCGGCTCCCTGGTCGGATCGGGCCTGCGCGCCGCCGGGCGGCCGGTCCTGGTGTTCGAGGAGCGGGCCGACGAGATCGAGGCGGCGCGCCGCGACGGCGCCGAGGTGGTGGTCGGCAACGCCGCCGATCCCGAGATCCTAGCGACCGCAAACCTGCCGGCCGCCCGCCGGCTGATCGTCACCGTTCCCGAAGCCTTCGAGGCGGGCCAGGTGGTCGAGCAGGCCAGGGCGGCGAACCCGAACCTGGAGATCGTCGCCCGCGCCCACACCGACGCGGCGGTCGAACACCTGACCGACCTGGGTGCCAGCCTGGCGGTCATGGGCGAGCGGGAGATCGCCCTGCGGATCCTGGAGCGGATCGAGCACGACGACGAGGCCGCCGGAGCCCGTCTCCAGGCCGGCGGAGGGCGAGCGGACCCGCCCGCGGATTAGCCGGCCCGTCCGCTTCCGCTTGACTCGCTCTTTCAAGCGAGTGAAGATGCTTTCATGAATGTGAATGGCAACGTCAAGACCGCGGGCCGGACGCTGGATGTGTTCGAGGCGTTCGAGGATATCGGCAAGCCCTTGACCCTGTCCGACCTGGCGCGCCGGCTGGAGATGCCGGTCAGCAGCTGCCATGGGCTGGTCGGCACGCTGAAGGCGCGGGGCTACCTGTACGCGGTCAATCGGCGGACGCTCTATCCGACGCGCCGGCTCCTGGAGATGGCCCGCCGCATCGTCGCCAGGGACCCGATGCTGGAACGGATGGCCGCTTTCCTGGAGCGGCTGCGCGACGACACCGGGGAGACCGTCATCCTGGGCAAGCGCCAGGACGACGCGGTGATCTACCTGGAAGTGGTCGAAGGGCTGCGCACCATCCGCTATTCCGCCAAGCCGGGCGAACTGAAGCCGCTGCATTCCAGCGCGATCGGCAAGGCGATGCTGGGGGAGATGCCCCCGGCCGACCTCGCCGCGTGGCTGGCCGGACATTCCCTGAACGCCATCACCGAAAACACGCTGGTCACGGCGGAAAGCCTGGAGCGCGACCTCGCGGCCGGCCGGGAGCGCGGCTACCAGGTCACGCGGGGCGAGAACGTGGCCGACGTCATGGCCGTGGCGACCGCCATCCATCTCAACGGCGAGCCGATCGGCGTCGCGGTCGCGGGACCGCTGGAGCGGATGAAATCCGGCATGGCCGCCCACGCGGAAAGGCTGCTGGCGATGAAAACGGCCGTCGAGGCCGGCGAGGAACACCCATGAACGACGAATTGCTGGTCGAGCGCCGCGACGACGTCCTGTCCGTCACCCTGAACCGGCCGGAAAAGCGCAATCCCCTGAGCCGCGCCCTGCTGGAGGCACTCCGAGGATGCTTCGAGGCGCACAAGGACGACCCGGCCCTGCGGGTCGCCGTGCTGCGCGGGGCGGGCGAGAAGAGCTTCGCGGCCGGCGGCGACCTGAAGGACCTGGGCATGCTCCGCTCGGCCGAGCAGGCCGGAGAGATGGCGGACCATGCCAAGGCGGCGCTCGACGCGGTCCGCCGGTTCCCCGTTCCCGTGGTCGCCGCCCTCAACGGCGACGCGCTGGGGGGCGGGGCGGAACTGGCCGTCGCCTGCGACTTCCGCGTCGGCGCCCGCCATGCCCGGATCGGCTTCGTCCAGGGCAGGCTCAACATCGCGACCGCCTGGGGCGGGGGCATCGACCTGCTGACCCTTCTCGGGCCGGCCGCCGGGCTGCGGCTGCTGGCGCGCTCCGATCTCCTCGACATGGAGGCGGCGCAGGCCATCGGGCTGGTGGACGCGGTGGCCGAACCGGACCAGGGGCTGGACGAGGCCGTCGCCGACTTCATCGGGCCGATGCTGCGCCAGGCCCCGCAGGTGCTCCGCGCCTTCAAGGCGCTGGCGGCGGCGCATCGCGCGGGAGCTTCCCGCATCGACATGGAACGGCTGGAAACCAGGCTGTTCGCCGGAACCTGGGTCCATGACGACCACTGGTCCGCCGTCGAGCGGCTCAACCTGGGACGGAGGTAGCATGACCGCCGCGCAATCCAACAAGGCAGAAAGCACCAAGACGGCCGTCGCGGCCGAACTGGAAGCCGCGAGGCCGGGTCCCGGCGCGCCGAAGCCGGTGACCCCCTCGGGGATCGAGATCCCGGCGGTGGTCACGCCCGACATGCTGACGCGGCCGGACCCCGGAATGCCGGGGGAGGCGCCGTTCACGCGCGGGATCTTCGCCGACGGCTATCGCGGGCGGCTCTGGACGATCCGCCAATATTCCGGTTTCGGCACGGCGGAGGAGTCGAACCAGCGCTACCGCTTCCTGCTCGACGGCGGCCAGACCGGGCTGTCCGTGGCGCTGGATCTGCCGACCCAGTGCGGGCTGGACCCGACAGACCCCATCGCGAAGCCCGAGGTCGGCAAGGTCGGCGTCTCGCTGTCCAATCTCGCCGAGGCGGAGATCCTGTTCGACGGTATCGACTTGTCGAAGATCTCCACCTCCTTCACCATCAACGGCACCGCGGCGATCATCTACGCCATGTATTGCGCGGTCGCCGACAAGCAGGGCGTGCCGCGCTCCAAGCTGACCGGCACGATCCAGAACGATATCCTGAAGGAATACGTGGCGCGCGGCACCTGGATCTTCCCGGTGCGCCCGAGCATGCGCCTGATCGCCGACACCATCCTGTTCTCCAACGAGGAAACGCCGCGCTTCAACCCGATCAGCATCGCCGGCGCCCATGTCCGCGACGCCGGGGCGACGGCGGTGGAGGAACTGGGCTACACCCTCGCCAACGGCCTCGCCTATGTCGAGGAACTGCTGCGGCGGGGCGGCGACGCCACGAAGTTCGCCCAGCGGCTCAGCTTCTTCTTCTATGTCCACATGGATTTCTTCGAGGAGGTCTGCAAATTCCGGGCGGCCCGGCGGCTGTGGGCCAGCCTGCTGGAGGAGCGGTTCGGCATCACCGATCCCAAGGCGCAGCGCTTCCGGTTCGGCGTGGTATGCGGCGGCTCCTCCCTGACCTCGGCCCAGCCCTACAACAACATCGTGCGCGTCGGCATCGAGACCATGGCGGCCGTCATGGGCGGCGCCCAGTCGATCTTCACCTGCGCCTACGACGAGGCGTTCCAGATCCCGACCGAGTTCAGCGCCGAGATCGCCATGCGGACACAGCAGATCGTGGCCCACGAGACCGGCATCTCGAAGACCGTCGACCCGCTCGGCGGCAGCTACTTCGTCGAGTGGCTGACCGACCGCATGGAACAGGAGACCCGCGCCGTCATCGCGGAGATCGACGACTACGGCGGCGTGATCAAGGCCATCGAGGACGGCTATCTCCAGATGCGGATCGCGGAGCGGGCCAAGCTCCGCAAGCAGGGGATCGACAGCGGCGAAACCGTCGTCGTCGGCCAGAACCATTTCCGGCGCGACAACCAGACCGACGATTTCGGCGAGGTCTTCCGCCTGGACCCCCAGGCGGCCCGCCGGGTGCGCGAGAAGTACGACGGCGTCATGGGGCGCCGCGACGAAGCCCGCGTGGCCAGGAGCCTGGAGGCGCTCGGCATCGCTGCGGCCGATGACGGCGAGAACATGATGCCGTACCTGATCGAGTGCTGCCACGCCTACGCCACCGTCGGCGAGATGGTGGCCGCGCTGAAGAAGCACTGGGGCGAGTTCCAGGAACCGATCCGACTGTGATCATCCGCGCATCGCGGCCAGGAAACGGCGGGCCTGGAAACGTAGGGGGGAGGAAACGACAATGAGCCTTAAGGGCAAACGCATCCTGATCGCCAAGCCCGGCCTTGACGGGCACGACGTCGGCGCGAAGGTGATCGCCCTGGCGCTGCGCGACGCCGGGGCCGACGTGATCTATACCGGCCTGCGCAAGAGCCCCGACTACATCGCCCGCGTCGCGGTCGAGGAGGACGTGGACGCGGTCGGCCTCAGCCTGCTGTCGGGCAGCCACAACGAACTGGTGGCCGAGACACTGCGCTGTCTGCGCGACCTGGACGGCGGGGACATCATGATCTTCGTCGGCGGCACCATCCCGGCGGAGGACCAGCCGGAACTGCTGCGGATCGGCGTCCGGGGGGTCTTCACGGCGGACCAGAAGCTGGAAGACGTGGTGGCGGCCATAGACCGGGAACTGGCCGCATGAGCGGGCCGCTTTCCGGCATCCGCATCCTCGAAGCCGGCCATATGCTGGCGGGTCCCTATTGCGGCATGCTGCTGGCCGACCTGGGCGCCGAGGTGATCAAGATCGAATCGCCCGAAGGCGACATCGCCCGCCGGCTCAGCCCGCACAGCGTCGGTCCCCACAACGCCTATTTCGCCTCCCTCAACCGCAACAAGCGGAGCGTCGTGCTCGATCTCGGGTCGGCCGAGGGGCAGGCGGCCCTGGGGCGGCTGGCCGCGTCCAGCCACGGGCTGCTGACCAACATGCGGCCGGCGGTGATCCGCAAGCTCGGCCTGACCTACGACAGCCTGTCGGTCCACAATCCCCGGATTGCCTGCCTGGCGCTGACCGGCTACGGGTTGGACGGCCCCTACGCCGACCGGCCCGCCTACGACTACGTGATACAGGCGCTGGTCGGCATCATGGCGCTGACCGGCGACCCCGGCGCGCCGCCGGTGAAGTGCGGCTACTCGGCGGTGGACAATTCCGCCGGGATCATGGGGGCGCTCGGGCTGGTCGCCAAGATCCTGGAGGGCAAGGGCGGACAGATCGACGTGTCGCTGTTCGACACCATGCTCTCGCAGCTGAACTATGTGGCCGGGGCTTGGCTCAACGCCGGCGAGTCCCCGAGCCGGTACGAGAGCGGGGGGCATCCCTACATCGTCCCCGCCCAGATCTTCGAGACCGCCGACGGCCACCTCGCCCTGTTCATCACCCACGACGATTTCTGGCGGCGCTTCGCCCGCGAGGCCGGACGGCCGGAATGGCTGTCCGACGCGCGTTTCGGGACCATGGCGGGACGCACCGCCAACCGCGACCTGGTGATCCGCGCGGTCGGCTCGCTGCTGCGGACCCGCGGAACGGCGGAGTGGGTCGGACGGCTGGCGCCCCTGGGGATCGTCGTCGCCGGCGTCGAGCGGCTGGAAGACGCGCTGGCCGGCGATCTCGCGCGCAGCCATGACATGGTGGTGTCGATCCCGACCGGTGACGGCGACCTGGCCGTCGTCGGCAACCCGATCCGCTTCCCGGGCGAGCCCACCCGCTACGGGCCGCCGCCGCTGCTCGGCGAGCATACCGCGGCGCTCCTGGCGGAGGGGGGATGAGCATGGCCGGAAGCCCGTCCCGCCGCCGGGAACTCAGCCGGATGCTCAGCCGGATCAGCCGGGCCGACGTGCGGCAGACGCTGGCCGGGCACGGCGATACGGCCACGCCGGACCGACCCGCATACCGCATCGGCGTCACCGGCGCGCCGGGTGCCGGCAAGAGCACGCTGATCGCCCGCCTCGCCGCGCGCCGGCTGGAACGGACCGCCGGAGAGGTCGCCGTGCTGGCGATCGACCCGACCAGCCCGATCACCCACGGGTCGATCCTGGGCGACCGCGTCCGGATGGACGCCATCGCCGGCGACCCCCGCCTCTATATCCGCTCCCTTCCGAGCCGGGGCAGCCATGACGGCCTGGCCGACAACCTGCCGGACCTGCTGCTGGCGCTGGACCGGTACGGCTTCGACGAGGCGCTGGTCGAGACGGTGGGGGTAGGGCAGGCCGAGCATGCGGTACGCACCCTGGTCGATACGGTCGTGCTGGTGCTCCATCCCGAATCGGGGGACAGCGTCCAGGCCATGAAGGCCGGCATCCTGGAGATCGCCGACATCTACGTGGTCAACAAGGCCGACCTGCCCGGCGCCCGGAAGACCGCCGCCGAAATCCGCGCCGTCACGCGGCGGGTGGGGGACGGCGGCGACTGGACGCCGCCCGTGGTGCTGTGCGCCCAGGGCGACGAGGCCGGCTTGGCGGAGCTGGACGGGGCGGTGGAGCGGCATCGCGCCTGGGCGGCGGAACGCCGCGACGCCGGTGCGATGCGCCTCGCGCGCGCCCGGCACCATGCCCAGGCGCTGCTGTCCCGCCGGGCCGCCGAACTGGTCGAGGAGGCCGATCCCGCCCTGTTCGACGGGCCGCCGGAGGACATTTACCGCCGGGTCCTTCGCCGATGGGCCGATGATTTGGGAAGCGAATAATCCGCATTACGACGATCCGGGGTGGCTCCCGCCGCCCGGATGGTCTTAAATGAATGAAAAGAGGGAGAAAATCCCCGGGACAAGAATGCAATCAGAAGAGGAGGAGACGTTCATGGGAAATATAAGCATGTGGAAGACGGGCAGGTTCCTGACCGGATTAGCGCTGGGTGCTGCTCTGACCCTGTCGGCCGCGGCGGCCGGTGCCCAGACCCTCAAGATTTCCCACCAGTGGAAGGCGCAGACCGATGCCCGCGACCGCGCCGTCCGGGTGTTCGTGGAGGAGGTCGGCAAGAAGGCGCCCGACCTGAAGTTCCGGATCTTCCCCGGACGCTCGCTGATCCAGAACCCGGTCGCCCAGTTCGACTCGCTCCAGAACAATTCGCTGGAGATGGCGATCTACCCGCTGGTCTACGCCGTGGGCAAGGTGCCGGAGTTCTCCATCACCATCATGCCCGGCCTGGTCAGCAACCTGGACGAGGCGGTCAAGCTGAAGGACTCCGCCTACCATAAGCGACTCCAGGAGATCGCCCACGCCAACGGCGTCCATATCGTCACCTGGTGGTGGACGCCCGGAGGCTTCGCGTCGAAGAACCGGGAGATCCAGGGGCCGGATACGGTCAGCGGCCTCAAGATGCGCGCGGCCGATCCCTATTTCGAGACGGTCCTCCAGGCGGCCGGCGCCTCCGTCCAGTCCATGCCCTCCACCGAGATCTACTCGGCGCTCCAGACCGGCGTACTCGACGGCGTCATGACCTCGGCGGAAAGCTTCGTCAGCATGCGGATCTACGAGCAGACCAGCAACGCGACGGTCGGCGGCGACAACATCCTGTTCATGCTGCTCCAGCCGCTGATCATGTCCAAGCAGGCCTGGGACAACCTGACGCCGGACCAGCAGAAGGCGTTCGAGGAGGCGGCCACGGTCAGCGAGGAGTTCTTCAACGGCCTCCAGCGGGAGGCGGACGCCGAGATGCGGAAGGCGTTCGAGGAGGCCGGTGCCGACGTGAGGCCGCTGACCGACGCGGAGTTCGAAGCCTGGGTCGACCTGGCGCGCGAGACCGCCTGGAAGAAGTTCGAAACCGAAGTCCCCAACGGCAAGGAACTGATCGGGCTGGTCGAGACCTCGCTCCAGAACGCCCAGTAAGGTAAGAACGAAGAAAAGAAAGATGCGGGGGTCGTCGAGCCGGCCCCCGCGAATGCCAAACGGGGGAGGACAGTCGATGCGTGCAGTGATCGCGCTGATCGACCGCCTGTCGATATCATGTGCCGTCGTGGCGTCGGTGCTGCTGGCATCGGCGGTCGTGATCGTCTGTTACATGGTCGTGATCAGGACGTTAGGTTACTCCAGCTATTGGGAGATCGAGGCGTCGATCTACATGGTCGTCGCCGCGACCTTCCTCGCGTCGCCCTATACGCTGATGACCAGGGGGCATGTCTCGGTCGATTTCCTGCCCTGGATGATGGGGCCGCGCGGCGCCCGCGCGATCCAGGCCGTGATCGCGGTGGTCGGGATCGTCATCTGCCTCTACATGGCCTGGCTCGGCTGGCACCTCACGCTCGAGGCGATCGCGAGCGACGAGCGAAGCACCAGCATGTGGCGCCCGGTCAAATGGCCGCTCTACGTCATGATGCCGATCGGCCTCGGCCTGACCGCCCTCCAGTATCTGGCGGAGATCTTCCGGAGCGCTTCGGACGAGGCACCGGCCAAGGCGCCCCTGCCGCGGATGGAGGCGATCCCGGAACCTGCCCCCGGACGGAACGAACATGAACGGAGGGTTTCCGCCCGATGACCGAACTCCAGATCGGCTCCCTCATCCTGGTCTGCACCACCCTGGTGCTGTTTTCCGGAATCCCGATCGCGTTCGGGCTGACCGTCGTCTCGATCGCTTTCCTCTACGTCTTCGACGGGCCGGGCAGCCTGTCGGCCGTGCCGCGCACCTTCCTGGACGAGATCAGCGGCTTCGCGCTGCTCGCGGTGCCGATGTTCGTGCTGCTCGGCTCCCTGATCGGGTCGTCCCGGGCGGGCGCCGACATCTACGAGGCGCTTCACCGATGGCTGGCCCGCGTGCCGGGCGGGCTGGTGATCGCCAACATCGGCGCCTGCGGCCTGTTCTCCGCGCTGTCCGGCTCCAGCCCGGCGACCGCCGCCGCGATCGGCAAGGTCGGCGTGCCGGAGATGCTGAAGCGCGGCTGCCCGGCGGGCCTCGCGACCGGCGCGATCGCGGCGGGCGGGACGCTGGGCATCCTGATCCCGCCGTCGGTCACCATGATCCTGTACGGCGTCGCGACCGAGACCTCGATCGGGCGGCTGTTCGTCGCCGGCGTCGTTCCGGGCGTCCTTCTCGTGGTGGTCTTCTGCGTCTACGCCTGGGCCGCCACCGCCTTCGCCGAGCGGCACGTCGACCAGCCGCGCGACCATTATACGCTCAAGGAGAAGATACGCGCCTCGGGCACGGTGGCGCCCCTATTCGGTATCATCGCGCTGATCATCGTGGCGCTGTACGGCGGATACGCGACCCCGTCCGAGATCGCGGCGCTGGCGGCCATGCTGGCGTTCCTGTACGTGGCGCTGGTCTACCGCATCGTGAACCGGGAGAACCTGTGGCCGATCTTCGGCAACGCGGTGCGCGAGAGCTGCATGATCCTGCTGATCATCGCGGCATCGGGCCTGTTCTCCTACATGATGTCGCTGCTCTACGTGACCCAGACCATGGCCGACATGCTGGTCGGCTGGGAGTTGAACCGCTGGGTCATGCTGCTGGTGGTCAACGTCTTCCTGCTGGTGGCCGGCTGCTTCCTGCCGCCGGTCGCGCTGATCCTGATGACCATGCCGATCCTCCAGCCGGTGCTGGAGGCCAACAATTTCGACATGATCTGGTTCGGCGTGCTGATGACGATCAACCTGGAGATCGGCCTGATCACGCCGCCGGTCGGGCTCAACCTGTACATCCTGCGGAACGTGGCGCCTCAGGTGCCGCTGATGACCGTGCTGTGGGGATCGGTTCCCTTCGTCCTGATCATGATGGGGTTCATGGTGCTGCTCTGCTTCGTTCCCGGCATCGCCCTGTGGCTGCCCAACCAGATGTTCGGCCCCTGATGGCGGGGACCATCCGCTTCGAGAGCCGCGACGGGATCGGGTTCGTCGTCATCGACAACCCGCCCCGCCGCAACGCGCTGACCGTCGGCATGTGGGCGGCGCTGGGCGAGCTGGTCCGCGGGATCGACCGCGAGGGTGGGCACCGCTGCCTGGTCCTGCGCGGTGCCGGAGAGGAGGCCTTCGCCTCGGGCGCCGACATCAGCGAGTTCGAGCACGAGCGGTCCGACCGCGAGCAGGTGACCCGCTACCACGAGCGCTATGTCGGCCCGGGGCTGGCCTCCCTGCTGGAGTGCGGCATCCCGACGGTCGCCATGATCCGGGGCACCTGCATGGGCGGCGGTCTGGAGATCGCGACCTGCTGCGACATCCGGATCGCCGCCGACGACGCGAAGCTCGGAATCCCGATCAGCCGCATGGGCTTTCCCCTGGCGTTCGGCGAGACCGAACTGCTGTTCAGGCTCCATGGCCGGGGCATCGCGGCCGAACTCCTGCTGGAGGGCCGGATCTACGACGCGCAGGAGGCCCTGTCCAAGGGGCTGGTCGAGCGGGTCGTCCCGGCGGAGCGGCTGGAGGAGGAGGCGCTGGCGACCGCCCGCCGGGTCGCCGCCGGGTCGCCCAAGGCGCACCGGAGCACCAAGGCCCAGTTCCTGCGCCTGCTGCGCGATCCGTCGCCCGTCACCGCCGAGGAGCGCGCCCGGTCCTACGATTTCGCCGATACCGAGGACTACCGGATCGGCTACCGGGCGTTCCTGCAAAAGGTCAAGCCGGTCTTCGAGGGACGGTGACGGTCCGGCGCAGGGGTGGTCGGCATAACTGATTGTTTCCCGAACCTGTTATCTCCTTCAGAATGACGCGACCAACGTTCCGCTGAGGAGATGGCCATGCAGCCGTTCAAGACCGTCGATATCGCCTTCGGCCGGGGTCACCTGACCGTGGGTCTGCCCGAAGAGGCCGAGGTGACGGTGATCCGGAAGGCCACCCTGCCGAAGCTGGCCGACCAGGACGGCGCGGTCCGGGCCGCCTTCGCGAACCCCGTGGATTCGGCGCCGCTCGCGGAGCTGGCCAAGGGCCGGGGCAGCGCCTGCATCCTGATCTGCGACATCACCCGGCCGGTGCCCAACCGCCTGTTCCTCCGACCGATGATCCAGACCCTGGCCGAGGCCGGCATCCCCAAGGACCGCATCACCGTGCTGGTCGCGACCGGCCTGCACCGGCCCAACGAGGGCGCCGAGCTGGCCGAGCTGGTCGGCGACCCCTGGGTGCTGGAGAATGTCCGCGTCGAGAACCACTTCGCCATGCGCGACGAGGACCATGCGGACCTCGGCCGCACCGCCACCCGGAACACGCCGGTCCGTATCGACCGCCGCTTCCTGGACGCCGACCTGCGGATCGCGACCGGGCTGGTCGAGCCGCATTTCATGGCCGGCTGGTCGGGCGGCCGCAAGGTGGTGGCGCCCGGCGTCGCCGGGCACGAGACGATCCGGACTTTCCATTCCGCCCGGTTCATGGAGGACCCGCTGGCGGTCCAGTGCAACCTGGTCGGCAACCCCCTGCACGAGGAGCAGCTGGAGATCGTCCGCATGATCGGCGAGATCTACGCGCTCAACACGGTGATCGACGAGGATCGCGATCTCGTCCACGTCACCTTCGGCGAGATCATCGCCAGCCACCTTGCCGCCGTCGGCTTCATCCAGGACGTGACCCGGATCAGGCTGCCCCAGCGCTTCAAGACCGTCGTCACCTCCTCGGCGGGCTACCCGCTGGACAAGACCTATTACCAGACGGTCAAGGGCATGGTGACGCCGCTCGACATCCTGGAGCCGGGCGGCACCCTGATCATCGCGTCGGAATGCTCCGAAGGCATGGGCTCCAAGGAGTTCCGCGCCGCCCAGGAGCGTCTGGTCGAGCTCGGGCCGGAGCGGTTCCTCGCCACCCTGACCGCCAAGTCCCTGGCCGAGGTGGACGAGTGGCAGACCGAGATGCAGCTGAAGCCCATGCGGATCGGCCGGGTCCAGCTCTACACCTCCGGCCTCGACGAGGAGGAGCGGCGGATCACCGCGGTCGAGGTGATCGGCGACCTGGACGAAGCGGTCGCCGAGAGCATCCGGCGCCACGGCGACAGCCGCGTCGCGGTGATCCCGGAAGGACCCTACGTCGTCCCCGTCGTCGAGGCGGCATGACCCTCCGCCACATCCACCTGGACGCCGTCGGGGGCATCGCCGGCGACATGTTCGTGGCTGCCCTGGTCGATGCGGTGCCGGTGCTGCGGGACCGGGTGCTCGATGACGCCGCCGCCGTCCTGCCGCCCCGGGCCGGAACGCCCGTGTTCTCGACCGGAGCCAGCGCCGGGATCTCGGTGCTGCGCTTCGGCCTGGAGGGCGGACGGGACGGCGGCCATGACCACCATGAAGGCTACGGCAGCTACCGGCACATGGCCGGGCTGATCCGGGAGGCCCGCCTGTCCGAGGGAACCGCCGGCCACGCGGTCGCGATCCTGACCCTTCTGGCGGAAGCCGAAGCGGCGATCCACGGCGTTCCGGTCGAGCAGGTCCATTTCCACGAGATCGGCGATTGGGACAGCCTGATGGACGTGGTCGCGGCCGGCTCGGTCGCCGCGGCGCTCGAGTCCACCTGGAGCGTTTCCGACCTGCCGCTGGGCGGCGGGCGGGTCCGCGCTGCCCACGGAATGCTGCCGGTACCGGCCCCGGCGACCGCGCGCCTCCTGGAAGGGTTCGACTGGCGCGACGACGGCGTGTCCGGCGAACGGGTCACCCCGACCGGCGCCGCCATCCTGCGCCACCTGGTGAAGGGTCCCGGCCGTCCCGGCGGGCGGCTGAAGGCGACCGGGAGCGGGGCCGGCACGCGGGAACTGCCGGGCATGCCCAACATCCTGCGGGCCCTGGTGTTCGACACGGCCGCCGCGGAAAGCCGGAATATCGGGCAGGAGGTGGCGGTGCTCAGCTTCGACGTGGACGACATGACGGGCGAGGAGATCGGCGTCGCCGCCGACCGGCTCCGCGCGCTGGACGGCGTGCTCGACCTGGCGCTGGCGCCCCTGGCCGGCAAGAAGGGCCGCCCGCTCACCGGGTTCCGCCTGCTGGTGCGCCCCGACGCCCTGGCCCCCGTCCGGGAACGTTGCCTGCTGGAGACCTCCACCATCGGGCTGCGCTGGCGGACGGAGCGGCGGACGGTCCTGTCCCGCGTGTCCTCCGGCGAGACGGTCCGGGTCAAGCGGGTGGAGCGGCCCGGCGGCGCGACCACCGCCAAGGCGGAGAGCGACGACCTCGCCGGGATCGACGGCCTCGCCGCCCGGCGGGCGTGCAAGGCCGAAGCGGAGTCTGGTCGATGAGCGCGCAGGAAGCCCAGGCCCGCCTCGTCGCGGCGCTCGACCGTCATGACGAACTGGTGATCGCGGTTTCCGGCGGGGTGGACAGCATGACGCTGGCCTTCGTGGCGCACCGGTTCTCCCGCGGGCGCGTTTCCATGCTGCACGCGGTCTCCCCGGCCGTCCCGTCCCATGCCACGGCGCGCGTTCGCGACCATGCCGGGCGGGAGGGCTGGGACCTCGCCGTCGCCGACGCGGGGGAGTTCGCCGACCCGCGCTACCGCGCCAACCCTGTGAACCGCTGCTTCTTCTGCAAATCGAACCTGTACGACCGCATCCGCTCGGTCACCGAAGGGACGGTCGCCTCCGGCACAAACCTGGACGACCTGGGCGATTTCCGGCCCGGGCTCAAGGCGGCGTCCCAGCGGGGCGTCGTGCATCCCTTCGTGGAAGCCGGCATCGACAAGGCGACGGTGCGGGCGCTCGCCCGGCTCCACGGCCTGGACGATCTCGCGGAACTGCCGGCCCAGCCCTGCCTGTCCAGCCGGGTCGAGACCGGCATCGCCATCGACGCCGACGACCTGGGCTTCATCGATCAGGTCGAGACCGCCGTCGCGGCCTTGGTCCCGGCCGGGTCCAGCGTCCGCTGCCGGATCACCCATGCCGGCGTCGCCCTGGAACTGGACGACCCCGAAGCCGCCGGCGAGGCCGCCGGGCGCCTGGTCTCGGACCTGTGCGCCCGCACCGGCCGCACCTTCGGCGGCGTGCGCCCCTACCGCCGGGGCTCCGCCTTCCTGCGGAACACACCATGAGCGACTTCGTGATCGACTGGGAGCGGGAACGGCGCACCGGCGTGCCGGAAGCGGTCCTGTGCGCCTCGAAATCGGTGGCACAGGTCGAGGCGATCCTGAAGGAGGCGGCCATGGCCGGCCGCCGCTTGCTGTTCACCCGGCTGGAGCCCGCCGCCTTCGAGGCCTTGGCGCCGGAATGCCGCGCCATGCTCGATTACGACTCCCTCTCCCGCACGGCATGGTGCGGGTCCCTGCCGCCGGCGGGGGCCGCGCGGGACGGCATCGGAATCGTCGCCGCGGGAACCTCCGACCTGCCGGTCGCCCGCGAGGCCGCCCGGTCGCTGGAGTTCCTGGGTTTCTCGGCCCCGGTGATCGCCGATGTCGGCGTCGCCGGCCTGTGGCGCCTGATGCGCCGGCTGGAGGAGATCCGCGGCTGGCGCGTCGTGATCGCGACGGCCGGCATGGAAGGCGCGCTGTTCAGCGTGCTCGCCGGGCTGGTCGACGCTCCGGTGATCGCCGTTCCCACCTCCGTCGGCTACGGCGTCGCTGCGGGCGGTACGGTCGCGCTGCACACGGCGCTCGCGTCCTGCGCGCCGGGCGTCCTGACCGTCAATATCGACAACGGCTTCGGAGCTGCGGCGGCGGCTGTGAAAATAATGAATAAAATATGAGACGAATTGTCGTTTGTTCGGCATGCCATATGATGCGATAAAGGAGTAGTTGCCAGAGAGCGGAAAGGACGCCCCGCAGCGATGTTCTCCTGGAAGAAGCATGCCCGGTACGAGGTGGTCGCCGAGCAGGCCGGCCATGCGAGCATCGACGGCATCTTCGAGACGGAACACGAGGCGGTCGAACGGGCGACCTACCTGCTCAGCCTCGCGAAATTCACCCGGGTCCAGGTCGTCCAGGTCGCCAAGCATACCCAGACCGTCGTTTTCGAGCGGGCGTCGCAGGCCGGCGGGACCGGGGTCGTCGGCATCACGGCGATCGAGGACGCCTATTTCTGCACCGACGTGCTGGACGTCTACGGCCACCCCAGCCGCATGACCCTGCTGCGCCTGACCCGCCGCTATGCCGACCGCCAGATCGCGATCCCGTGCGAGACGCTGCACGACTACCTGGCGCTCCGCACGATCGAGCGGGAGGGCATGCTGCTCAATTCGGGGATCTCGCGGCTCGCCCGGGTCCAGTCCAGGGAAGTCGCGACGGTCGCCGCCGAGCGTGAGCGGGAACTGGGGGCCCTGTGGCTCCGCCTGAAGCAGCTCGCCCAGACCTCCGACAGCCTGTCCGGATATGGCAAGCTGCTGATCCAGAAAGGTTTGGGCGCGTTGCAGGAGCAGGTGGCATCGACCTGCGCGCCGGCCGAATGCGACCGCGTCGTCAGCTACGCCTTCGCCCGCCTGCTGGAGGGGCATCGCGACTGGGGCACCAAGACCCGCGCGCTGATCCAGGTGCTGGAGGAGGACGACGGCGACGCCGCGGGCATCGCCTGGGTCGATCAGGTCCTGGCGGAGACGATCGACGGCCGCGACCCGATCAAGGTGCTGATCGGCTACTCGCCGGATCTGGGCTCCGCACTCGGCAGCCTGCTCGCCACGCTGAACGGCCGGCTCGACGACCGCCACCCGTTCACGCCGGTGCTGATGGACCTGAGCAACGCCCTGGCGCGCTGGCACCTGCCGGAGGTCGAGGCCGCCCTGCTGCGCCGCGTCGCGACCGGGCTGAACGGCAGCCATCCCCTGACGAAGGAAGGACCGTGGGCCGATGCCGCCGCCTTGCGCCGGATCGTCGCCGGACTCGCCTGCTTCAGCGGCTTCCGCGGCGGTCCGAACATGAGCCAGGCGCTCCTCCGCCGGGCGAAGACGGCGCTGCGTTCCGGGGAAGCCGACCTGCCGTTCGAAACGGCGGTCCAGCAGCTCTGCGGCAGCCTCAAGGGACCCGGCGCCCAGATCGGCTTCCTGCTGGACTTGGCGGAGACCGAACTGGGGCGCCAGAAGGGCGTCTTCCTGTTCGGCAGCCTGTCGCGCATCTTCTCCCGCCTGCGCAGCGCCCGCGACCTGGCGCCCGCCCACGTCCCGGCGGAGGACATTCGCCGCGAACTCGGCGGCCGGCTGCGCCGCGCCGGCATCCCGCGCGACCTAGCCGACCAGCTGATGTACAAGATCTCGTCCCTGCCGGCCGAAGCGCCGAGAGCGCTGCTGCGTTAGAGCGGTTTCCGACCGGGTTGAACCGCTCCAGCGGGGGCGACGCAAGCGTACTTCAGGTTCTTGCCACAGATTACGGCGATGGACAAAGATACGGACCGGATCATCTGAGGATATCGCCGTCATCTGTGGCCGATTTCCTTCGTTCCATGCCGGCTTCGAACAAGGCAGGCCGGATGCACGGGCCAACGCTTTGAAGCAAATATCTTTTCCGGCAATCGAGTGCACCAAGCCTCACGGGTTCAGCAGCCACACCGAGGCGTTCAGCACCGCCGCGTAGCTGACCCACAGCAGGTACGGCACGAACAGCCAGCCCGCCAGCGGACGTACGCGCCAGAACGCCACCATCGTGGCGGCCACCGCGATCCAGAGCGCCGATATCTCCGCGAAGGCCAGGCCGGGCTGCTGCATGCCGAAGAAGATCAGCGACCACAGGATGTTCAGCCCGAGCTGGAGCCCGAACAGCAGCAGCGGCCCGCGCGCCCCGGCCAGGCCGCGGTCCCGCCAGACCAGCCAGCCGGCGACCGCCATCATGCCGTAGAGCACCGTCCAGACCGGCCCGAACAGCCAGTCCGGCGGATTGAACCAGGGTTTCTGCAAGCCGGCGTACCAACCGCCGATCTGCGGCAGGGTCACCGAGGATGCCGTCGCCGAAGCGACCGCGACGAGGATCACGAACGCCGCGAGTCCGATCAGGGACCGGCTCCGGCTGCCCGCCCGGCCAGGGGCGGCGATGGTGGACTGGGTCATCATGGTGCGTGACATCGGACGCGGAGCGGCGCCGGTCAAGGGTCCTCTATTCCGGTACTCCCCCCAAGGGAGCCTTGTCGCGGGGACAGCGGCGGCAAATGTCTGGTTCGATCCTCGACATCGCAACCCTGGACCACCACCATGAAGCCGGAAGACATCATCGGCGCATGGCTCGCAGGCCTTGCCATCTGGGCGGCAGCCATGCTCTGCGTCGTCCTGTTCGGGCCGCTGCCGGACCGGGCCGGCCCGCTTCCCACGCCGGCCGGCATCACCATCGACGATTGGTACGCCGGCGCGTGGCGGGACGAGGCCGACCGGGAATGGGATGAGGCGGACCGGCCCTCCCGTCACGACGCCGAACCGCCCCGGTTGGCCGGGGAGGACGGGACCGGCCAGCCATCGGGGACCGAGGTCAGCCTATCGCCCCTCGCGACGCCAAGCGGCCAGTAGGGCGCCGACCACCAGTAGGACGACCAGCCCCGCGGGAAGCAGCGACGCCTCGCTGACGCCGGTCACCACGTAGTCGCCGTTGGCCCGCAGCCCGATCCAGTTGTTGCCGGTCTGGTCGCGGTCGGGCCGGGTGCGCCGCACGTCCACCTCGCCGTCGGCCAGCCAGTGGATGCCGCCGCCGCTGGCCTGCGCCGCGGGAGCCATGGGGTCCCCGGTGGTGCGGACATCGGCCAGTTCCGGCGGGTTGACGGCGCCGACCACGGCCAGGGCGGTACGCTCGCCGTCGCTGACGCGGTAGATGCCGGGCTCGGTGGCCAGCACCGCGGCGGTCGCGAGGCCGTTGCCGTCCTCGACCAGATCGACCCCGCGCACCTGGTCCGACGGGCTGGTCAGCTCGACCGACCGCGGGTCGGGCTCCAGGCTGCGGCGCTCGATGGTGATGCGGTTGCCCTCGACCTTGGCGCGCAGGTCGTTCTCCTCCAGCTCCGGCTCCTTCATGAGCCAGTGGGCGAGCCGCCGGAGCAGTTCGGCCTGCGGGCCGCCGCCCTCGTAGCCGCGGGACCACAGCCAGATCTGGTCGCTGGCGATCTGGGCGACCCGGCCTTCGCCGACTCGGTTCAGGATCATCAGGGGACGGCTGTCGGCGCCTTCCATCACGACGCTGCCCTGGAGCGGCGTCACGTCGGTCTGGCGGAACCACCGGCCCCAGCTCGGCTCCTGTCCCTGCGGCGCGCCGGCCGGCACGTCGCCGGGCAGGCCGGCGGTGACGGGATGGCGTCGGCCCAGCTCGGTCACGGTCGGCTTGAACGGCCGCTCGATCACCTCGCCCGTCGGCTCGCCGGGCAGCACGGCGCCCAGGGGCGTGCGGAACAGGCTCATGGCGGTGGAGAAGGTCGGTCCCCCCGCTTCGAGCAGGGCGCCGCCGTTCTCCACATAGCTCGCGATGTTGCTGAGATAGAGCTGGGGCAGCACGCCGCGCCGCCGGTAGCGGTCGAAGATGATCAGGTCGAACTCGTCCAGCTTGATCTCGAACAGTTCCCGGATCGGGAAGGCGATCAGCGACAGCTCGCGGATCGGCGTGCCGTCCTGCTTCTCCGGCGGGCGCAGGATCGTGAAATGGACCAGATCGACGCCGGGGTCCGCCTTCAGCAGGTTGCGCCAGGTCCGCTCCCCCGCGTGGGGCTCGCCCGACACCAGCAGCACCCGCAGCCGGTCGCGCACGCCGCTGATCACCACGGCGGCCCGGTTGTTGGCCAGGGTCAGTTCCTGGGGGGCGGCGGCCACCTCCATCTCCAGGACGTTCTGGCCGCCATGGTCCAGGGTGAACTCCAGCGGCACGTCGCGGCCGACCGGCACCCGGAACGGGCGCGGGGCGCCGCCGTCCTGGCGCACGTTGACGACGGCGTCGGGCGACTGGCTGCCCGGCATGTCCTCGACCCGCACGGTCACGGTGACTTCCTTGCCGACCAGGCCGAAGCTGGGCGCCCGGACCACGGCCAGCCGGCGGTCCGCCTCGTCGCGCTCTCCCGTCAGCAAGGTGTGGATCGGACCCAGGCCCTCCAGCCCCTTGCCGCCGCCCGGAACGTCGTGGACCTGGCCGTCGGTGATGAAGACGGCGCCGGCCATGCGCCGGCGGGGCAGGTCGGCCATGGCGTTGTCGAGCACCTCGAACAGCCGCGTCTCCTCGATCGCGCCGCCGACGCCGCCCTCGGCGCCGCCGGTGCGGACCACCCGCACCTCCAGGTCGGGGAAGCGCGACAGCCGCTCCTGGAGGTCGGCCAGCGCGCGTTCGGTGCGGGCGCGGCGCTCGCCGATGTTCTGGCTGGGCGATTCGTCCACCACCAGGACGGCGACGTCCCGGATCGGCTCCCGGTCCTCCTGGACCAGCGCCGGGTTCAGCAGCGCCACCGCCAGGGCCGCGAGGCCCAGCGTCCGCCACGCCGTGCCGCGGGCGCGCCGGAACGCCGCCACGGCGATGCCGGCCGCCGCCAGCACGAACAGCGGGATCAGCACCGCCCAGGGCAGCAGCGGGGAGAAGTCAATGGCGGTGCCGCCACCCATCATTGGCCGAGCCTTTCCAGTATGGCGGGCACATGGACCTGATCGGCCTTATAATTGCCGGTCAGGGCGTACATCATCAGGTTGACGCCGAAACGGTAGGCCATCTCGCGCTGGCGCTCGCCGCCCGGCACGACGGCGTTCAGCGGCCGGCCGGCCTCGTCCACCGCCCAGGCGCCGGCCCAGTCGGCGGAACCGATGATCACCGACGACACGCCGTCATTGTGCCGGCCCTCCTGGGCCTCGACCCAGACGTCGCCGCCGCCGAACCGGCCGGGGAAATCCTGGAGCAGGTAGAAGGCCTTGGTCAGCACGTGCTCGGGCGGGACCGGCGCCAGCGCCGGCACGTCCAGCCCGTCCACCAGCTGGCGCAGCCGCTGGGCGCCTGGCCCGCCGCCGGTCAGCGCGGAGCCCGGGCCGTACTGCCGGTCGCGGGTGTCGAACAGGATGGTGCCGCCGTTGCGCAGGAACTCGTTCAGCCGGAGCCGTGCCGAATCGCTGAGGTCGGGCTGCGACGGCGAGATCGCCCAGTAGATCAGCGGGAAGAAGGCGAGCTCGTCCTGCTCCAGGTTCACCGCCATGGCGCCGGCGGTCTCTACCGCGGTGCGGCGGTTCAGGATCTCGCTCAGCCCTTCCAGCCCGGCCCGGGTGGTGTCGTCCACCACCCGGTCGCCGGTCACCACATAGGCCAGGTAGGTCTCGCCGCTGGCCTTGACCGCGAACTCGTCCGACGCGCGCGCCGGCCCCGGCCCCGCGGCAAGCAGCCCCGCGGCCAGCAGGACCGCCGATGCGGCCGCCGCGGCGCGGCGCCGGCGGCCGAAACGGATGTTGCCGAGCAGCCCGCGCAGCACCAGCGCCACGAACAGGTCGATGATCGCCAGCGCCATCGCGGCTCCCAGCAGCCAGGGTTTCAGGTCGATCTCGCCGCGCGCCGCATAGGTGCCCTGGGCGACGCCGGCGGGCAGCCGGCGCAGGGGTTCGACCGCGGTCACCAGCGAGGTCAGGTTGAGCGCCCGGCGCGCCTCCTCCGTGCCGTAGAAGCCGGGCGGATGCCGGGGACCCAGGGTTTCGGGCCGGAACGCGTCGCCGGCGATCGGGAACACCGTGGCCGGCGGCGGGATCAGCTGGCCCAGCCCGTCGAGCACCTCGATCGGCGCGAAGGTCGCCGCCTGGACGTCGCCGGAC
This sequence comes from Skermanella mucosa, assembly GCF_016765655.2. Classification (NCBI taxonomy): domain Bacteria; kingdom Pseudomonadati; phylum Pseudomonadota; class Alphaproteobacteria; order Rhodospirillales; family Azospirillaceae; genus Skermanella; species Skermanella mucosa. Next base: position 949,864 of record NZ_CP086106.1, read on the forward strand.
ACGCCTTCGCTCAGCGCCGTCACCCGCCGCAGCATGTCCACGAACAGGCCGGACAGCGCCAGGTTCGACCAGTCGGAATTGGCCGTGGTGTGGACCAGCACGATCCGCCCCTCCTCGCGCTCCTCCGCGGTGACCAGCGGGGTGCCGTCGGCCAGCCTTGCCCAGGTCTTCTCGGCGAGGTCGATGGACGGCTCGGCCAGGACCTGGCGGTCCACGACGACGTCGGGCGGAACGGGCAGGCCGGCGAAGGGACTGGCGGGCGGGAAGGGCGCCAGCCGCGCCGGCTCCGACCAGGACAGCGCGCCGCCCAGCGTCCTGTCGCCCAGGCGGAGGCGCACCGGCACCAGCTGGTCGGTATGCTGGGCGAGACGCGGCCCGGCGAAGCGGACCAGCACCCCGCCGCGCTCCACCCAGGATTCGACGGCCTGCGCCTCGGTCTCGGTCAGGGCGCCGATGTCGGCCAGGATCAGCACCGACAGGTCGCGGCCCATCAGGTCCAGGACGCTGCCCCGGCGGATCTCGCTGAACGGGGCGAGCGCCCGCTCCAGGTAATAGAGATCGCTCAGCAGCGGCTGGTTCTCGCCCTCCGGCCGTCCGGACACCAGGCCGACCGGGCGGCGGCGCCAGCGCTCGTCCAGCAGGACGGTCGCCCCGGCGGTCGCCTCTCCCTCGATCGCCAGCCGGGTCACCTCGTTGCGCAGCTCCACGGGGAGGGAGAGCGGGACCTCCAGGCTGTCCGAACCGGGCGCGAAGGTCGCTTCCTGGCGCGCCAGCAGCCGCCCGTCGGCGGCGGTCGCGCGGATGGTGACGGGGGACGGCAGGGTCGTGTCGGCCCGCCGCACCCGGGCCACCAGGTCGTTGCCCTCGACGCTGGGCGGCAGCAGCAGGTTGGGCAGGCGGTCGGCGCCGTTCATCAGCACCTCGGCCCCGCCCAGTTGCTGGAGCCTCTGGGCCAGCGGCAAGGCCGCCGCGTCGGCCAGCCCGTCCGACAGCCAGACGGTGTGGGCGGAGCCCGCCACCTGAAGGCCGCGAAGCGCTTCCAGCACGGAGGCCCGGTCGGTCGGCCAGGGCCGGGGAGCCAGCGACTGGGTCAGCCGCCGGGCGTCCGCCGGCCGGAGCAGGGTGCTGGGCTGCGGCTTCTCGCCGGAGGCGGACGGCGCGGTCGCCACCACGATCAGGTCGCGGCCGTTCCGCTCCGCCTGGTCGACCAGATCGGCCATGGTGCGCTGGCGCGCCTGCCAGTCGCGGGCGGCACCCCAGCCGTTGTCCACCACCAGGATGATCGGGCCGCTTCCCGGCAGCCCGGCGCGCGGGTTCAGCAGCGGCTGGGCGAGCGCCAGGATCACCAGCGCCGCCAGCACCATCCGCATGATCAGCAGCCAGAGCGGCGTGCGTGCGGGGGTCTCCTCCCGCGCCACCAGGTCGCGCAGCAGGCGGATCGCCGGGAATTGCACGATCCGGGGGCTGGGAGGCGTCAGGCGCAGCAGCCACCACAGGACCGGAAGGACGATCAGGGCACCGAGTATCCAGGGTGCGGCGAAGGCTATCGGTCCCAGTCCCAGCATATGTTCAGCTCTTCAGTGCTAGGGCGATCGCCCCGTGAAGTGCAAGGAGCGCCGTCTGCGGCGGCCTGTCGGTCCGGTGCGTCGCGAAACTCCATCCGGCGGCGCGGGCCAGGGCGGCCAACCCGTCGCGGTGGGCCTCCAGCCGTTCCAGATAGGTCTGGCGGACCGCCTCGACCCGCGGGATCAGCAATTCCTCCTCGCCCTCCATGCCCTCGAACTCGATCCGGCCGGCGAACGGCAGCGTCTCTTCCGCCGGGTCGAGCACCTGGACCAGGTGGCCGCGCACGCCGCGGCCGCTGAACGACGCCACGGTCCGCTGGATTTCCGCCAGGGGCGACAGCAGGTCGCCGATCAGGACGGCCTGGGCGTGGCGGGGCAGGAGCGGCACCACGGGCAGCCCGTCCCTGGGCAACTGGCCCTCGACTAGGGTCATGGCAAGGCGGTTGAGCGTCACCTTGTTGCCCGAGGGCGGCAGGCCCGATCCCAGCAGGGCGAACCGTTCGCCGCCGCGCACCAGCAGGACGGCGAGCGCCAGCAGCAGCAGTTCGGCGCGCTCCTTCTTGGTCGGCAGGCCGGGGGAGGAGCGGTAGTCCATGGACGACGAGGCGTCGGTCCAGAGCCAGACGCTCTGCGCCGCCTCCCACTCGTTCTCGCGCACGAAGACCGGCTGCGATTTGCCCGACTGGCGCCAGTCGATCATCAGGGCGCTGTCGCCGACCTCGTACCGGCGGTACTGCCAGAAGGTCTCGCCGGTGCCGACCCGCCGCCGGCCGTGGACGCCCTGGGCGACGGTGGATGCGACCCGCTCGGCCGCCACCAGCAGGGGCGGCAGCCGCGACGCCAGCGCTTCCGACCTGTGCTGCGCCCGCAACGCGGTCGCCGCGAGGTCGGGCTTGCCCATCCTGTCGCGCGCCATCTCCGGCTACCGCAGCGGGGCGCAGAGGCGGTCGATCACGTCGTCGAGCGTGATGCCGTCGGCACGCGCCGCGAAATTGAGCGCCATGCGGTGCTTCAGCACCGGCTTGGCCAGGGCCAGCACGTCGTCGAGCGAGGGCGCCAGCCGTCCGTCGAGCACCGCGCGGGCGCGGGCCGCCAGCATCAGCGCCTGGCTGGCGCGCGGTCCCGGCCCCCAGGCCACGTGGTTGCGGATCTCCTCCAGCTCACTGGTTTCCGGCCGGCCGGAACGGACCAGCCCCAGGATGCCCTCGACCACGCTTTCGCCGACCGGGATGCGGCGGACCAGCCGCTGGGCCGCCATCAGGTCCGCCGGGTTCAGGACGGCGACCGCGGCCTCGTCCTCCGTCCCGGTGGTGGCGATCAGCATGCGCCGCTCGGCGTCGTAGTCGGGATATGTGACGTCCACCTGCATCAGGAAGCGGTCGAGCTGCGCTTCCGGCAGGGGATACGTGCCTTCCTGCTCCAACGGGTTCTGGGTCGCCAGGACGTGGAACGGCTGGGGCAGGGGATGATAGTGGCCGGCGACCGAAACCCGGCGCTCCTGCATCGCCTGGAGCAGGGCAGACTGGGTCCGCGGGCTGGCGCGGTTGATCTCGTCCGCCATCAGGAGCTGGCAGAACACCGGACCGGGGATGAAGCGGAACGACCGGCGGCCGGTCTCGTCTTCCTCCAGCACCTCGGACCCCAGGATGTCGGCCGGCATCAGGTCCGGGGTACATTGCACGCGCTTGTCGTCGAGCCCCAGCACGATGCCCAGCGTCTCGACCAGGCGGGTCTTGGCGAGGCCGGGGACGCCGATCAGCAGGACGTGCCCGCCCGCGAGCAGGGTGATCAGGGTCAGGTCGACGACGTCCTGCTGGCCGAAGATGACGCGGCCGATCCGGTCCCGCACCATGGACAGGCGGCCGCCCAGCGTCTCGACTTCGGCCAGCAGCTGGGCCGGATTCTCGATCCCGGCAGACCCGTGGCGCATTGCATCGGTAGCGGTCAAATCAGGGATCTCCTGTGCTCTCAAGACAACCGGCCCCGGAAACCCGGCCCGAAACCCGTGTGGCGCGACGCCCGTTCGTATTCCGGGTATCGGACCTAGATTAGCAGTATGGCGAAATTGCGTACCCGGGTTCCGATATTAACAGGAAATTCGGCTTCACAAGGGGGAAAGCAAGCCTATGACCAGTTCGATTCCGACGCCGGGCCTGCCGTCCGGCCTGTTCAGGCCCGATGACCTGAGACCGGACCAGGGTTATCCGATTCGCATCGATCGCGACGGCACTTGGTATTATCATGGATCGCCGATCCGTCGGCTGGAACTGTCCAGGCTGTTCTCGACCGTGCTCCGCCGAGACGAGGCGGGCGATTACTGGTTGGTTACTCCGGCGGAACGGGGCAGGATACAAGTGGACGAGGTGCCGTTCACCGCGGTCGGGTTGACCGTCAGCGGGGAGGGCGCATCCCAGCGGTTGATCTTCCGCACCAACCTGGACGCCGAGGTGACCGCCGGGCCGGATCATCCGATCAGGGTTGAGGAGGATGATGGAACCGGCGAGCCGAGACCCTATATCCTGGTGCGTGACAATCTGGAAGCCAGGATTACGCGGGCGGTCTTCTACGATCTGGTGGAGCGTGCCGAGACGCGCGAGGACGGAGAGGAAGTTCAGGTCGGAATATGGAGCATGGGCACATTCTTTCCTCTGGGGCGGCCGATGAACAGGGCGATGGGGGGCTGACCGTCGGCGACTTCACCAAGGAGCGGATCAGGGGGCTGATCCCGCGGTTCGCGGCCAACCCAAGCCGCACCCTCAACGTCAGGGGCGATCACGACCTCAATCCCGGCACCGGCGCCCCGGCCCAGCTTCGCCACGCGGCGGTGCTGGTCCCGCTGGTCGAGCGGCCGGACGGGATGACGATCATCTTCACCCAGCGCACCGCCCATCTGGCGGCCCACGCCGGACAGATCAGCTTTCCCGGCGGCGGGATGGAGCCGACCGACCAGGACGCGCTCGCCTGCGCGCTGCGCGAGACCTCGGAGGAGATCGGGCTGGCGCCCGAGCGGGTGGAGGTGGCCGGGCGGCTGGACACCTACGTGACCCGCACCGGTTTCGAGATCACGCCGGTCGTGGGCTTCGTCCGTCCGCCCTTCATCCTGAACCCGGACCCGTTCGAGGTGGCCGAGGTGTTCGAGGTGCCGCTGGACTTCTTCCTGAAGCCGGGGGCCGCCCGCAAGGAAACCCGACAGTTCCAGGGCACCCAGCGGTTCTTCTACGTGTTTCCCTACGAGCACCGATACATCTGGGGAGCGACGGCCGGGATGCTGGTCAACCTGGTCGACGTGCTGCACGGGCGATGCTGAAGAAACTGCTCCTGGTCGTGCTGCCGCTGATGCTGCCGACCCTGATCTACATGGGGTACATGCTGATCGAGCGCCGCAAGGCGGTCGCGTCCGGCGGCACGGCGCTGCCGTGGTGGGCCGGGGCGCCCTGGACCGCGCTGGTGGTCGGCGGGGTCGCGCTGGCCGGCCTTTCGCTCACGACCCTGGCGCTGACCGGCGGTTCCGACACGACGGCAACGTATCACCCCGCCCGCCTGATCGACGGACGGGTGGTGGAGGGCGACACGACCCCGTCCGCTCCCGCGCCGGGGCGCTGAGCCGTGGAGCCCGCCGGCAGGATCGAGCTGCCCCCGGCCATGGCGGCGCCCGGGACCGCCCGGGTGTTCGACGCGATCACGGCGGACGGCGCCAAGGCCCGCTTCGTCGGCGGCTGCGTCCGCGACTCCCTGCTCCGGCGGCCCGTCAAGGACATCGACGTCGCGACCGATGCGGAACCGGAACGGGTCATGCGGCTGCTGGAGTCCGCCGGCCTCCGCGCGATCCCGACCGGGCTTGCGCACGGCACCGTGACCGCCGTGGCGGACGGTGCCCATTACGAGATCACGACGCTTCGTCACGATGTCGAAACGTTTGGCCGCCATGCCCGCGTGGCTTTCACCGACGACTGGATGATCGACGCGTCGCGCCGGGACTTCACCATGAACGCGCTGTTCTGCGCGATCGACGGCACGCTGTACGACCCCTTCGGCGGCGTCCGCGACGCGCTGGACGGCCATGTCCGCTTCGTCGGCGATCCCCGCGCCCGCATCACCGAGGACGTGCTGCGCCTGCTCCGCTTCTTCCGTTTCCAGGCCCATTACGGCCGCACCCCGCCGGAGCCGGCGGCGCTCCATGCCTGCGCCGACCTGGCGCCGCTGCTGCCCCGCCTGTCGGGCGAGCGGGTCCAGGGCGAGCTGTTCCGGCTGCTGGGGGCTGCCGACCCGCTGCCGGTGCTGCGCCTCATGGCCGAACTGGGGATCATGGCGCACCTGCTGCCGCGGGCGACCGCGCTCGACCGGCTCGGCCTGCTGCTCGGCATGGCGCCGGACCGGTCCGACCCCGTGCTGCGCTTGGCCGCCCTGCTGGACGTGGACCGCGCCGGCGCCCTGGAGGTCGCGGAGCGGCTGCGGCTTTCCAACGCCGACGCCGACCGGCTGGCGCTGCTGGCCGCGCCCCCGGTGGACCCGGCCTCCGCCAATCTCCGCCACGCGCTGTACCGGCTGGGTCCCTGCAAGGTCCGCGACATCGCCCTGCTGCACGCTCCGGACCGCATGGCCGAGGTGGAGCGGGCGATCGGCGCCTGGGAGGACCCCCGCTTCCCGCTCCAGGGGCGAGACCTGCTTGACCTGGGCATTCCGCGGGGCAAGCTGGTCGGACAGCTCTTGCGCGACCTGGAGCGCTGGTGGGAAGATCGGGACTATCGCCCCGGCCGCGATGAATGCCTGGCCGAACTGCGCGCCCGGCGGTGAATCCGGGGAAGGGGACCAAAGCGATGCGCGCCCTGATCGTCACCGTCGTCCTGGCCGCCGTCCTGATAGCGCTGGTCTTCGGCAACGCCGCCTTTTCCATCGCCGTGCTGGCCGACCGCATCGGCGGCGTCAACGCCTTCACCTACCGGATCGCCTCGACCGCCGTCCTGATCCTGGCGGTGGCTTGGCTGCACGCGCGCCTGACCGCCGGTCCCGGCTGGCTCCTCCGCGCGATCCTGGCCGGCGTGCTCTGGCTCGCCGCCTCGGTCACGCTGGAACTGACGATCGCCCGCGCCGTGATGGGCGTGAGCTGGCCCAACCTGCTGGCCAACTACGCCTTCTGGCGCGGCGAGCCCTGGCCCTTCGTCCTCCTCCTCGAATTGGCCGCCCCCATCCTGTTCGGCTGGCTGCGCAACTACAGGGATATACAATCGTAGGTCGGGTAGAGCGAAGCGGCACCCGACAAAGCCGGCGCGTGGATGTCGGGTGCCGCTTCGCTCTACCCGACCTACGGAGTCTCCCGGTCAATTGATGTCCGGGAGATCAAATATCCGATTGGCCGGCTCCGAACGGCAAGACAGGTTCGACCTTCGGACGCCAGTCATGGCCATAGTATCCGCGCTGCTGGTACTTACGAAAACTGGACCACGGCCATTCTCCCGGTGCCGTCACGAGGCCGTGCCTGACTGGGTTCCAGTGGATATAGTCGATATGTCGGGCGTGGTCCTCGTCATCCCTGATGCGATGTTCCCAGAAGCGCTTTTGCCATGCGGTGCCTCCGTCCCGGCGACTGAAACGCGCCTTGATCATCTGCCATCGCGTCGAATAGTCCGTATCGCCCTCCGGCAGCTTCCAGAGGGCGTGAATGTGCTCCGGCAGGACGACGATGGCATCTATGGAGAACGGCCGCTCGCTCCGCACCTCGCGGAATACCTCGCGAAGTATGTTGACTTGAGGGTCGGCACAGAATACCGGATGCCGCCCGCGCGTCACCACCGTGAAGAAATAGGACGCTCCAGGCGTTTGATCCCGTCGATATCGCATCTACGGCCACTTCACCTCCGGCGGCATGGACATCAGGATCGCCTCCACGTTGCCGCCGGTCTTCAGGCCGAAGGTCGTGCCGCGGTCGTAGAGCAGGTTGAATTCCACGTAGCGGCCGCGCCGGACCAGCTGGTGGTCGCGCTGCTCGGGCGTCCAGGGGTCGTTCATGTGCCGGCGGACGATCCGGGGATAGACGTCCAGGAAGCCCAGTCCGACATCGCGGGTGAAGGCGAAATCGGCCTCCCAGTTCCCGGAATCCAGGTTGTCGTAGAAGATGCCGCCGATGCCGCGCGGCTCGTTCCGGTGCGGCAGGAAGAAGTAGCGGTCGCACCATTCCTTGAAGCGCTCGTAATAGTCCGTTCCATGGGCGTCGCAGGCCCGCTTCAGCGCCGCGTGGAAATCGGCGGCGTCCTGCTCGGCCGGGAACATGGGCGTCAGGTCGGCGCCGCCGCCGAACCAGCCGAGGCTGGTGACGATGTGGCGCGTGTTCATGTGGACCGCCGGGACCAGCGGCGAGCGCATGTGGGCGACAAGGCTGATCCCGGCGGCCCAGAACCTTCCGTCGTCCGCCGCGCCCGGCATGTTCTTGCGGAACTCGGGGCTGAAGGTACCGTGGACGGTCGAGATGTTCACGCCGACCTTCTCGAACACCCGGCCGCGCATGATCGACATCACGCCGCCCCCGCCGTGCGACCCCTCGGCGTCAGGCCTGTCCCAGGCCTTGCGCTCGAACCGGCCGGCCGGCATGTCCGAATGGGTGCCGGTCAGCTCGTCCTCCAGCGCCTCGAACGCGGCGCAGATCCGGTCGCGCAGCTCGGCGAACCAGGCGGCGGCACGGGCCTTGTGCTCCTCGGTCGGGACCGTGCGGTCCTTCGTGTCGTTCATTCCCTCAGTCCCTTCCCGTTTCCATTCCCATACCGTCGGTTCCCATACCGCCGGGGGCAGTCTGCCGCAACGCCTCGCCCAGCACCATGGCCGCGGCGAGGGCCACGTTCAGCGACCGCAGGCCGGGCCGCATCGGGATCCTGACCCGGGCGTCCGCGGCCTCGGCGACATCGTCCGGCACGCCGGCGCTCTCGCTGCCCATCAGCAGCGTGTCGCCCGCCTCGAACGCGAAGTCGAGATAGGGGACCGAGCCGCGCGTCGTCAGGAGGACGAGTCGGCCTCCCTTGGTTCCGGTGACGTATTTTTCCCAGGAGGCATGGCGGGTCAGATCAAGATGATCAATATAATCCATGCCGGCTCGGCGCAGCCTGCGATCGTCCAGGATGAAGCCGCAGGGCTCTATGATGTCCAGCGGCACGTCCAGGCAGGCGGCCAGGCGCATCATCGCGCCGGTATTCTGAGGGATATCGGGCTGGTAGAGCGCGAGCCTGATGCGGCTAGTGTGTGTCGTCGGAAAAATCAAGAGTCATTCTTTCTGCGAAACGACCCAGTCGGGCAAGCGCGACACTATGTCCCCGGAACTCCGGCTTTCCTTGACCGGGAACCAGAGGTATATCCCTGTCGCAACTGCGGCCGGCGCGAACCGGCCCCTAGTCCCGAGGTTTTGGGCTCGAGGTTTTGGGCAAGGTCCGAAGCAGACACGGCCGAAAACTATTGTTAATGTCCGTCCGGTTTGCAAGCGCACGCCAGTGCGCTTGCCAGGGCCAAGGAGAGAAAAGCTAATGTCGGATACCACCCATCCGGCCGGTGCTGGCGGTCAGGGAGGCCATGAAGGCGAGGGAGCGACCCGTCGCGATTTCCTCTATCTCGCTACCGCGGCAGTCGGCGCGGTCGGCGTCGCGTCGGTGGCCTGGCCGTTCATCAACAGCATGAACCCGGCCGCCGATACGCTGGCGCTCGCCCAGATCGACGTCGACCTGACGCCGGTCCAGGTCGGCCAGGCGATCACTGTCACGTGGCGGGGCAAGCCGGTCTTCATCCGCCGCCGCACGGAGGAGGAGATCGCGGCCGCCCAGGCGGTCAACCTCGCCGAGTTGCCCGACCCCGCGCCCGACAGCGCCCGCGTCCAGCAGCCGCAATGGCTGGTCATGGTCGGCGTGTGCACCCATCTCGGCTGCGTCCCGCTCGGCCAGAAACCGACCGATCCCAAGGGTGATTACGGCGGGTGGTTCTGCCCCTGCCACGGTTCGCACTACGACACCTCGGGCCGCATCCGCCGGGGGCCGGCGCCGCTGAACCTCGCCGTTCCGGAATACGCTTTCCTGACGGACACCTCGATTCGCCTCGGCTAGTTGGTCAACTGGAGCTGAACATGGCTGCCCCGCAGTTCAAGAACCCCATAGTCCGGTGGATCGACTACCGCCTGCCGATCTTCACCGGGCTCCATCACGAGTACAACGAATACCCGATGCCGAAGAACTGCAATTATTTGTGGTCCTTCGGCGCGATCGCGATGGTCACGCTGATCATCATGATCGTCTCCGGCATCACGCTGGCGATGAGCTACACGCCGCATACCGACCATGCGTTCCAGTCGGTCGAGCGCATCATGCGCGACGTCAACTCGGGCTGGCTGATCCGCTACGTCCACATGAACGGCGCGTCGATGTTCTTCATCGCCGTGTTCATCCACATCTTCCGCGGCCTGTATTTCGGGTCCTACAAGGCCCCGCGCGAGATCCTGTGGATGCTGGGCGTCGTCATCCTGCTGCTGATGATGGCCACTGCCTTCATGGGTTACGTGCTTCCCTGGGGCCAGATGAGCTTCTGGGGCGCCACCGTCATCACCAACCTGTTCTCCGCCTTCCCGATCATCGGCGACCATATCGTCACCTGGCTGTGGGGCGGCTTCTCGGTCGACAACCCGACGCTGAACCGGTTCTTCGCGCTGCACTACCTGCTGCCGTTCGTCCTGCTGGGCGTGGTCTTTCTGCATGTCGCCGCGGTCCATGTCCACGGCTCGAACAACCCGGTCGGCATCGACATCAAGGGCCCGCAGGACAGCCTGCCGTTCCACCCCTACTTCACGATCAAGGACACCTTCGGCCTCAGCATCTTCCTGCTGGTGTTCGCCGGGTTCGTCTTCTTCGCGCCGAACTTCATGGGCCATCCGGACAACTACATTCCGGCCAACCCGCTGGTCACCCCGGCGCACATCGTCCCGGAATGGTACTTCCTGCCGTTCTACGCGATCCTGCGCGCGGTCCCCGACAAGCTGGGTGGCGTGCTCGCCATGTTCGGCGCCATCGCGGTGCTGTTCTTCCTGCCCTGGCTGGACACCTCCAAGGTCCGCAGCTCCAACTACCGGCCGATCTACCGCCAGTTCTTCTGGGTGCTGGTCGTCGCCTGCCTCGTGCTGGGCTATGCCGGCGCGATGCCGGCCGAAGGTATCTGGCTGACCCTCGCCCGCGTCGCGTCGATCTACTACTTCGCCCACTTCCTGATCATCCTGCCCCTGCTCGGCAAGCTGGAGCGCCCCCGGCCGCTTCCCAGCAGCATCAGCGAACCCGTTCTGAAGGGCGGTGGTCGTCTCGCGACCGCGGCAGCCGCCAAGCCGATGGAGAAGGCCTAACATGCGCGCGTTGAAGACGGTCATCCTGGCCGCGGCCGTCGGTCTCGGCCTCACGGGCACCGCCCTTGCCGCGGCCGAAGCCCCCGTTCCGCCTCCGCAGGAATGGTCCCACAGCGGCATCTTCGGAACCTTCGACCGGGCGGCGCTCCAGCGTGGCTTCCAGGTTTACAAGGAGGTCTGCTCGACCTGCCATTCGATGGACCTCGTCGCCTACCGCAACCTCCAGGCGCTGGGCTTCAGCGAGGACGAGGTCAAGGCGATCGCGGCCCAGTACGAGGTCACCGCGGGGCCTAACGACAACGGCGAGATGTTCGAACGGCCCGCCATCCCGGCGGACCGTTTCAAGAACCCGTTCCCGAACGAGCAGGCCGCCCGCGTCGCCAACGGCGGCGCCTATCCGCCCGACCTGTCGCTCATGGCGAAGGCCCGCCCGCATGGCGAGGATTACATCCACGCCCTGCTGGTCGGCTACGAGGATCCGCCGGAGGGCTTCACCGTGCCGGACGGCCAGTACTACAACAAGTACTTCCCCGGCCACCTGATCGGCATGCCGCCGATCCTGCAGGACGACAGCGTCACCTACGCTGACGAGACCCCGGCCACCCAGGCCCAGCTGGCGCACGACGTCGCCGCCTTCCTGACCTGGGCGGCGGAGCCTCACCTGGAGACGCGCAAGCAGACCGGCGTGAAGGTCATCCTGTTCCTTCTGGTCTTCGCGGGTATGATGTACGCCGTGAAGCGCAAGGTCTGGGCCGACGCGCACCCTTGAGTGCCGCCGGTATCCGTTGGAACCATGGAAAAGGGCGCCCCGGGCGCCCTTTTCTGTTTTCAGGTCCCGTGTGGCCAAGGGGAGGAAACGACGAATGATGACGTTCCATGACATCAACGGCTTCTGGTTCAGTCCGGCGACCCGGCCGAACTGGTTCGAGAGGAGCGACGCTTTCGACGCCGAGGTCCGGCGGCTCCTGCTGCCCGCCTACGAGCAGGCGGCGGCGAACCGGCTGGCCGACTGGCGGGATCACCCGCGGGGCTGCCTGGCCCTGGTCATCCTGCTCGACCAAGTGCCCCGCAACGTCTTCAGGGGCAGCCTTCGGGCATTCGCGACCGATGCCGCCGCCCGCGACCTGACGAAGCTGGCGGTCGAGCGCGGCTATGACGGCGGCTTCGACAAGGACGAGCGCACCTTCCTCTACCTGCCGCTGGAGCACAGCGAGGATCTGGCGGACCAGCGGCTCTCGGTCGAACTGTTCCGCGACCGGGTGGGCGACCCCGGCTATCTCGACTATGCCGAGCGGCACCTGCGGGTCATCGAGCGGTTCGGCCGCTTTCCCCACCGCAACCGGATCCTGGGTCGCGTCTCGACGGAGGAGGAAGAGGATTTCCTGAAGCAGCCGGGATCGTCGTTCTGATGGCCGCCCCGGCGATCGGCCCGATCTCGGGCATCGACCATACCCTGGTGGGCGTCCGCGACCTGGAGGCCGCGCGCGCGACGTGGCGGCACCTCGGCTTCACCGTGACCCCGCGCGGCCGCCATATCGGCTGGGGGACCGGCAACTACTGCATCATGTTCCCGGGCGACTATGTCGAGCTGCTCGGCATCGTCGATCCCGGCCAGTTCCTGAACCGCCTGGACACCCTGCTGGAGACGCAGGGCGAAGGATTCCTCGGGCTCGCCTTCGCGGCGGCGGACGCGGACGCCGTCCACCTGGCCCACCCCGACGTCACCGAACCGCCGAAGGACCTCGGCCGGTTGCTGGAATTGCCCGAGGGGACGGTCACGCCGCGCTTCTCGCTGGTCCATTTCAAGCCCGAGGCGATGCCCGGCCTGTCGGCCTTCTGCTGCACCCACCTGACGCCCGGCCTGCTGCGCCGTCCGGACTGGCTCGACCATCCCAACGGCGCCGTCGGCCTGGAGGGGGTCACGGTCCCGGCCGATGATCCCGCAGCACTGGCGCCCGCCTACGCGGCCCTGTTCGGCCCGGCGGCGCTTCATGCAGGCAGGGGCCGCCTCGACGTCCGCGCCGGGGGCCACGCCCTGCGCTTCGTCGCTCCGGACCGTCTTGCCCGCCGCTACCCCGGCCTGGAGCCCGCGCCGGTGATGACGGTGCTCTGCCGCGACCTGGCGGGGACCCGCGCCTACCTGGGCGGTCAGGGGATCGCGACGGCGGAAGCTCCGGGCGCCCGCATCGTCGTGCCGCCGCTCCAGGCCAACGGCGTCATCCTGGAGTTCGCCGTGTCTTGAGTCCTATATCGCCAGCCGGCGGACCAGCGCCGGGATGTCGGCGACCGGCGTCGGCGGCGCGAACAGGAAGCCCTGCATGCGGTCGCACCGGTAGGCCCTGAGGAAGATCAGCTGCTCGTGGGTCTCGACCCCCTCGGCGACCACCCGCATCTTCAGGGCATGCGCCATGTTGATGATGGCATTCACGATGGAGGCGGCGTCGGGGTCCTCCACCATGCTCTGGACGAAGCTCTTGTCGATCTTGATCGCCTCGATCGGGAAGCGCTTCAGATAGCTGAGCGAGGAATATCCGGTTCCGAAATCATCCAGCATGAAGCGGACGCCGGCCGCGTGGAGTTCGAGCAGCGCGTCGCGGATCCCCGGCGTGCTGCGGAACAGCGCCGTCTCCGTCAATTCCAGCTTCAGGTGCGATGCCGGCAGGCCGGAGTCCCTCAGGATCGCCAGCGCCTTCCGGCTCAGGTGCGGGTCGCTGACCTGACGGCCCGACAGGTTGACGGAGACCGGCACATCGACCACCCCGGCGCGCCGCCACTCCGCCATCTGGCGGCAGGCGTCGCGCAGCACCAGCTCGCCCAGCGGGATGATGAGGCCGGTTTCTTCCGCAGCCGGAATGAACTCGCCGGGGGAGATCAGGGCGCCGTCCTCGCCGCGCCAGCGGACCAGAGCCTCGAAGCCGGTCAGCTTCAGCGTCTCGACCTCGATCTTGGGCTGGTACAGCAGTTCGAACTGGTCGGCGTCGATCGCGCGGCGCAGCCGGCTCTCCAGGGAGAGCTGGCGGGCCGCATGGGTCTCCATGTCGGGCGAGTACAGCTCGTACCGCGAGGTGCCGAGGTCGCGGGCGCGCTGAAGGGCGGCCCCCGCCATCCGGACCAGCTCGTCCGGTCCGGTGGCGTCGGACGGGAACAGGCTGACCCCGATCATCGGCGGCAGCAGGAAATCCTGCCCGTCTGCCTCGATCGGCGTTCCGAAGGTGGCGATGATGCTCTTCACCGTCGCCAGCGCCTCGTCATGGTCCGCCAGGTCGGGCAGCAGCACGGCGAACAGGTCGTCGCCGATCCGGCCGACCAGGTCGCCCGGACCCAGCGCCCGGCGCAGCCGGTCGACCAGCCGCCGCATCAGGTGTTCCGCGGCGCTGCGGCTGTGCGCGAACCGGATCGGGTCGAGCCGGTCGAAGCTGATCGCCAGCAGGGCGGCGACCCGGCCGGCGGATTCCGACTGCTCCAGCGCCGAGGCGACCCGCTCGCTGAACAGCGACAGGTTGGGCAGCCCGGTGACCTGGTCGAACGAGGCCAGATAATGGATGCGCTCGCGGGCGCGGCGGGTTTCCGTCACGTCCTCGAACAGCCCGATGATGTATTTGGGCCGCCCCAGCGGATCGCGCACCAGCGATGCCGTGGTGCGCGCCCACAAGGCGGTGCCGTCGCGGCGCTGGAACCGGCGCTCGGTCTGGAAGGTCGCCCTGCGGCCGCTCAGCAGCTCCTGGAACCGGCCGGTGACGTGGGAGATCTCGTCCACATGGACGAAGTGCTTGAACGACTGGTCGATCAGCTCGTCCCGCCCGTAGCCCAGCATGGTCTCCAGGGTGCGGTTGACGTCGATGATCCTGCCGTCCACGGCCGCATAGCCGATGCCGACCCCGGCATGCTCGAAGATCGAGCGGAAGCGCTGTTCGCTGTCGCGCAGCGCCTGCTCGGCCACCACCCGCTCCGAGATGTCGATGCTCGACCCGAACAGGCGGGTGACCCGCGATCCCGCCACCCCGCCGGTGATCGGCACCAGCCGGGTTTCCCAGTGGCGGCGGCCGGTCGGCAGGTGGAGCACTTCCTGGAAGGTGGTCGGCAGCCGGCGCTTGACGCAGGTCCGGTAGTGGGCGAGCACGCTGGCGGCATCATCCGGCGGCAGGACCTCCTCCGGGCTGCGGCCGACCACGTCGGCGGCGATCAGGCCGGTCTGTTCCTCGTGACGGCGGTTCAGCATCGCGTAGCGGAAGCTGCCGTCCGGCAGGACGTCCACGATGAAGACGGCGGCCAGCAGATGGTCGATGACCAGGCTGATCTGGCCGTCGCTCGGTCCGGTATCCTCGGTGACCAGGATGTGCGAAGCCGGGGCGCCTCCGGTCACAGCGATCGGCTGGATGATCAGCGCGACCGGGCCGGCCGTCAGGTTCAGGATGACGGTCGCGACCTCGTTCGCGGCCAGTACCTCGGCCAGACGGGCGATATCCTCCGGGCGGGCCGACCGTGCGGCCAGCTCGCCCAGCGGCCGCCCGACGATCTCGTCGGTGGTGGCGCCCAGCAGGTGCGTGAAGCGGCCGTTCACCGCGACGACCTCGGGTTCGCCCGAGGGGGCCGCCGGTCGCTTCAGGATCGCGTGACCGGTTCCTTCGGACGCCGGTTTGCGCGGATGCGCGATCAGCGCCTCCAGACCAGCGGCCATCACATCAAACATGCCTGTACTTGAACCCATTGATCCGGCCCATCGATCCGGCTCGTGCCGTACTAACTCCTATCAGAAGTAACACAGGAAGTCGGATCATCGCCCCATTTTTAATAAAAAATCTTTTCTCCTATCGTTTGGGGTAACGCGGCAGCAACTTCTCAGGTCTACACGTTGAAGCGGAAATGGAATATGTCGCCATCCTGAACGATGTACTCTTTGCCCTCCTGCCGCATCTTTCCCGCTTCTTTCGCAGCCTGCTCGCCGCCCAGCGTGACAAAGCTGTTATAATCGATCGTCTCCGCCCGGATGAAGCCCCGTTCGAAGTCACTATGGATCGCGCCGGCGGCTTCGGGAGCCTTCGCGTTGCGCCGCACCGTCCAGGCACGCGCCTCCTTGGGGCCCACGGTGAAGAAGGTGATGAGGTCGAGCAGGGCGTAACCGGCGCGTATCACCCGGTTCAGGCCCGGCTCTTCCAGCCCCAGGGTCTCCAGGAATTCCGTCTTCTCCGCCGCGTCGGCGAGCTGGGCCACCTCGGATTCGATCGCCGCGGAGACGACGACGCTGGCCGCGCCCTGGGCCTTCGCCATTTCGGCGACCTTGGCCGACAGGGCGTTGCCGGTGGCGGCCGAGGCTTCCTCGACGTTGCAGACATAGACGACCGGCTTGCCGGTCAGCAGCAGCAGGGACTTGAACAGCGGCTCCTCGTCCGCGGATATCTCGAGCGTCCGGGCGGGCTTGCCGGCCTGGAGGACCGCCAGCGCGCGCTCCATCATGTCGGCGGTCGCCTTGGCTTCCTTGTCGCCGCCCTTGGCCTTCTTCTGGGTGGCGGTCAGCCGGCGCTCCAGCCCGTCCATGTCGGCCAGCATCAGCTCCGTCTCGACGGTCTCGGCGTCGCGAATCGGGTCAATCCCGCCTTCCACATGGGTGATGTCGTCATCCTCGAAGCAGCGCAGCACATGGACGATGGCATCGACCTCGCGGATGTTGCCCAGGAACTGGTTGCCCAGCCCTTCGCCCTTGCTAGCACCCCGGATCAGCCCGGCGATGTCGACGAATTCCAGCTGGGTCGGGATGATCTTCGCCGACTTCGCGATCGCCGCGATCTTGTCCAGCCTCGGGTCCGGCACGCCGACGCGGCCGACGTTCGGCTCCTTGGTGCAGAAGGGGAAGTTGGCCGCTTCGGCCGCCTGGGTGGCGGTCAGCGCGTTGAACAGAGTGGACTTGCCCACATTCGGCAGGCCGACGATGCCGCAGTTGAAACCCATGGGGATGCCGTCGCTTTCAAGAGATTTTCCGGGGGCCGGCGTCCGGCCCGTCTGGCAGCTTATATGCGGCACCGGGACCTAAAACGAAAGTCCCGTACGGCTCCGCGCGGATCATGCTATGATAGCCCTATCGAAAAGGGGAGATCCGCCGACCATGTCCGATCCGCGTCAGGAACTGCTGCGCCAGATGGCCGCCCTGCGGAGCAGCCTTGACCCCAAGGTGATCGAACGCCTCGACCTCGCCAGCGAAGGCAAGGTGCCCTACGACCGGGATACCGCCCAGAGTGCGGTCCGGCAGTTCCTGGCGACCCGGCGCGACGGCGGCAGGTTCCAGCGCAAGCTTGTGGATGCCTTGAAGAAGGGCGGCGGAAAGGACTGACGGGGCAGGGACCGAGGGGGTTCAGGCGGCCAGCGCCACTCGGCTGGCGAACTTCTCGGGCTGGCCCGCGACCATCAGGGGAAACTCCCGCGCGACCGTGTCGAGCAACGGCTCCAGCCAGGCCTGCTCGGTCTTGCTGAAATCATGCAGGACATAGCCGTGGACCTGGTCCTTGTGGCCGGGATGCCCGATGCCGAGCCGGATGCGCCAGTAGTCCTTGCCGATATGGTCGTCGATCGAGCGCAGGCCGTTGTGGCCGCCATGGCCGCCTCCCTGCTTCACCCTGACCTTGCCGGCGACCAGGTCGAGGTCGTCGTGGATCACGATCACCTGGGGCGGGGTGAGCTTGAAGAAGCGCATCGCCTCGCCGACGGACTGGCCGGAAAGGTTCATGAAGGTATGCGGCTTCAGCGCCAGCACCTTCTCCGCATCGACCGAGCCGTCGCAGCTCTGCCCCTGGAAGCGCCTGCGCCAGGGGCCAAAGCCATGGCGGCGGACGATCTCGTCCACCGCCATGAAGCCGATATTGTGCCGGTTGCGGGCATATTCCGATCCTGGATTGCCCAGACCCACCAGCAGCAGCATTGGCTTACTCCTGCTCCTCCGGCTCCTCGCCGGCGGCTTCCGACTTCACCGCCGACGGGGCGGCGATGGTCGCGACCGTGAAGTCGCGGTCGGTGATGGTCGGCTTGACGCCGGCCGGCAGCGTGACCGAGCTGATGTGGATCGAGTCGCCCAGGTCGAAACCGGTCAGGTCCACGGTGATGTGCTCCGGGATCTCCTCGGCGCCGCACTCGACCTCGATCGCGTGGCGGACGATGTTCAGCATGCCGCCGCGCTTCAGGCCCGGCGACTTCTCCTGGTTGACGAACTCGACCGGGACTTCGACGGTGATCCTGGCTTCCCCGCTGACGCGCAGGAAGTCGACATGGATCGGCGTGTCGGTGACCGGGTCGAACTGCACGTCGCGCGGCAGCACGTGATAGGACGCGTCGCCGACCTTGACGTCGAACAGGTGCGTGAAGAAGCCCGGGGTGCGCAGGATGCGGTCGAACTTCAACCGGTCCAGCGAGATCATCACCGGCTTTTCCTTGTTGCCGTAGATCACGGCGGGGATCCGGCCTGCGCGGCGCGTCTGACGGGCAACCCCCTTGCCGGCCCGGTCGCGCGCCTCGGCGGCGAGAACTGTAGCTTCGGACATACTCTACTACTCCAATGACAAGGCGGCCGCTCCGGGCCGCCTTTGGGTGAACGCCAGCCTCCAGGGGTGCTGGCGTACCGCGGCCGCCTTGCTCGGCGCCGACCGCAGGTCCCTGTGCGGGGAGCCGTACCCGGCTTCCCGCGAATTCCTGAATGATCCGATCAGTTGAACAGGCTGGAAACCGACCGTTCCTCGCTGATCCGGGTGATCGCCTCCGCGATGAGCGGGGCTATGGTGAGCTGGCGCACGTTGCGCGACACGCGCACTGCCTCGGTCGCCTGGATGCTGTCGGTGGTCACCAGCATCTCCAGCGGCGACGACGACACGCGGGCGACGGCGCCGCCGGACAGCACGCCGTGGGTGACATAGGCGCTGACCGACTTCGCGCCTTCCTTCATCAGGGCGGCGGCGGCGTTGCACAGGGTGCCGCCGCTGTCCACGATGTCGTCCACCAGGATGCAGCGCCGGCCCTCGACCTCGCCGATGATGTTCATGACCTCGGACACGCCGGCCCGCTCGCGGCGCTTGTCGATGATCGCCAGGTCGGCGTCGAGCCGCTTGGCGATGGCGCGGGCGCGCACCACGCCGCCGACATCCGGCGACACGATGACAAGCTGCTCGCCGTGCTTGGTGGTCTCCTGGATGTGGCGGACGAAGACCGGCGCGCCCTCCAAGTTGTCCAGCGGGATGTCGAAGAAGCCCTGGATCTGGCCGGCGTGCAGGTCCAGCGTCAGCACGCGGTTGGCACCGGCCATGGTGATCAGGTTGGCGACCAGCTTGGCCGAGATCGGGGTCCGCGGACCCGTCTTGCGGTCCTGCCGGGCATAGCCGTAATAGGGCAGCACGGCCGTGATGCGGCGCGCGGAACCGCGGCGCAGCGCATCGATCGTGACCAGCAGCTCCATCAGGTTGTCGTTGGCCGGGTACGAAGTCGACTGGATGACGAACACGTCCTCGCCGCGGACGTTCTCCAGGATCTCGACGAACACTTCCATGTCCGAGAAACGACGAATGCTGGCCTTGGTCAACGGCACGTTGAGTGCGGCCGAGATCGCTTCGGCCAGCGGCCGGTTGCTGTTGCCGGCTATGACTTTCATACTTCGCAGCTCTCTTCTGGAAATAGTGCCGTTGACGCCGTCCCGACTATCGGGAACCGGTGCAACACGAAATCGGCCGGGACCATATCAGCCCGCCCCCGTCATGTAAATGTTCGATGACGGCCATCGCGGTCCCCATGCACCCTGCACATGGGGTCAACGCAAGGAGGCCTCGCCCTGTTCCTTGCCGGGCGGAAAAGGAAGCGGAAAGCCACGTCAGATGACGCAGCTCACCATCAGTCCCAGCACGCAAAAAGCGATCAGCATGATCACATAGGGCATCTGGGCGGGTCCTCAGGACTGCCGGACGATGACCGAAATGCCGCGGCCGTAGTCCGCCTCGCCGCGCAGGGTCGCCCGGCGATAGCTGAAGAAGCGGTCCTCCTCCGCGACCGTGTCGTTCGGGCAGCGCTGGAGCGCCGCGACGCCGCTGAGGCCGAGCCGCCGCCCGACATAGCCGCCTACGTCGAACATGAAGTGCCCGGCCCGCCGCGCCGGCGCGAAGAAATCGGCGTTGGCCGCGTCCTCGGCGAGGAACGGGGCCGGGAACTCCGGCCCCACCTCGTAGGACCGCTGGGCGATACAGGGGCCGATCGCCGCCACGATCCGCTCCGGGCGGGCGCCCAGTGCCTCCATGGCGCCGACCGTCGCCTCGATCACGCCGGCCTTGGCGCCCTTCCACCCGGCATGCGCGGCCCCGATCACCCCGGCCTCGGAGTCGGCGAACAGGACCGGGACACAGTCGGCGGTCAGGATGCCGAGCGCCACGCCCGGCATGGCGGTGACCATGGCGTCGGCGCGGGGCGGCGTCTCGCCGGGCCGCCAGGGCCGCTCCACCGTCACCACGTCGGGGCTGTGGACCTGGTAGAGCGTGACCAGCCGGTCCGGTTCCAGGTCGAACGCCGCGGCGCAGCGGCGCCGGTTCTCCGCGACGTGGCGGGGGTCGTCGTTGGATCCCAGCCCGCAGTTCAGGGAAGCGTAGATGCCCGTGCTCACGCCTCCCCGCTTGGTGAAGAAGCCGTGCCGGATGTCCGGAATGTCGTTCAGCGCGCCGAGTGTGATCACTTCAGGGTCCAGTGTTCCGTTTCGGGTCCTTGCCGCTCGGCCCGTCACAATCCCGCGGCACCCTCCTGCCGGGGATCGGTGAGGGCCAGGACCTTGAACAGTGTGCCCATCTCGGTCCCGTCGATCAAGCGATGCACGGCCGAATCGATGTCCGTCGCCTGCGCCGGCGTCGCCCGCCGGCGCAGCTGGCCGGCCCGTTCCCGGATGCCCAGCGCCGTCAGGAACGCGCCCTGCGTCGTCGGCCCCCAGGCACTGGCACCGCCCGACCGCGCCGCTTCGATCAGCATCCCGAAATCCACGTGGGCGGTCAGGTCGGCTGTTCCGGGCGACTCCAGCACCGGTACGAAGGCGTGGCGCCGAACCGCCTGCAACGTCTCGCCAGCCGCGGAAACGGGATGGCCGTAATCGCAGATCAAGGCGGCTCCGCCCGACGTCGCCAGCCGGGCGCCCAACTCGTGCGCGACCGCCAGCGCGGCGGGGCACGCCTCGAACACGCTGCCCGGCGGCAACTCCCGGATGTCGGCCGGGATCAGCGCCTCGACGGGACCCGGCCGGCGGTCGAGCACGAAGCGGAAACCGCCGCCCGCCTCGTCGACATCGACCATCCGCTCGGTCCAGCCGTGTGCGGTCTTGACGAATTGCCGGATCGGCAGGGCGTCGAAGAACTCGTTGGCGATCACCAGGAGCGGGCCGTCGGGCACCCCGGCCAGCGCGTCGTGCCAGCGGGGAGGGCAATCCTCCAAGACCGGCGCCAGCAGTTCGCGCTGCCGTTCGCGCAGGACCGGGCTGGTCTCGACCAGATGGACCCGGGCGGCGTCGCGGAACTTGGGCACCATCGCGGCGGCGCGCAGGGCGTCGCGCATCAGGGTGCCGCGCCCCGGTCCAAGCTCCACCAGGTTGACCCGGTCGGGCGCTCCCATCGCGGACCAGGTATGGGCGCACCACAGTCCGATCAGTTCCCCGAACATCTGGCTGATCTCGGGCGCCGTCACGAAGTCGCCCGCGGCGCCGAACCGGTCGGCGGTGATGTAGTAGCCATACCGGGGGTGCCCCAGGACGTCGCCCATGAAGGTCGCCACGGAAATCGGCCCCTCGACGGCGATGCGCCGCTTCAGGTGCCCGACCAGGCCGCCGTCATCCATCCCGCGCATCCGCCCGGCCGGCCGGGCGCCGCCCTTCCGCCCGGCCCCGGCGCCGGGCATGGACCACCAGCGCCAGCCCGAACAGCACCATGGGGACGGACAGGATCTGGCCCATCGTCGCGTGGCCGCCCAGCAGGAAGCCCAGTTGCGGGTCGGGTTCCCGGAAATATTCGGCGAAGATCCGCGACAGGCCGTACCCGATGAAGAAGATCCCGGCCAGCAGCCCGGGCTTTGCCCTGACCGAGGGGCGCCGGGCCAGCACGGCCAGCACCGCGAACAGCACAAGCCCCTCCAGCGCCGCCTCGTACAGCTGGCTGGGATGGCGGGGCAGGCCGCCCGCCCGTTCCCCCGGGAAGATCACCGCCCACGGCACGTCGGCCACGCGGCCCCACAGCTCGGCGTTCACGAAGTTCGCGATGCGCCCGAAGAACAGGCCGATCGGGGCGGCGCAGGCGATGAGGTCGCCGAGTGCCAGCGGTGAGAACCCGCGCCGGCGCGAGAACAGCAGGATCGCCGCCATCACCCCGAGGAGCCCGCCGTGGAAGGACATGCCGCCGTGCCAGACCGCGAGCGCCTCCAGCGGATTGCTCAGGTAATAGCCGGTATTGTAGAAGAGCACGTAGCCGATCCGGCCGCCCAGGATCACGCCGACCACCGCCCAGGTCAGGAAATCGTCGAAGTCTACCGCGGTCGGCGGCCGCTCGTCCTTGCGCGCCAGGTGTATGCAGTACCGCCAGCCGGCGACGAAGCCGATCAGATAGGCCAGGGCGTACCAGCGGATCGCAAGGGGACCGATCTGGATCGCGACCGGGTCGATGGCGGGGAACAGGATGGCAAGCATGGCGCGGTTCGACTTCGGTGCGGCGGCGGCCCCGGGAAATACCGCCCGCGGGACTGGCCAGGGGACGGGGTAACCCGCCGGGGCTGGCGCCCTTATAGGCTTCCTTGCCGCGCCGCCGCAAGGCACCCCTGCCGCACCGGCCGCGCCCCCCGGACGATGCGGCGTTGATTCGGCCCCGGCCCATGCCCATAATAGTGTCTCTTTGGAGGATACGGATCCATGCAGGTCGATAACAAGCTTCTCGACGATCTGGCCCGGGTGGCGGGCGGCGCTGTCGGCGCGCTGACCGGCTTGCGCGGGGAGGTCGAGGCGCAGGTGCGCCAGCAGTTCGAACGCATCCTCAGCCGGATGGACCTGGTCAGCCGGGAGGAGTTCGAGGCCGCCCGCGAAATGGCGGTGAAGGCCCGCTCCGAGCAGGAGGAACTGTCGGACCGGGTGACCGCGCTGGAGGCGCTCGTCGCGACCCTTCTGGCCGAACGCGAGCTGGTCCACGAGACGGCCGGCCCGAAACGCCCGGCCGGCGGCCACGCCGCCAAGCCCGCCGGGGACCAGGCGGGGGGCGCCGCGTCAGGTTCCGCGCCCGGCGGCGCCTGATCGTCCCGTCCCGGCCGTCGATACGTCCGCGATCCGTCCGGTCGCGGGCGGGCCGGGATGCGTCCGAATTTATGGAATTCTGTTGCGAGCGCGGGGCCGTTCTGTCACGGTCCTCGGGGTAGTAGCCCCATGACCATCCGGATACGACATCTCGGGGCATAGCACATCAGACGGTACATGCCGGCTGGGCCCTCGGGATCGGGCCGTTTCCGGTGGCGACCGGGGCGAACGCCGTTCACCGCGCGATTAGGGAGTCGCAGGCATGTCGGCAGTAGCCGTCGAAGAAACGCCCACGTCAACGCTCAATCCCCTGGACATCGTCGAAGAGATCGTCGTGGCCAACGAGTGGCCGTTCGACCGGTCCAACGAGGATGAGCTGATCGTCGAGATCGCCGCGCGCTGGTGCGATTACCGCCTCTATTTCGTCTGGCAGGGCGAGGTGAGCGCGATGCAGTTCTCCTGCCAGTTCGACATGAAGGCGACCAAGGCCCGCCGGCACGAGCTCAACGAGCTTCTGTCCGAGGTCAATGCCAAGATGTGGCTGGGCCATTTCGACGTCTGTCCGGACGAGCACACCCCCATGTTCCGCCACACGACGCTGCTGCGGGGAGCGCCCCGGGCGAGCATCGAGCAGATGGAAGACCTGGTCGAGATCGCTCTGATGGAGTGCGAGCGCTTCTATCCCGCCTTCCAGTTCGTCATCTCCGGCGGCAAGTCGGCGTCGGAGGCCGTGACCGCGGCCATCCTGGACACCGTGGGGGAGGCCTGAGCGATGGGGTGCTCGCTGCTTCTGGTCGGATGCGGCAAGATGGGTGGCGCCATGCTGGACGGCTGGTTCGCCGCGCGGACGGTCGACGACGTGGTCGTGGTCGAGCCGCAGGGCGCCTTCGGGGCTGATTCCGCGCCTGGCGAGCACCGGATCGTGCGCTGCGCCGGCCCGTCGCGGATCCCGCCGGGCTTCGATCCCGACGTGGTCGTGTTCGCCGTCAAGCCGCAGGTGATGGACGAGGTTGTTCCCGGCTACGCGGACTTCGCCCGTCCGGGCACGGTGTTCCTGTCGATCGCCGCGGGCAAGACCATCGGCTATTTCGCGGAGCGCCTGGGCGCGCAGG
Source organism: Skermanella mucosa (assembly GCF_016765655.2). Lineage (NCBI taxonomy): Bacteria > Pseudomonadati > Pseudomonadota > Alphaproteobacteria > Rhodospirillales > Azospirillaceae > Skermanella > Skermanella mucosa. The sequence goes on from NZ_CP086106.1 coordinate 974,161, forward strand.
CGGCCATCGTCCGCGCCATGCCGAACACCCCGGCCGCGGTCGGCCGCGGCATGACCGTCGCCGTCCCGAACGCCGCGGTGAGGGATGACCAGCGCCGCCTGTGCGATACGCTGCTGGGCGCGGTCGGGCAGGTCGCCTGGGTCGAGGACGAGGGTCTGCTGGATGCCGTCACCGCGGTATCGGGCGGCGGTCCCGCCTATGTCTTCCTGCTGATCGAGACGCTGGCGAAAGCCGGCACGGCGGCCGGGCTGCCGGAGGATCTGGCGATGCGGATCGCCCGGGCGACGGTCGCGGGCAGCGGCGAACTGGCGATGCGGTCGGCCGAGCCGGCCTCCGTGCTGCGCCGGAACGTCACCAGCCCCAACGGGACCACCCAGGCGGCGCTGGAAGTGCTGATGGCGGAGGACGGGATCCAGCCCCTGTTCGACCGTGCCGTCGCCGCCGCCACCGCCCGGTCGCGCCAGCTCGCGGGCTAGTGGTCTCGCACGGTGTTTTCCCTCGGTCGCCGGCCGGCAGGTCGAGCGACTGATTCCGGGCCGTCTTGCATCCGACAGCGGCGATCGTTAGCATCGGTCATGATCAAGTCGTTCGGAAATCAGGCGGCGGAGGCCACGTGGCAGCGGCGTTTCATCAAGGCGCTGCCGAACGATATCGTAAAGGCCGCCCACCGCAAGTTGACGCAGATCCACAACGCCAGGAGCCTGAACGACCTGAGAGCGCCGCCCGGCAACCGATTGGAGGCTCTTTCCGCCGATCGGCTGGGCCAGCACAGCATTCGGATCAACGATCAGTGGCGGGTCTGCTTCGAATGGCGGGACGGCGATGCCTATGATGTCGAGATCGTCGATTACCATTGACCGTGAGGCTGATCATGGCGGATTTCCCACCAACGCATCCCGGAGACGTGCTCGGGGAAGACTTCCTGAAGCCGTTGGGCATGAGCGGTTCCGTGCTGGCTCGATCCATCGACGTTCCCGAAACGCTGGTCGGCGATCTGCTCGACGGCCGACGCGGCGTGACGCCCGACATGGCCCTGCGGCTTGCCCGGTATTTCGGCACCTCCGCCGAGTTCTGGCTCGGTATGCAGACGACCTATGATCTGGAAACGGCCCGCGATGCGGTTGGGGCCGAGATCGAGGCGCGGGTCCGGCCCAGGGCTGCCTGATCCCGCTCTACCTGCCCTAGATGCCGAGGTGCGGAGCCGCCGGCGCGCTCCGAATCGGACGGCCGGTCAGCCGCCCGGCATGCCGTGGGCGGCCGCGAGCGGCTGAAGCATCTCGCGCAGGCGCAGCAGGGCGCGTTTCTCGAGCTGCCGCACCCGGTCCTTGGAGATGCCGAGTTCCCGCCCGATCGCCTCGAAGGTCGGCGCCGCCTCGCTCATGTGGCGGTGGCGGATGATCGCGGCCTCGCGCGCCGGCAGCATGGCCAGCGCCCGGTCGATCAGGTTGGTCCAGGTCCGGCCCATGCTGCGCTGCTCGACGATCTCCTCCGGGCTCGGCTGGTCGGCGGGCAGCCGGTCCAGCAGGCTTTCCGCCTCCTCGCCGTCGCCGGCCGGCAGGTCGAGCGACTGGTCGAACCTCGCGATCCTGTGGGCGAGGCCCGAGACTTCGGCGCGGGGCATGTCGAACCGGGTCGCCAGCACGGCCAGCGCCTCGTCGTCGAGCCCGTCGGACGAGGTCTTCCGTTCCGCGGCGACCTTCTTGAGGGCGAAGAACAAGGCCTTGTGCGCGGCGGTCTTGCCGACCCGCACCAGCGACCAGGATCGGACCACGTAATCCTGGATCGAGGCCCGGATCCACCACATGGCGTAGGTGCCGAGGCGCGACCCGCCGTCGGGGTTGAACTTGCGGACGGCCTGGATCAGGCCGAGCGTGCCCTCCTGGATCAGGTCGTTCACCGGCAGGCCGAACCGCCCGTAGCTGCGGGCGATCCGGACCACGACGCGCAGGTGGCTCGCGACCAGCCGCTCGGCCGCGACCTGGTCGCCGGCCGCCGAGCGCAAGGCCAGGTCGCGCTCCTCATCCGGGGTCAGATAGGGAAGCCGGTGAGCCAGTGTCATGAGGCAGCCGGAGGCCCAGCCGAACGAAGCAGTCATGGTTTTCATGCCCGAAGCAGGTTTCGCGCCCGACGGGGGAGGCGCGGCAGCATCGCATGCCCTTGCACACAGTCAACTCCTCATCGCGCCGATCGTCACCGCCGGACAGGGCAATTCGGCCAGGGGGCTTTGGCATCCGCGCCGCCGGCCCAATCTTAAGGGCATGGCAAACGAACTGCACGGGAATCACTGAAACCATGGCCAAGAAGGCTGATCTGTCGCGTCAAATCATCGATGCCGCCATGAAGCGGGCCGCGGACAAGGGGTGGCGGGCCACGACCATGGCCGACATCGCCGCCGAGGCGAAGCTGTCGCTGGCCGACATATACCGGGTCTTTCCGGGCAAACCCGACATCCTGCGCGGGTTCTCCCGCCAGATCGACGAGGCGGTGCTGTCCGGGGATGGGGAGGCCGACGAGGGGGAGTCCCCGCGCGACCGGCTGTTCGACGTCATGATGCGCCGCTTTGACGCACTGACCCCCTACCGGGCCGCGGTGGAGAGCATTTCCCGCGACCTGCGCTCCGATCCGGTCGCCGCGGCGTGGCACGCCTGTTCCCTGCGGCGGTCGCTCGCCTGGATGCTGGAAGCCGCCGGGATTTCGGCGGACGGTTTCGCCGGCGCGTTACGGGTCAAGGGGTTGGGGGCGGTTTACCTGGCGGTCATGAGGGTCTGGCTGACTGACGACAGCGCCGATCTGTCGCGCACCATGGCGGCTCTCGACGCTAGGCTGCGCCAGGCGGAGCAGTTCTCCCGCACCCTGCGCTCCCGCCCGGGCCGCAGCGGCGGCTCCCGGCCGGATGACATTCCGGACCAACCAAGCGTAACGGCCTGAGGGACGTCGTTGTTGCGCTGCACAAAAGAAGTTGACGCAGAATTGCGCAATCTGCATGATGCGGCATCACACCTGTTGCGGCGCAGCAACGACGAATGCTCTCAAGGGGATGGCACATGGCAAAGACTAACCCGTTCTTCGACGTCGACGTTTCCAAGTTCACCGACGTTTCGAAGCTGATGTCCGAATTCAAGCTTCCGGGCGTCGACGTCGAGTCCGCGCTCGCCGCGCAGCAGAAGAACATCCAGGCCCTGACCGCCGCCAACCAGCTCGCCTTCGAGGGCTTCCAGGCCGTTGCCCGCCGCCAGTCCGAGATCCTGCGCCAGACCATCGAGCAGACCACCTCCATCGTGTCCGAGCTGCTCGCCGCCGGCTCGCCGGAGGAGAAGGTCGCCAAGCAGGCCGACCTCGTGAAGGCCGCTTTCGAGAAGGCTCTGGCCAACACCCGCGAGCTGGCCGAACTTGTCACCAAGTCCAACACCGAGGCCGCCGACGTGATCAACAAGCGCGTCAGCGAGAGCCTGGAAGAGCTGAAGTCGGTCGTCGCAAAGGCCAAGGCCGCGAAGTAAGGCCCATCGAGGCAGGATCCGGTTTCCTCCGGATCGGGGCCGCCGCCGGGCAACCGGCGGCGGCCTTGTTTTTCAGGTGTCCTGCCGGTAGCCTGCGCGCCCTGAAAAAGAAGGGGGACTGCGGATGACGGGCAAGACCGAAATGACGGCCACCATGAACATCGGCTTCGAGGATTTCCTCAAGGTCGACATCCGCGTCGGGACGATCACCGCCGTGGAGCCCTATCCCGAGGCGCGCCGGCCGGCCTACAAGCTCCAGGTGGATTTCGGTCCGGAGATCGGGGTCCGCCGCACCTCCGCCCAGATCACCCGCCACTACACGCCCGAGACGCTGGTCGGCCGCCAGGTCGCCGGCGTCGTCAATTTCCCGCCCAAGCAGATCGGCAAGTTCATGTCCGAGGTGCTGGTCCTGGGCTTTCCCGACGAGAACGGCGACGTCGTGCTGGTCACGCCGGAGCGCAAGGTTCCGGACGGCGGGCGGCTGTACTGACACCGCTTTCCCGGCCCCGGCGGACAGACACCGTATAAATAAATCCCCGCTCGTTCATCCGATGTAAAGCGGGGATGACTTACTGCGTCCTGTAAATGGCGATGCATCATGCTTGCCGTTACTACAGTTTTGCGGTAATTCATGAAAAATCCAAGAAGCCTTTCCACTCTCCTGTCCGTCAGCATCGCGGTACTGTGCATCGCGCCGGTGGCCGGGGTCAGCCTGCTCGCCAACGGGACGATCGGCAGCCGCCTCCGCGACCAGGCGGGCGCCGGCGCGCTGGATCTCAGTGCCCAGATCGCCGACAAGCTGGACCGCAGCATGTTCGAGCGGTGGCAGGACATCCGGATGATCGGCCGGATCCAGGAAACCCTGGAACCCGATTCCGATCCCGACCGGCTGCGGGTCAAGCTCGAGACCCTCCAGCGGAGCTCCCCCGAATATGCCTGGGTCGGCCTGGCGAGCCCGGAGGGCAAGGTCCTCGTCAGCACCGGGCGCCTGCTCGAGGGCGCCGACGTGTCGGGCAGGCCTTGGTTCCGGGCCGGCAGCCGGAACATGTTCGCCGGCGACGTCCACGAGGCGCTGCTCCTCGCCAAGAAACTGCCGCCGAACGCCGATGGCGATCCGCTGCGCTTCGTCGACGTCTCCATGCCGCTCAGGCGTGCCGACGGCGTTCCGCTCGGTGTGCTGGGAGCCCATCTCAGCTGGTCCTGGGGAGAGGAGATCACCGCCTCGGTCCTCGCTGTCCGCGGCGACCGGAGCGAGAGCGTCGAAGCGCTGATCGTCAGCGCCGAAGGCGACGTCCTGATGGGTCCCGACGGCCTGGTCGGCGGGAAGCTGGACCTGCTCAGCCTGGGCGCCGCGCGCCAGGGCGGCACGCGCTACGGCCTGGAGACATGGCCCGACGGCCGCGACTACCTGACCGCCACCACCCTCACGGCGGGGCATCGCGATTATCCGGGGCTCGGCTGGGCCGTGGTGGTGCGCCAGGACGCCGACAAGGTCCTGGCCCCGATCCGGCGGTTCCAGTGGAACCTGGCGCTGCTCGGCCTGGGCGCGGCACTTGCCGCCGCGTTCGTCGGATCTGTTCTGGCGAAGCGGATCACCCGGCCGCTGCTGGAGATCGCGGAGGCTGCCGACCGGATCCGCGAGTACGACCACGACGCCCGCATCCCCTACGCCCGCTCCTATGCCGAGGTCTTCCGGCTCTCCAGCGCGCTGGTCGACCTCGACGCGAGGCTGCGGCGACGCGTCTCCGGCCGGTCCAAGGCTCCCGCCGCCTGAACCGGCCGGGCTCCGCGCCGCCGGCGGCCTACTGGGTGGCCCGGCTGCCGAGCCCGGCCAGCAGGCCCCGCCAGTTCACCCGCGACACGTTGAGCTGGTAATCGTCCGAATAGATCTTCCGGATCATCCTGTCGCGGGTCTCGGCGTCGTGCAGGAACTTCACCATGAACGCGCCGTCGCGCTCGTCGACGACCGTGACCGGCATCACCCCGACATCGGCGACATGGAGCAGGAAACCCTCGCCGACATCCGTCGGGACGGTCCCATGGATGCGCGCTCCGCCGATCGAGATATCGATCAGGCGCGCCGGGATCAGGTCGCCGGCCAGTTCCATCTCGACCTGCTCGTCGGTCGGATAGCGTTCGTCGCCGCGCAGCCGGGGCAGTTCGATGCAGACGGTCATCGCCAGCAGCAGGACGATCAGGTTGTAGAAGCTCCAGAACAGGATCACCAGCTTGCCGTCCCCGGCGCCGCCGTCCGGGGCGTAATCCGACAGCATGGCATAGGCCATGCCGCCGGCCGTCATCAGCGCCAGCGCGCCGAACCGCCGCATCATGACCCATTGCACGATCCGCCGGCTGCGCTCGCCTCCCTTGGCGGTGACCTTGAACTTCTGGCCCTCGGGCCGCAGCAGGCCGGTGAATACCGCCCGGTTGATCTCGAACATGGTCAGCACCTGGCTGACATCGTTCATGATCGGGATGATCTTGCCGTGCGTGGTCCAGTTCAGCGCGATCATGACGGCGACGAAATAGGGTATGAAATATACCACCACGTCGTGGAACGGCGCGTTCACCGCGCTGATGCCGAACCACCAGTAGAGCGCCGGGATCAGCAGGCAGACCAGCCGGAAATAGAAGGTCGAGCTCCAGTAGAGCAGGGCGTCCAGCAGGCCGAGCCGGTCCATCCAGTCCAACCGGTTGCGCCGGAACGGGCTGAGCGGGCCGCGGACGATCTGCATCAGCCCCAGGCACCAGCGCCCGCGCTGGGTCACGTACTCCTTCATCCCCTCCGGGGCCAGGCCGTCGCTCAGCCGCTCGTTCAGGTAGACGGTACGCAGCCCATGCTGCTTCAGGCGCAGCGTGACCAGGAAGTCCTCGGTCACGCTGTCGGTCGGGAAGCCGCCGATCGCCTTCAGCCCGTCCCACCGCATCATCGAGGAGGTGCCGCAGCAGAAGGCGATGCCCCAGGCGTCGCGGCAGGCCATGAGATGGTCGAAGAAGAAGCGCTGCTCGTCCGGATAGGCCCGGCCGATCCGCAGGTTCGACTGGATCGGGTCGGGATTGAAGAAATGCTGCGGCGTCTGGACAAGCCCGACCGTCGGGTCGTGGAACAGGGCCAGCGTGCGGCTGACGAAGTCGTCGTGGGCGACGAAGTCGGCGTCGAGCACGACGATGAATTCCGGTTCCCTTTCCAGGGTCGCCAAGTGCGCCAGGCCGTTGTTGATGTTGCCGGCCTTGGCGTGGCTGTTGTCGGACCGCGTCAGGTAACCGATGCCCCGGGCGGCGCACAGATCGCGCAGCCAGTCCCGCCGGCCGTCGTCCAGCACCCAGACCCGGAGCGCGGGGTGGTCGATGCCCACCGCGCCGGCGATCGTCCGCGACAGGATCGCCTCTTCCTCGTTGTAGGTGGTGATCAGGACGTCCACTTGGGGCGGCCGGTCGGCCGGCCACCACCGCGCGTTCGCCGTCGCCTCGTCCCGCCGGTCGCGGGTCCTGGACAGGATCAGCGACGACAGGGTAGACCCCAGCATCACCAGGGTTTCCAGCGTCATGAAGGCGGCGCCGCAGACGAAATCGGCGTCGAGCGCCGGCGGCGGCAGCGTCTCGGCCAGCCGCCACGCGATATAGCGCCAGCCCATGCCGACCGACACCAGGAACAGCACGGCGCGCACCCGCACGTCGGAGGTCGAGCAGAACGGCAGCACCGCCAGGGCCAGCCCGGCGATCACCAGCGACGGCGCCATGCCGGCCTCCAGGGCCGAGAAGACCATCGGCCTACAGGCCCAGCCAGGAGCGCAGCCGTCCGGTCGCGCCGCCGATGCCGGAGAACGAGATCTTGCCGGTCCGGCCGACCGCGCAGTTCGCCTCCGGGTCGTGCAGCAGGCCGGGCACCGACAGGGCCACGTCGTAGCGCTGGAGATGGTCCGGCCCCGGGCTGATCGCCATGTTGTTGTAGACCGTCGCGGCGCCCGAGCCGGCGAGCCGGAGGACCACCGCGTCGTAGCTCCGGCGCGTGCCGGCCAGCCGGAACCGGGCGGGGTCGCCGACCCGCAGGCGGTTGTAGTCGCGCTCGCCGACCGACGCGGTGACCACCGTGGTCGAGCAGTCCAGCAGACGCAGGATGTCCTGGCCCTTGCGGGCATATTCGCCGGCGCCCAGCGCCGCTTCCCAGACCCGGCCGTCCACGGGGGAGTTCAGGAACGCCTCGCGCATCCGGCCGACCCGCTGGCGCTCCACGGCGATGTGGTCGCGCACCTTGGCGAGCCGGCCGGTGCGCTCCTCCAGGCCGGCGCGCAGTTCGGCGGCCAGCAGGTCCAGTTCCATCGTCCGCTGGCTGGAATAGGGCGTGTCGTTGTAGCTGTCGCCCAGGAAGGTGCCCTTGGAGGCCGCCGCGTGCTGGATCCTCAGCGTCTCGACCCGGGCGGCGGCCGCCTTCGCGGCCAGGGCCGCGACGCTGTGGCTGGCGCTCGCCTTGTCCAGCACGGCCGCGGACTGGATGCCCTTGGCCTTCAGCTCCTCGGCCCGCACCAGGGTGGCTTCGGACTCGTGGCTGGTCGCCCGCGCGCCGGCCAGCATGGCCTCCGCCTCGTCGATCTGGGCGCGGAGCTGGCGGAGCCGGCCCTCCTGGTAGGACAAGGTACGTCCGGCCAGTTCCGCCCTGCTGCCCTTCAGGTCGGCGAGCCTGGCCCGGAGCAGGGCGGTCTCCGCCGCCAAGGCGTCGGCGGCGCGCTCCAGGTCCTGGACCCGCGCATCGTCGGCCCGCTCGTCCGTGACGCTGCCCAGCGGCTCGCGGGCATGGACGCGCTGGCCGATCGCCAGGGGTTTCATTTCCAGATACCCGTCGATCGGAGACCTGACCATGGCGACCCGGGCATTGATCACGGCATCGCTGCTCACGATCGAGAAACCTTCACCGATCAGGATATATACACCCAAACCGGATATTACCGCTCCGGCTATCAGCTTAGCCGATTTGTTGGGCACCTTGATCTTCCCATATAGTATACTTCCAACTCCAGAAAGTATTACTGGAAGATTGTTGAGAATCGGTAAGCGTACCGGGATATGCAGGGCGTCGGCGCCGACGGGTCAGACCGGCAGCCGCACCACCGCGCGCAGGCCGCCGCGCGGGCTTTCCGCCAGCGTGATGTCGCCGCCGTGGCTTCGGATCACGTCGCGGGCGATGGTCAGGCCCAGGCCGACGCCGCCGGTCGACCGGTTGCGCGACTCCTCCAGCCGGAAGAAGGGGCGGAACACGTCCTCGTGGGAACCGGCCGGTATGCCGGGACCGTCGTCGTCTACGGTGATCTCGATCGCGTCTTCGCGCCGGCCGGCCTGGACCCAGACATGGTCGGCGTAGCGCCGCGCGTTCCCGATCAGGTTGGCCAGGCAGCGCTTGACCGAGTTCGGGCGGAGCGGCAGGCTCATCTCGTCCTCCAGGTGGACGTCGACGATTGCCCCGTCCCGGCGCGCGGCGCTGACCGCCTCGTTGATCAGGCGGTTCAGGTCGGTCGGGACCGGCGTCTCGGCGCCCTCGCCGCGGGCGAAGGCCAGGTAGCCCTCGATCATCTGCTCCATCTCGATCACGTCGGTCTTCAGGTCGTCCACGTCGGGCCCGTCGCCGAACAGTTCCAGCTGGAGCTTCATGCGGGTCAGCGGCGTGCGCAGGTCGTGGGAGACGCCGGCCAGCATCTCGGTCCGCTGGCTGATCTGGCGCTGGATGCGCTCGCGCATCACCAGGAAGGCGGCGGCGGCCTGCCGGACCTCCGAGGCCCCCTCCAGCTTGAACCGGGTCACGTCGCGGCCCTTGCCGAAGGCGTCCGCCGCCGCGGCCAGCCGGCGGATCGGCCTGATCTGGTTGCGCATGAAGATGATCGCGATGGCGAACAGCACCATGGCGGCGCCGACCATCCAGAGCAGGAAGATATAGGTCGTCGAGCTGAACAGGCGGCGCTCGGGCGCCATCACCGACAGTACGCCGTCGGCCATCTGCACGCGGATCTCGACCCAGTTGCTGGCGACCCGGGTGTCCACGGTGAAGGGCTTCCGCACGCGCTCGTCCAGCGCCATGCCGAGCGTGCGCTCCAGCAGGCTGCTCAGCTCCTGCCGCCGGTTCGGGATGACCGCCTCCGGCTCGAAGGTGATGATCAGGTCCATGGTGCGCGCCGCCATGGCCAGCGTGTCCGTCCGGTCGGCCATGGAGACGTCGCGTTCCAGCTGCTCGATCACCATGCCGATCTCGCCGGCCACCGCGAAGGCGAGCCGGTTGGTCATGGTGTCCCAGTGCCGGTCGTAGAAGATCCAGGTGGCGACCACCTGGAGCAGGATCACCGGCGTGACGATGATCAGGAGCGACCGCCCGAACAGCGTCTGGGGCAGCATCCGCTTGATCAGCCCGCGCGGCCCACGCCGGTCGGGGCCGTAGCTGCGCGCGGTCAGTTCATGTATCGCCGTCATGGCCCTGCCTCGTGAACCCGGGAATGGGACCCGGCCGGTATAGTCATTCCGGTCTCAGAACATAACCCTCGCCGCGCACGGTGTGGAGATAGCGCGGAAGCCTGGGGTCGTCCTCCAGCTTGCTGCGCAGGCGACTGACCTGGACGTCCACGGTGCGGGCATTGCCCACGATGCCGGCGCGGTCGGCCAACTCCTCGCGGGTCAGGATGGCGCCGGGCCGGCCCGCCAGCACCCTCAGCAGGGCCGCCTCGGCGCTGGTCAGGCGCACCGTCTCGTCGCCGGCGCGCAGTTCCTCCCGGTCGGGGACGAAGGTCCATTTGCCGATCCGCAGGTCGGCCATCGGCTCGACCGGGCGGGGCACCCGGCGCAGGATCGAGGTGATGCGCAGGACCAGTTCGCGCGGCTCGAAGGGCTTGCTCATGTAGTCGTCGGCACCGGCTTCCAGCCCGGCGATGCGGTCGTCCAGCTCGCCCCGCGCGGTCAGCAGCAGGATCGGCACCTGGCTATCCCGCCGCAGGCTCTCGGTCAGGTCCAGGCCGCTTTCCCCCGGCATCATGACGTCCAGCACGATCAGGTCGAAGGCGAGGCTGCCGAGCTTGGCCCGGGCGTCGGCCGCGTGCTGCGCGGTGGTCACCATGAACCCGTTCTTCACCAAGTACTTGCGCAGCACCTCCCGCAGCCTCAGGTCGTCGTCGACCACCAGGATGTGGGGCATCTCCTCGGTCATGGCGGCATCCTGTCAGCGTTGTCCGGTCAGCGTTGTTCTGTCAGCGTTGTCCTGTCAGCGTTTGGGGGGCGGGCGGTCCATCCTGGCGGTGAATTTCGGGCGGTCCTCGTCGTCGATGATCCCCAGCATGACCTCGCGGAAGCCCTCCACGGCGACGGCGCCGGCCTTGCGGTAGGCCTTGGCGATCCGCTGGCGCTGGCTCTCGGACAGCTGGCGCTCCAGCTCGACGCCCTTCTCGGTCAGCTCCAGCAACCGCTGGCGGCGGTCGCGCACGCCCGGCCGCTGGGTCACGAAGCCCAGGCGGACCAGCTCGCTCAGCACGCGCGACAGGCTCTGCTTCGTTATGCGCAGAATCGATAGCAGCTCTGTAACTGTGATCGCCGGGTTCCGGCCGATGAAGTATATGACCCTGTGATGGGCCCGCCCGAGGCCGATTTTGCCAAGGATTGCATCGGGTTCGGCGGTGAAGTCGCGATAGGCGTAGAACAGCAGCTCCATGCCCTGGCGCAATTCCTCCTCGCGCAGGAAGAGGGGGTTCACCCCGGTTTTTACGTCAGCCATGTTGACACAAGTGCAATCCGAATGTTACGTGTTACCCGCCATGCCGAGACATAATCTAACAATGAAAGTGGTTTGTGATGTCCATGCTTCCCTTCGATGACCGCGAGGGCCAGATCTGGTTCGATGGCGAACTGATCCCGTGGCGCGACGCCAAGGTCCATGTCCTGACCCACGGCCTGCACTATGCAAGCTGTGTATTCGAAGGTGAGCGGGTTTACAACGGTTCCGTCTTCAAGCTGACGGAACATTCCGAGCGGCTCGCCAAGTCCGCCGAAGTGCTGGGCTTTTCGCTGCCTTACAGCGTCGAGGAGATCGACGCGGCGACCAACCTGGTGGTCAAGGCGCAGGGCTACACCGACGCCTATGTGCGGCCGGTCGCGTGGCGCGGCAGCGAGATGATGGGCGTCTCCGCCCAGCAGAACACCATCCACGTGGCGATCGCCTGCTGGGAGTGGCCGAGCTATTTCTCGCCGGAGGCGCGGATGGCCGGCATCAAGCTGCAGACCAGCAAATGGGCGCGCCCGGCTCCCAACACGGCGCCGACCAGCAGCAAGGCCGCCGGCCTCTACATGATCTGCACCATGAGCAAGCACGCGGCCGAGAACGAAGGGTTCCACGACGCGCTGATGCTGGACTACCGCGGCCGCGTGGCCGAGGCGACCGGCGCCAACTTCTTCATGGCGGTGGACGGCAAGCTGCACACCCCGACACCGGACTGCTTCCTGGACGGCATCACCCGCCGCACCGTGATCGACCTCGCCAAGCGGCGCGGCATCGAGGTGATCGAGCGGGCGATCATGCCGGACGAACTCAAGACGGCCGAAGAGATCTTCCTGACCGGCACCGCCGCCGAGGTGACCCCGGTCGGCCAGATCGACGACCTGAAGTTCACGCCCGGCCAGATGTGCAAGACGCTGATGACCGACTACGACACCCTGGTGCGCGGCGCCACCGCGGCGGCGGCGGCGGAATAGCCTGTCGGCTCCGGCCATGGAGTGCTTCGGGGCGGCGGAAGTTTCGGCTTCCGCCGCCCTTCTGCTTTTGCTCCGGCCGCGCTTCACTTTGAACCGCCCCCGGTCAGCCGATGTAGTGCGGCGTATCAATGCTTTCCCTGGCTGTAACGTGCGCGGGCGTACATTGCGAAAGCGACAGATTACGAAAATTACATAGACTTATAAGCTTTGTCATCACCTCTGCGACATCTTGTTCAGATACAATCCCGAACTTCCGACTATTGTAGTGTCGGGGCGGGGCTGCCGGTTCTCGGACTGGACGCCCATGGTCTTGGACTGTGCAACCAATGCAAATCGGCTTCGGTGGTCAAGGAGGGTTCGTGATGGGAGGGCGTGTGGAGCAAGGCTTGGAGCCGGTCAGGAGCAGGTTTTCGCTCAAGAGCATCAATCAGAAGGTCATCCTGTCTGTTGCGCTGCTGCTGATCGGCGGGCTCGGCGGGCTCGTCGCCTATCAGAGCTACACGTCGCGCGTCCTGGCGCTCAGCACCTTCGACGACAGCAACGCCATCCTCACCGCGACGCTGAGTGACAACATGTCCAGCGCGGTGAAGTATGCGCGGGCCGAGGCGCTGGCCAACTCCTACAAGGAGATCGCGCAGAACCCGCGCGCCGGGCTGGACGGGGTGATGGTGCAGGCCATCGACGGCAAGCTCCTCAACGAGTTCGCGCAGCCCGGCTTCGACAAGTCCCTGCTCCAGGCCTTCGTCGAGTCCCACAAGCTGCCGGCCGACAGCAACATCGTGACGGCCTCGACCGACGACCACACCTACATGATCATCCCGGTGGCGTTCGGCAGCCAGCGCGAGCGGATCGGCACCCTGGCGGTCGCCTGGAGCCGGGCCGCCGTGATGAAGGCGATCGCGGACGACACCATGGCGTCGGCCCTGATCTCCATCGGGATCGTGGCGCTGCTCGTCACCGCGCTCTACCTGCTGCTCCGCCTCGTGGTCATTCGCCCGACCGGGGTCATCTCCGAAGCCATGGCGAAGATCACGCGCGGCGACCTGAACTTCGAGCTGGACCTGGTCCGGCGCGGCGACGAGATCGGCACCATGGCGCGCGCGGTCGGCGTGTTCCGCGAGAACGCGCTCAAGGTCCTCGACTTCGCCCGCGAGCAGGACCGCCTCAAGGCGGAGGCCGAGCAGAAGCGGGTCGAGATGGTCGGCAACATGGCCAACGACTTCGACCGCAAGATGGCGTCCGTGCTCGACACCGTGTCGCGGTCGGCCGACGAGATGGCCTCCTTCGCCCGCGCCATGTCGGAGAAGATGAACGAGGCCGAGCGCGGCACCGCGGAGATCACCCGCGCCACCGACACCACCATTTCCAACGTCGGCAACATCGCCGCGGCGACGGAGGAGCTGTCCGCCACCACCAGCGAGATCGCCCAGCGGATCAACGAGAGCGTCGACGTCGCCCGCAAGACCGCCAGCGCCGCCGACCAGACCAGCCGGACCATCGCCGACCTCGCCGCCCAGGCGCTCAAGATCGGCGACATCGTCCAGCTCATCAACGACATCGCGGGCAAGACGAACCTGCTGGCGCTGAACGCCACCATCGAGGCGGCGCGCGCGGGCGAAGCCGGCCGGGGCTTCGCCGTCGTCGCGTCGGAGGTCAAGGCCCTGGCCAGCCAGACCGCCCAGGCGACCGACGAGATCACCCACCAGATCATGGGCGTCCAGCAGGTCACCAACCGCGCGGTGGAGGAAATCCGCACGATCTCCGCCGTCACCGACGGCGCGCGGGAGATCGCCTCCGGCATCGCCGCCGCCGTGGAGGAGCAGAACATCACCACCCAGGACATCTCGCAGGCGGCCGCCCACGCCGCCAACGGCACCCAGGCGGTCGCCAGCAACATCAACGTGGTCACCCTGGGCGTGGTCGACGCCAGCCAGACGACCCGCCAGCTGCTGGAGGCGAGCCAGGAGGTGACGAAGCAGTTCGACTACCTGCGGACCCAGGTCAAGCAATTCCTCAACGACATGCGGGCCGCGTAGGCGCGGCTTCAGTGGCGTAGGTCGGCCTTCGCCCGTCAGGGCGAACGCCGACACACTGCGTCAACGCTCCGGCCACGCTGTCGGCGTCGGCCTTCGGCCGAGGCCGACCTACGGCAAACCGATCAAATCCACTGTGCAGGGCTACTAGCCGCGGCCCGTCCCATCCCATCCCCGTCTCAGCGCCCGCCTCAGCCGACGACCCGGTGCAGGGTGCTGGACAGGGCGTTCTTGATCCTCCGCTGCGCCCTGTTGGACCAGCGCTGCTCATAGGCCCGCTTGCGCTCCAGCCGGGCGGTCGGCTTGTCCACGTTCCAGGGATAATCGACCGCTACCACCGGCTCCGGCTTCTGCACGGCGAACAGCAGCGAATAGACCTTGCGGGGCCGGTTGGACAGATTCGGCCCGGCATAGTGCAGTGTGCGGCTGTGGTGGATCGAGACGGAGCCCTTGCGCAGCGGCACCGTCACGACCTTGTCCAGATCGACCCCGACCGCCTCCAGGCCCTCGATCCGCTTGTCGTCGCGGTAGTTGCGGTGAGTCAGCATCGGCCCGGTATGGCTCTCCGGAACGAAGGTCAGGCAGCCGTTCTCCTCGTCCACGTCCTGCAGGGGCAGCCAGATAGTAATGTTCTCCACATGGCTCCCGGCCCGGTGGAACGCCTGGTCCTGGTGCCAGGGGGTGGCGGAGTCGGGATGCGGCGGCTTGCTGATCGCGTGGTCGAATGAGAAGCGGGCGTCCGCGCCGAGCAGGGCCTTCGCGACCGCCTCCGCATTGGCCCAGAACGCCGTGCGCAGCAGTTCCGGCGCGTATTTTGCGGGGTGGAGCAGTTGCGGAAGCTTGAACTCGTCGCCCTGGTCCAGCCCGGCGATGTCGTAGAAATCGCCTTCCTTCCAGCCGGCACGGGTCCGGAACAGCCGCTGGAAGGAGCGGTCGATCTCGTCGACCTGGGCGGTATCGATGAAGTCGGGGATCGTCAGGTGCCCCTCCTTCCAGAAAGTGTCGATCTGATGCTTGCTGAGCGCCACCCGGGGCCGGCGCTTCACCAGGTTCCAGCGCATGTCGAACGGGAGCGTCTTGTGGAGAACCACGTCGAGGACGGTCAATTCGATCTCCGAACGAAACTAGTTACAGTTGATCCGATGCCGTCATCTTCCACGCCCGGGTAACGGAAATCATTCCGGAAGTTGTTCTAATCCGAGGTCGCGGCGCCGGAATCCCGGACACGCCGTCCTGGGCGCAAAGGTCGCGCCGACCGGGTAGGTAAATCGGATTGCGACAGGGATCCGTCCATATTACTACCAAGTGCGTTTGGTTTTTCATCGGGGATCGAATCATGGTCGGTCGGGCGGAAATCTTCACGAAGATCCTCGGCGGCCCGATCGCGGATTTGCTCCTGAAGTCCGCGGGACTGGACGGCGTTGCCCGCGGCGCCCATGCCGCCATGGACCTGCTGGCCAAGGATATCGACCAGCGGGAGGCCGCGGACAAGGTCAAGCGCCTCGCCGACCTTCTCGCCCGGGAGATCGCGACAGAAGGGGCCAAGGCGTTCGACGCGGAGTCCGTCGCCGTCGATGCCGGCCGGGTGGCGGAGGCATTGGCATCCGCCGTGCGCACCCTCGCGTCCGCCGAGGCGCTGTTGGCTCGGAACCTTGATGCCGGCCGCGTCGCCGCGACCCTGCGGGAGGTCCCAAGGCCGGACGATCTGGGCACGGCGGAGGCGGAACTCTATGACCATGCCCTGCCCAGGCTGGCCCGAGCGCTGGTCGCCAAGGCCGACTCGCTGCCCCGTTTCACAGGGGAGATGTCCCGCGCCTTCCTCGACCGCATCGACGCGCTGCTGGCCGGGCAGGGGCGGATGGCCGGAACCCTGTCGGCCATCGGAGCCGGCGTATCCCGCTTGGCGGGTGATTTCGCCGATTACGAAAGCCGCTTCCGGAACTGGATGGCGCGCACCAACGAAACCCTGGAACTGTTCGGCGCCGATATTCCCGAAGCTGCCAAAGAGCAAGCGCTGTCGGTCGCCTATGTCTCGCTCAGCTTGTCCCGGACCCGCAGGGATGGTGATTCGGAAAGCCGTACCGCCGAAGGTCTGTTCAATGCGCTGCCGGGTCTGGGCGGCCGGATTCTCATCCGCGGCGATGCCGGCAGCGGCAAGACCACGCTGATGCGATGGGCGACGGTGAAGATGGGGCAGGGGCTGGACGGCCGGTCATGGGAGACGGCACGCAAGGGTCGATCGGATGAAGACCCGAATCCCCCTCGCGATTGGCGTACGCTGGTCCCCTTCCTGCTCAGGTTGCGCGAATACGACGGCGACCTGCCAGACGTCGAGAGATTCGCCGACAAGGCCGCGGCCGACATCGGCACTCCGCCGGCGGGATGGATTCTGGATGTCCTCAGATCCGGCCAGGGCTTCATCCTGCTCGACGGGGTGGACGAGATCCCGAAGTTCCGCCGAGCCAAATACGCCAAGCGCATCAGATCGTTAACTGAGAACTATCCCGATTGCCTGTTCGCCGTGACGAGCCGCCCGACGGCGGTGCCCGGCGATTGGCTCGCCGACTGCGGCTTCGTCAATGCCGACATCAACCCCTTGGCCCCGCTTGACCAGACCCATCTGGTTGAGAAATGGCACCTCGCCATGAGCAGCGGAGCGGACGCGAAGAAGAAGGAAAGCCTCAGGGAGCACGAGGCGGCACTGAAGGACCGCCTTGTCGCAGAACCAGGACTGGCAAGGCTCGGCAGTAATCCGCTGATGTTGGCGATGCTTTGCGCTCTGCATTACGGCAGTCGAGGCAATCTGCCTCTACGCCAGTATAAGCTGTGCGACGTCCTGTGCCGGATGCTGGTCCACGACCGCGATATCCTGAGCAGGCTGAATGTCGGGACGATCGACCCGGATTACGGCCGCCTCGATGATGATCAGAAGCGCATGCTGCTCCGGGATATCGCCTATCACATGGTGGACGATACCAAGCGGCCGGGGGGATCGACCATCAGGCTTGATGCCCTTGACGGCATCCTTAAGGAAGCCCTGGCGAAGTTCGGCCAGACCGTCACTGACCCTGCGGCGCTCCGCGACGTGCTGATCGACCGCAGCGGCGTGCTGCGCAAGGCGACCAACGACCATGTGGATTTCATCCACAACACCCTCAAGGAATTCCTCGCCGCCGAGAAATTCATCACCTGTGGCTTCGCCGAGAAACTGGCGGCGCGGGCGGATCAGCGGGAGTGGTGGCCGGTCATCCTGCTGGCCGCCGGCGGCAACAACCAGGATTTCTCGGATCGGCTGATCGGGGATATCCTGGAGGCGGCCTCCAAGGTTCCGGAAAAGAAGAAACGCCCGCTGCACATCCTCGCCTGGACCTGCGGTGTCAATGCGGTCGCAGTCTCTCCAGAGCTTCGTGCCGAGTTGGCGAACCTTGAAGACGATCTGGTCCCGCCCGCCAATCTTACCGAGGCGGACATGCTCGCCAGCGGCGGGGAGAGGGTGCTCGATCGCCTGGCCCGTCGAAAACCGCGGGGTACGGCCCAGACCGTCGCGACCATTCGTGCTGTGCGCACGATTGGGACGAGCAAGGCAAAGTGCGAAATTCTGAAGTTTCGCGATACCAAAGCCAAGGCTGTCCTTGACGAGCTTGTGCAGATTCTCAATCCCCTAAGCCTGCCGCATGTTTTGGAGCGGCTCCGTAAGGGAGAAGGTCTGGAAGACGGCTGGCGCCGCTTTGTCAGCGACCTGTCCCCGCTATCCGGCCTCAAGGGGCTGCAATCCCTCGATTTGATGGACACGGGCGTGACGGACGTGTCAGCGCTGTCCGGCCTCACGGGGCTGGAATACCTCGATTTGGGACGCACGGGCGTGACGGACGTGTCAGCGCTGTCCGGCCTTACGGGGCTGCAAATCCTCGATTTGAGCGGCACGGGCGTGACGGATGTGTCAGCGCTGTCCGGCCTCACGGGGCTGGAATACCTCGATTTGGGACGCACCGGCGTGACGGATGTGTCAACGCTGTCCGGCCTCACGGGGCTGCAAATCCTCGATTTGAGCGGCACGGGCGTGACGGATGTGTCAGCGCTGTCCGGCCTCGCGGGGCTGGAACTCCTCAAATTGGGACGCACGGGCGTGACGGATGTGTCAGCGCTGTCCGGCCTCACGGGGCTGCAAATCCTCGATTTGAGCGGCACGGGCGTGACGGATGTGTCAGCGCTGTCCGGCCTCACGGGGCTGGAATACCTCGATTTGAGACGCACGGGCGTGACGGACGTGTCAACGCTGTCCGGCCTCACGGGGCTGCAAATCCTCGATTTGAGCGGCACGGGCGTGACGGATGTGCCTGCGATGTCCGGCCTCACGGGACTGCGTATCCTTGGCATGGATCGAGCCTCGCGGGCGTGACGGACATGGCCGCATTCTTCGATTTGAAGACGAGACCATTCATTGCGGGCTATGGAGCGCCCCGTTAATGAAGATGGCGCCGCAATCCTGAGCGCCACCGTGGATCACCTCTGCGGAATTAGCCGTCTCCCCTGTGCGTCGATGCGCCGGGCGCAGGCTGTGCCCTCGATGATCGCAGGTAGCGCAAGTCACATTCCCCGTACCGCCGGTGCCCGCTTCGCCGGGCCTGCCAGAGGGGTTCCCCCAATACGTGTCCATCCGTGTTCGCTAAACCCCAGTCCGATTCAATGTTCTTGTTTTGTTCAAAAAACTCCGATAAGTTTATGCATCCACCGTTCCTGCCCAAGGTCCGCCGCCATGCAACCAGCCCCCGGTACCTCCTCAACCCCGGTGATCCGCCTGACCGCCCGCCAGGAGGCGTTCTGCCAAGCCATGGCCGCCAATGTGGGCGGGGCGGAGGCGGCCCGGCGGGCGGGCTATTCGCCGAACGGGGCGAAGCAGCGCGGCGCCTTCCTGATGACCCAGCCGGAGATCCGCATCCGCGTCGATCAGCTCCGCGCCGCCCGCGCCGGCAGCCACGAGGCCGACCTGGAGGAGGCGGCGGAGACCGTCAAGACCATCATCGCCGAGGCCATGGACAAGAGGTCGCTGTCGCTCGCCCTGCGCGCGGTCGAATTGCGGCTCAAGCTGCGCGGCGTGATCCGGGACAAGCGGATTCCCCACCACTATGTCAGCGACGCCCCGCACCCCGACGCCGACCTGGAGCAGCTTGATTTCGACCCGGCCGAGGATGACGACACCCCCGCCGCCGAGATGCCGTCAGAGACCCCGGAAGAGGCCACGTCAGAGGCTGCGGCCGAGGCGCCGGCCGAAACAGTGACCCCGGATAGTGACCCTGCGCCCGCGCCCGTCACCTCTCCGGCCGGGCGGCCGACGTCGGCAAACCCCACGCAGAAGCCGTTCCGCCACCGCGAGCGGGGCGGCAGCCCGGGCCGCGAAGGGCACCGGGACCGCCGCGCCGCTTAAACCGGCCCCGCCGCCCGCCTCAGAATTTATAGCGCAGGGCCGCCGCGATGATGTCGACGCTGCCCTCGCTCACGGCGCGGGTGTTGGTGGACAGCGCCGCGGCGGCGCCGGGCTGGGTGGTGTTGATGTTGGCGTCGTCGATGATGATGTGGGTATAGGCCACGTCCACGACGAAGCTCTCCGACAGGGCATAGGAGGCGCCGGCGCTCAGCCAGTAGCGGTCGGCGTCCGGCGTCCGGGTCGAGCGGAAATTGTCCACCGTCGGGGTCTCGTCGTACTGGAAGCCGCCGCGCACCGTCCAGGCGTCGTTGAGCTCGTACTGGGCGCCGACGGCCAGCGAGAAGGTGTCCTCGTAGTTCTGGCCGACGACCTGATCGGGCAGACCCGGCCGCTGGACCCGGATCTCCTCGAAGTTGCTCCAGCCGTACCAGTTGTACTCCGCCATCAGGGTCAGCTTCGGAGTCAGCTCGTGGGCGACGCCGACCGCGATGATGTCGGGCAGGTTGAGGTCCGCGGTGCCGGGCGAGTTGTTGAACGTGGTGCCGGCACGGCTCAGCTGGACGTCGCCGTCAAGCGTGTGCTCGATCTGGGACCGGTAATGGATACCGATCCGGGTCGTCGGGATAGGCTCGAACAGCACGCCGACATTGTAGCCGAAGGTCCAGTCGTCGCCCTCGACCTTGGAGATGATGTCGGGTCCGGTCCCGGTGAACACCGCGTTGGTCAGCTTGGCGTCGGCATACTGGATGTCGATGCCGCCGCCGATCGAGATCCAGTCGTTGACCCGGTACGCGACGCTGGGCGCGATGTTCAGGGTCAGCAGGTCCGTCTCGATCGAGTCGTAGCGCCCGAACCAGTTCGCGTCGTACTTGTTGGCGAGGCCGAACGGGGCGGAGATGCCAAGGCCCACCCACAGGTCCCGGTCCATCAGCGGATAGGCGAAATAGGCGTTCGGCACCGGCGTCGGGTCATAGGGGTTGCCGCCGTCGTTGCCGCCGATCGGGCGGGTCAGGGCGCCGGCAGGTGTCTGGACGGTCGCGGTCGATCCGCGGTTCTCCAGGTCGGCGCGCGGGATCAGGAGATGGACGCCGGCGGTGGCTTCGGGGCCTTCCAGCCGGGTCATGCCGGCGGGATTGAAGAAGATGGTGCTGGCGTCTTCGCTGATCGCGGACTCGCCGGCGAAAGCGCGGCCGAGCCCGGTGACGCTCTGCTCCTTGATGTAGAAGCCGGCGGCTTCGGCGGCCTGGGTGCCGGCGAGCAGGGCGATCGCCGAGGTGGCGGCCAGGACGGACGCCGACGTACGTCCCGGGAAACGCTTGAAGGGGGTCATTGGGTGTCTTCTCCCGATTGATTCTTTCTTCTGCGGATCGTTGATCTTTTCCGCAGGTATGGGAGAAAGGGGTAATGGCAGTTTACGTAAACGTCAAGCTTCCCGTGAAGGATTTGAGACGAAGCGCCCGCAGGTGTGGCGCTTCGTCAACACGGCACCTATCCGGGAGCGCCGGTCAACCCTGTCCGGTCACCCCTGTCCAGTCACCCCTGTCCAGTCACGTAGCCGCGCAGGGTCTCCACCTCCAGCTCGGTTTCGTCCAGCCGCTGCTTGACCACGTCGCCGATGCTGATCATGCCCAGCAGCTTGCCGTTCTCGACCACCGGAATATGGCGGAAGCGCCGCGTCGTCATGATGGTCATGATCTCGGCGATGGTGTCGGTGGGGGAGCACTGCTGCACCTCACGGGTCATGACCTCCTCGACCCGCCGGTTCAGCGCGTCGGCGCCGAATCGGGTCAGGGCGCGGATGATGTCGCGCTCGGAGATGATGCCGCGGATGCCTTCGCTGCCGTCCAGCACCAGGATGGCGCCGATCCGGTTGTCGGTCAGCAGGTTCGCGGCCTCCCCGATGGTTCGCTCGGGCGCGATGGAAACGACCTTGGAGCCCTTGCGCTTGATGACGGCTGCGACATGCATGGACCTGCTCCTCCTTGTCAGGGCGGTCCGTGCGGAAGATGCGGCCGGACCGCCATCGTTGGTCTTGTCGATGGACAGGCCATGATACGTCCATTCCAGGGTCGCCGTGCAAGCCGGAGTTGTCGCTCCTCTCTTTATTGTCCCGGCCCCGAAGGCCCGATTTGAGGCGAACGCCCGGGAACCTGGGCCAGGCAGTTCTCGATAATGGTCTGGCACTGGGCCAGTTGGCTGCCCCCGATGCCCTCCGGGCCGCCATAGACGATCCGCTCGACCACACCGTCGCGGAGCGTGAAGGTCGCTTGGCAGCTGAAGTTTCGGAAATCGTAGGTCGGCGCGAAGGAGCCGTAGTAGGGAAAACCGTAGCCATAGCCGTGATACGGATAGCGGCTGAAGCCGATCAGCGGCGTATGGCTCTGATAGACCACCGTCCGGTTGCTGGTGTAGGTGAAATATTCCAGGTTGTCGACCGTCGCCGTCCGTTCCGGGACGCCGGCGCAGGACAGCAGCGTCTCCTTCGGCATGCCGACGAAAGCCGTCTGCGCGAACAGCGCCTCATCGGCGCGCGGGTTGGCGCAGGACGCCAGCGCCGCGGCGCAGATACCCAGCAGGGCGAGGCGCACCGGCAGGGTCGAACGCAGGGGGAATGCCGCAAGGGAGATCATCGTTCGCTTCCTCGTTCAGGGCGCCCGCAACCGCTCCGGCGCCAGATCCACCGCCTTCACGCCGAGGGCGGCGAGATCCTCCGGCACCCTGCCGTCGGCCAGCAGCCCGGCGGCTGTCCGCGCCATGCCCGGCGCGGTCTGGATGCCGTAGCCGCCCTGGCCGGCCAGCCAGAAGAACCCTTCGGCTTCCGGGTCGGGTCCCACCACCGGGCTCTTGTCCGGGGCGAAGGTCCGAAGCCCGGCCCAGCGGTGGCTGATCCGCCGGACCTTGAACAGGCATGCCCGCTCGATCCGGTCAACCGTCAGGGCGATATCGAGTTCCTCCGGCTGGACGTCGCAGGGCTCGACCGGCGTCTCGTCGGCCGGCGAGCCGAGCAGCCGGCCGCCCTCCGGCTTGAAATAGAACGTCTCGTCCACGTCGCACACCATCGGCCAGCGGGGCAGGCCGGCCTCGTCGGGAATCGGCGTGGGGTCGAAGGTGATCGCGGTCCGGCGTTTCGGCATCAGCCCGACCGGCGCCAGCCCGGCCATTCCGGCGACCGCGTCGGCCCAGGCCCCGGCGGCGTTCACGACCCAGGGGGCATCGAAGGCCCCGGCGCGGGTCTCCGCCCGCCAAATCCCGTCCCGGCGGGCCAGCGCCATCAGCTCCGCGTCGGTCGCGACCTCGCCGCCCCGGGCGCGCAGCCCGCGCAGATAGCCCTGGTGTATCGCGGCGACGTCCATGTCCATGGCGTCCGGCTCCCATACCGCGCCCGCCACATAGTCGGGCCGCAGCATCGGGGCGAGTCCCAGGGTGGCGTCGCGGTCCAGCAGACTGACCGACGGCGTCAGCACGCTGCCGGATCGGAACGCCTGGTCCAGGCTGTCCGTCTGGTCCTCGCGACCGACCAGCACCACGCCGCGCGGGGTCAGCACCGGATGCTCGGCGAAGCCGGAGGCCACGGCGGCGTCGTAGAAGGGGCGGCTGCCGACGGTCAGCGCCCGGATCACCGCGTTGCCGTAAGTTTCGGTATAGAGGGCGGCGGAGCGGCCGGTCGAGTGATAGCCCGGCTGTGCCTCGCGCTCCAGCAGCACGACCCGGCCGCGGGACGAGAGCTCATACGCCGCGGAGGCTCCGGCGATGCCGCCGCCGATGATCAGGAAGTCGCAGGAAGTCATGGTGCGCAGTACCGGTCCGCCGTCGATGTTCAGGGATTTCCCATAGTCTATGCCCTGCGGACCGCTTAGTCACATCCCCTGGAGGAGGATGGACACGGAAGAACTGGCGGGATCAGGCGGCGCCCCGCAACTCCTCGGCGCGGCGCAGATCGACGGAAACCAGCTGGGAAACGCCGCGTTCGCCCATGGTGACGCCGAACAGCCGGTCCATGCGGGCCATGGTCAGGCGGTGGTGGGTGATGATCAGGAAACGGGTGGCGCCGACCCGGGCCATCTCCTCGACCAGGGTGCAGAAGCGGTCGACGTTCGCCTCGTCCAGCGGGGCGTCCACCTCGTCCAGCACGCAGATCGGCGCCGGGTTGGTCAGGAACACGGCGAACAGCAGCGACAGCGCGGTCAGCGCCTGCTCGCCCCCCGACAGCAGGGACAGCACCTGGAGCCGCTTGCCCGGCGGGCTGGCATAGATCTCCAGCCCGGCGTCCAGCGGGTCCTCCGCCTCGGTCAGCTTCAAGTACGCCTTGCCGCCGCCGAACAGCCGGACGAACATGTCCTGGAAATGCCGGTCCACCGTCTCGAACGAGGCCAGCAGCCGCTCCCGCGCCTCCTTGTTGAGGCTGGAGATGCCCTGGCGAAGCCGGCCGATGGCGGATACGAGGTCGGCGCGCTCGGCCTGCATGCCGGCGATCTGCTGGTCCAGCTCGGCCGCCTCGGCTTCAGCCAGCAGGTTGACCGGACCCATGTTCTCCCGTTCGCGCACCAGCTTGTCCAGCCGGGCCTCGACCCCGGCCGGGTCGGGAAGCGGCTCGCCGGGCGGCAGGTCGGCCAGGGCGGCCGTCTGCTCCGGCGCGCATTCCAGCTTCTCGGCGATCCGCTCGCGCACCGCGTCCAGCGTCTGGCGGGCCGAGGCCACGGCGGCTTCCGCCCGCACCCGGGCCTCGCGGGCGTCGCCCAGCCCCGTCTCGGCCTGTTTCAGGCGCTTCTCGGTGGCGGCCAGCGTCGCTTCGGCCTCGTTCAGGGTATCGGCGGCGCGCTTGCGCACCCGCTCGGCGTCGGCGATCCGGGTCGCCAGGTCGGCGCGCTCGGACTCGATCTCGTCCGGCCGGCCGGCCAGTTCCTCCAGTTCGGCCTTCGCGGTCTCGGCGCGCTCCATCAGCTCGGCGAGGCGTTCGTCCGCCCCTTCGGACCGGCCGGTCCAGCCGCGCCGTTCCGCCTCGATCGCGGCGAGGCGCTGGCGCCGCCCCTGGGCCTCGCGCAGGATGCGGTCCAGCGCGTTCTGCCGGCCGGAAAGCTCGGCGCGGGTCTCGGCCAGGGTGGCGCGCAGGTCGGCGACCCGCTCCCGCGCCTGTCCCGATTCGGGCAGCGAGTCCAGGGCGGAGCGGGCCTCGGCGAACTGGCGCTCGGCCTCCCGCCGGTCGGCGTCGAGGCGTTCCACCGCCTCGGTCAGGGCGGTCAGGCGGGAGGCCGCGGCGGCGGCGGCCTGGGCCAGCTTGGCGTGCTGGTCGCGGGCGCGGCCGACCGCTCCGAAGGCGTCCCGCACGGCGTCGCGGCAGCGCCGTTCCTGGGTCGCGGCCTCCGAGGCGGCGGTGCGGGCGGTCTCGAACTCCTCCCGCGCGTGGGCGGAGGTATCCTCGGCGCTCTCCAGCTCCAGGCGAAGCTCGGCGAGGCGGTTGCGCTGCTTCAGCCGGATCGCGGCGGCCGTCGGCGCTCCCGCCGCGACCGAGAGCCCGTCCCACCGCCAGGACGCGCCGTCGCGCGTGACCAGGATCTGGCCGGGCAGCAGGGTCGGGGCCAGCGCGTTGCCCTCCGCCGTACCCGCGACGACGCCGATATGGTCGAGGCAGCGGGCCAGGGCAGGGGGCGCCGTGACCCGGGAGGCCAGCGGCTCCGCCCCCGCCGGCAGGGGCGCGGTATGGTCGAGCGCCGGGTGCGCCCGCCAATGGACCGCCGCGGCCTCGTCCAGCGGGGCGGTCAGGTCGTCGCCCAGCGCCGCGGCGATCGCCACCTCGTAGTCCGGCGCCACGGTGACGGCATCGATCAGCGGCGGGAACAGGTCGCCGGAGCCGGACTCGAGAAGCTCCGACAGCGCCCTTTCCTCCGCCTTCAGCCGGGCGCGGGCACCGTCGGCCGCCTGCTGGGCCTCGCGGCTGCGGGCCTGGGCCGCTTCCGCCGCCATCTTGGCGTGTTCCGCCGCCTCGGCCCGGTCGCGGGCGAGGTCCAGCGCCTCCTCCGCGGCGGCGACGGCTTCCTCCGCCGCCTCGATGTCGGGCCGGGACGCCAGTTCGGACTCCAGGGCGGCGCGCTGGCGCTGCTGCTCGTCGAGCCGGCGGATCGCGGTCGCCAGCCGCTGCTCCAGCTCGGCGGACTGCCGCTGGAGGGCGGTTCGGCGGGCCTCGTCCGCAGCGGTCCGCTCGGTCAGCGCCGTCAGTTCGCGGTCCAGGCCCTCGACCCGCTCGCGCGCCTCGGCCAGGGACTCGCGGGCGGCCTCCTCGACGGCGGCCTCGTCGCCCTGTTCCTCGACCAAGCCGTCCCGCTCGTCGGCGAGACGGGCCAGCGCCGTCCCGGCGTCCTCCGCCAGCGCCCGCTCGCGCGCCAGGTCGGTCGCGACCTGGGCCAGCCGGCGCTGGTTGGCGGTCCGGGCCTCGGCGACCCGCTTCTCCTCCGCGTCAAGCGCCTCGCGGGCGATCACCAACCGCTGGAGCGCCTGGGCCGCCTGGGCTTCGGCCTGGCGGAGGCGGGGCAGCCCTTCGGCGTCGGCGGCGCGCCGGGTGGTCTCGGCCGCGACCTCGCCCATGCGGTCGCGCACCAGCACCTCGGCGTCGTTGAAGGCGAGCCGCGCCGCCGCGAGCGCCGCCTGGGCCGCGACCCAGCGGATATGGAGCAGTACCGCCTCGGTCCGGCGGACCTGTTCGCTGAGGTTGCGGTAGCGGGAGGCTTGCCGCGCCTGCTTGCGCAGCGTGCCGAGCTGGGCGTCCATGGTGACGATGACGTCGTCCAGGCGCATCAGGTTGGCCTCGGCCGCCTTGAGGCGCAGCTCGGCCTCGTGGCGCCGGGAATGCAGCCCGGTGATGCCGGCCGCTTCCTCCAGCAGGACGCGGCGCTCGGTCGGCTTGGCGTTGATGATGGTGCCGATGCGGCCCTGGCTTACCAATGCCGGGGAATTGGCGCCGCTGGCATTGTCGGCGAACAGCAGCTGGACGTCGCGGGCGCGCACCAGCTTGCCGTTGATCCGGTAGTCCGACCCGGAGCCGCGCTCGATCTTGCGCTGGATCTCCAGGTCGTCGAACTCGTTGAAGCCGGCGGGGGCGGTGCGCCGCGAATTGTCCACCCCCAGCGTCACCTCTGCGATGTTGCGGGCCGGCCGCTTGTCGGTCCCGCCGAAGATGACGTCGTCCATGTCGTCGCCGCGCATCTTCTTGGCCGAGGTCTCGCCCATGACCCAGCGGAGCGCTTCCACCAGGTTGGACTTGCCGCAGCCGTTGGGGCCGACGATGCCGGTCATGCCCGGCTCGATCACCAGTTCGGTGGGGTCGACGAACGACTTGAAGCCCGAGATGCGGAGCTTTACGAACTGCACGGCGCGGCCGACCCCAATCCTGTCCAGTACCTGCTGCGATCGCCGGCCCGAGCGCCGCTCAGGAACCCAGCTTGTCGAGCACGCGGGCGAACTCGTCGATCGGCTGGGCGCCGACGATCTTCTCCGTGGTGTCGCCGCGCAGGATCACGAAGGTCGGCGTGGACTGGACCTGGTACTTCTGCTCGGCCTCCAGCCGGCGCTCGATCAGCTTGTTGGCCAGCGCCTCGTTGCCCATGCAGGCCTGGAACTGCTGCTCGCCGACGCCCGCCAGCTTGCCGGTCTGGGCCAGGGCCTGGGCCGGATCGCTGGCGCCCGCCCACTTGTTCTGGCTCTTGAACAGCACGTCGAGGAAGCCGAAGTACCGCTCCGGGTTGGAGCAGCGGGCCAGCATGCTGGCCTGGAGCGCCGCCCGGTCGAACGGGAAGTCGCGGAACACCAGCTTGGCCTTGCCGGTGTCGATATAGTCCTTCTTCAGCTGCGGCAGCGTGTTGGCATGGAAGCTGGCGCAGTGCGGGCAGGTCAGCGAGGAATATTCCAGGATTGTGATCGGCGCGTTGGGGTCGCCCAGCACGCGCTCGCTCAGCGGGTCGTTCTTCTCGGCGGCCTGGGCCACCTGGGCCTGGGTCGCCTGACCCTGGGCGAGCTGGGCCTGGACCACCTGGGTCGGCTTGGGCGTGGAGTCGTCGTCCGGGACGGCCCCGGCCTGTGCGGGCACGATGACTTCGGGTGCCGGTTTCTCCTTGGCGATGACGCCTGTGTTCACGAGGCCGGCTCCGGCCCCGACAGCGACCACGGCAACCATGGCCAATCCCAGCATATAGCGGCGCAAGATGCCCTCCTGCATACAAGAGCTAGTGAGTATAAGGTTGGCTCACCCGGTCGGGCAAGCACTGGACGGGGTAGGCGGCCGGATCAGGAATTCGTCTTGGCATGGATCGCCCTTCCCAGGCGGACCAGCGCGTCGCGGAGCGACGGGTCGTCGACCGGGCCGGCGGCCCGCTGGATCCCGGCTTCCTCCTCCGCCGTCATGGGGCGCTGGACCTTCGGGCGCCGCGGCGCACCGGGCAGCGGTCCCTGGATCAGCTTGATCCGCTCGACGGCGCGGAAGCCGAAGAAGGCGTTGATCCGCTCGATCACCTGCGGTTCGGAGTGCTGGACATCGAGCGCCGCGGCGCCTGAAACCTTGAGGTGCAGCGTGGCGCCCTCGCGCTGGCCGGGCGGAAAGGCCAGCTTCTGGGGCAGGGTGCTGCGGGCCAGTTCCGGCCCCATGATGGTCGGCCAGTCCGTGATCAGCGTGCCGAACGCCATGCCGCGCTTGCCCAGCGCCTTGCCGGCCACCTTGGGCACGATCCTGGCGAGAGGGCGGGGGGCTGCCATTTGGGGATCTCCGAAACGTGAGGGACTGAGGCGGGTGGGTAAACGGAGCGCAGAGACTATTCTCATCGAAGCTATTGTTAAAGCACCTGTTGCGGGGCGACAACACACCATGACACTGCACTCGAAACCAAGTCTTTTCCCCGCACCGCCCGCCCGGGCCATGCGACCGGACGAGCTGGCCCGGTCGATGCTGGGCTGGTACGACCGCCACCGGCGCGTGCTACCCTGGCGCGCGCCGGCCGGCGGGACCGCCGATCCCTACCACGTCTGGCTGTCAGAAATCATGCTGCAGCAGACGACGGTCGTCACCGTCGGACCCTATTTCCAGGAGTTCCTGCGGCGCTGGCCGACCGTCGCCGATCTGGCGGCGGCCGACCTGGATGCCGTCCTCCACGCCTGGGCGGGGCTCGGCTACTACGCGCGGGCGCGCAACCTTCACAAGTGCGCCCGGGTGGTGGTCGACCGGTACGGCGGCCGGTTTCCGGATAATGAACAGGAATTGCGGCAACTTCCGGGCATCGGCGCCTACACCGCCGCGGCCGTCGCCGCAATCGCCTTCGACCGCCGCGCCACCGTGCTGGACGGCAACGTGGAGCGGGTCATGGCGCGGCTTTTCGCGGTCGAGGAACCGCTGCCGGGCTCCAAGGAGAAGCTCCGCGCGCTGGCCGACACCATCACGCCCGACCGGCGCCCCGGCGACTACGCCCAGGCCGTGATGGACCTGGGCGCCACGGTCTGCACGCCGCGCAAGCCGAAATGCCCGCAATGCCCGTGGCACGACGGCTGCGCCGCCCGGGCCGCCGGCATCGCCGAGTCGCTGCCGCGCAAGACGCCCAAGGCCGACAAGCCGACCCGCCGCGGCATGGCGTTCTGGCTGCTCAACCCCGAAGGCGCGGTGCTGCTGCGGCGCCGGCCGGAGAACGGCCTGCTGGGCGGCATGATCGAGGTGCCGTCGGGCGACTGGCTGGAGCGGCCGGCGCAGAGCCTGGCCGCGGCCTCGGTCCAGGCGCCTGCCGCCGCGGCCTGGCGGCTGCTGCCCGGGCTGGTCCGCCATACCTTCACCCATTTTCACCTGGAACTTCAGGTCGCGGCAGCCCGACTCGGCGCCGGGGACGGCGACGGCTGGAAGCGGGCCGACGGCATCTGGGTGCCGGTCGACCGGCTGTCGGAACACGCCGTTCCCACGGTGATGCGCAAGGTGGTACGGCACGCGCTGGGCAGCATTGGAGTTCCTTGAATGACGCCTATCCGGACCTTGGCTGCGGCCGCGATCCTCCTTCTGGCGGGTAGCCCGGCGCGGGCCGACCAGCCGGTCGACCTCGAACTGGTGATGGCCGTGGACGCGTCGGGCAGCATCACGACGGGCGCGCTGGAATTCCAGCTGCGCGGCCACGCCGCCGCCTTCCGCAGCGCCGAGGTGGCGGAGTCCCTGACCGTCGGCGGCACCCGGTCGGTCGCGGTCACGCTGGTGCAGTGGGCGGGACCCAACACGCTGGAGACCGTGGTGCCCTGGACGCGCGTCGCCGACGCCGCCGACGCCAAGGGCTTCGCCGACCGCATCGGCGCCGCGACGCGACCTCCCCTGGACGGCAGCACCGCGATGGGCAGCGCCATCGACCGGGCCGCCGGCTTGTTCGACGGCAACGGCTTCGAGGCGCCGCGCCGCGTCATCGACATCTGCAGCAACGGCTTCAGCAACAGCGGCGTGGACGTCGAGGGTGCCCGCGACCGCGCCGTGGCGCGGGGCGTCACGATCAACGCCCTGGCGATCCTGGACGAGTACGACTGGCTGGAGGAGTATTACGCGGAAAGCGTCATCGGCGGCCCGTTTTCCTTCGTCCGCACCGCCGAGAACCGCGACAGCTTCGCCGACGCGATCCTCCGCAAGCTGGTCGAGGAGATCGCGGGCGTGGACGGGATACGGGAGGGCCTGCGGTTGGCGGCGCGCTGATCAACCGGTCCGTTTGTCGGGGGAGATCATCAATGCGCGCCTTGGGCGTCGTTCGCCAGCATCGTCTCCTCCGTCCGCTTCGGTTCCGGGTCGGCGGGCGTCCTGCCGGGCGGGATCAGGCCGTCGCGCCGGCGCAGCAGGTTGTGGATCGCGGTCGCGGCGACCGCCGCTTGGCCCATGGAGACGGAGATCTGGTTCAGCCCCTCCACCACGTCGCCGACGGCGTAGAAACCGGGGATGGAGGTCTGGCAGTGGCTGTCCACGACCAGGCGGCCCTGGTTGTTCATCTCGGCGCCGAGCTGTCCCGCGAGGGTCGAGCGGGCCAGCGTGCCGAGGGCGGAATAGAGCGTGTCGAAGGCCAGCTCGGTTCCGCTCTTCAGGATCACCTTGGTGATCCGGCCGGCCTCTTCGGTCACCCGCTCCACCTGCTCCTCGACGATCGCGACGCCCAGGTCCGACAGCTTGGCCCTGTCGTCGGCCGTCAGGTTCATGGGCGTGCCCAGCGTCAGCAGGGTCAGGTCCGACGTATATCCTCGGATGAACAGCACCTCGCCCAGGGCGTCGCGGCCATGGCCGATCACCGCCACCTTGGTGTCGATCACCTCGTAGGCGTCGCAGATCGGGCAGACGCGGATCAGGCCGCGCTGCACCGTGTCGAACAGGTTGGGCAGGCGGGGCTGGTCGTCGATCACGCCGGTAGCGAGGATGACGGTCTCGGCGTCCAGCTCGACGCCGTCGGCGGTGGTGGCTCGGAAGCCCCGGTCGCCCAGGCGGCAGAGCGAGGCGATCGACCCGGTCTCGATGCGGGTGCCGTACTGCCGGGCCTGGCAGCGCATCCGCTCCAGCAGCTCGATGCCGTTGATGCCTTCCATGAAGCCGGCGTGGTTGTGGGAGGTCGGAATCCACGAGCAGCGGCTCTTGGCCTCGTCCACCACCAGGATGTTGCGCCTGAAACGCACGAGATAGATGGCGGCCGTCAATCCGCCGGGTCCGCCGCCGACGATCAGGCAATCGAGCATGCCGGTCATGGTTATTTTCGACTCCAACGCTGTGGCTGAAGCCATCAACGGGACTCGGTGCCGGCCGTTCCCGGATAGTTTGGGCGGGGTGACGCGCGGTTCCGAGTCCGCGCGTCACCCCGCAGGCCGGTATCAGCCGGCCAGTATCAGCCGGCCAGCCTGGCCTTCAGCTCGCGCCGGCGCCGGTGCAGGACCGGCTCGGTGTAGCCGTTGGGCTGCTCGCGGCCCTTCAGCACGAGGTCGAGGGCCGCCTGGAAGGCGATGCTGCCGTCGAAGTCGTCGGCCATCGGACGGTAGTCCGGGTCACCGGCGTTCTGCCGGTCGACCACCGCGGCCATCCGCCTCATCGTCTCGACCACCTGTTCTTCCGAGCAGATGCCGTGGCGCAGCCAGTTGGCGATGTGCTGGCTGGAGATGCGGAGCGTCGCGCGGTCCTCCATCAGGCCGACATTGTTGATGTCGGGCACCTTGGAGCAGCCGACGCCCTGGTCGATCCAGCGGACCACGTAGCCCAGGATGCCCTGCGCGTTGTTGTCCAGCTCCTGCTGGATCGCCTCGGGCGTCCAGTTCGGCCGCTCGACCAGCGGGATGGTCAGGATCTCGTCCACCTTCGCCCGCTTCTTCCCGGCAAGCTCGGCCTGGCGCGCGGCCACGTCGACCTTGTGGTAGTGCAGCGCGTGCAGCGTCGCGGCGGTGGGCGAGGGGACCCAGGCGGTGTTGGCGCCGGCCTGCGGGTGGCCGATCTTGGCCGCCAGCATCTCGGCCATGCGGTCGGGCATCGCCCACATGCCCTTGCCGATCTGGGCCTTGCCCTTCAGCCCGGCGGCAAGGCCGGTATCGACGTTCCAATCCTCGTAGGCCTTGATCCAGTTGGCGCCCTTCATGTCGCCCTTGCGCAGCACGGCGCCGGCTTCCATGCAGGTGTGGATCTCGTCGCCGGTGCGGTCCAGGAACCCGGTGTTGATGAAGGCGACGCGGTCCTTGGCGGCGCGGATGCACTCCTTGAGGTTCACCGTGGTGCGGCGCTCCTCGTCCATGATGCCCATCTTGACCGTGTACTTGGGCAGGCCCAGGGCGTCCTCGACCCGGCCGAACAGCTCGTCGGCGAAGGCCACTTCCTCCGGCCCGTGCATCTTGGGCTTCACGATGTAGAGCGAGCCGGCGCGGCTGTTGCGGAGATCCCCTTCGCCCTTCTTCAGATCGTGCATCGCGATCAGGGTCGTGAACACCGCATCCAGGATGCCTTCCGGCGCCTCGCTGCCGTCATCGAGCTTGACCGCGTCGATCGTCATCAGGTGGCCGACGTTGCGCACCAGCATCAGGCTGCGGCCGGGCAGGGTCAGGGTGCCGCCGTCGGGCCTGGTATAGGTGCGGTCCGGGTTCAGCCGGCGCTCGATCCGCTTGCCGCCCTTCTCCAGGGTGGCGGTGAGCTTGCCGGTCATCAGGCCGAGCCAGTTGCGGTAGACGGTGACCTTGTCCTCCGCATCGACCGCGGCGACCGAGTCCTCGCAGTCCATGATGGTGGTCAGCGCCGACTCCGCCACGACGTCGGCGATACCGGCCGGGTCGTCCTTGCCGATGAAGTGCTGGCGGTCGAAGCGGATCTCCAGGTGCAGGCCGTGGTTGGCCAGCAGCACGGCGGACGGGGAATCCCCCTCGCCCTGGTATCCCGCGAACCGCGCCGGGTCCTTCAGGCCGGTGGTACGGCCGTCCTTCAGCGTGACGGCCAGCTTGCCCCCCGCAACGGCGTAGCCGGCGGCTTCGGCGTGGGAGCCGTCGGCGAGCGGGGCCGCCTCGTCCAGCACCTGGCGCGCGAAGGCGATCACCTTGGCGCCGCGATGCGGATCATAGCCGCCGGCCGGCGTCTTCCCGTCTTCGGAGGGGATGGCGTCGGTGCCGTAGAGCGCGTCGTACAGGCTGCCCCAGCGGGCGTTCGCCGCGTTCAGCGCGTAGCGGGCGTTCATTACCGGAACGACCAGCTGGGGACCGGCGATCGTCGAGATCTCGGGATCGACGTTGGCGGTCGCGGCTGTGAAATCCGCGCCCTCGGGCAGCAGATAGCCGATATCGCGCAGGAAGCCCTTGTACTCCTCCAGGTCGATCGGACGGCCGCGATGCTCGCCGTACCAGGCGTCGATCCGGGCCTGCAGGTCGTCGCGCTTGGCCAGGAGCGCGCGGTTCCGGGGAGTCAGGTCGTGCAGGATGGAATCCAGCGCGGTCCACAGCTGGCTGGGTTCCACGCCGGTTCCGGGCAGCGCTTCCTTTTCGACGAATTCTTGAAGCTCGGCGGCGACCTGTAGTCCGCCGATCTGGATCCAATCACTCAAAACCCATCCTCCTGCATTTCGTTCGTATTCATTTCGAATCGTCCGGCACGTCGCCGGAGCGCATGCCCCGTATATAGTCAGGCCAAGCGTGTTTGTGCACCGCGTCAACGTCAGAGTCAAAAATGCAGTCGGCATGGCTGGTGTTCCCCGGGTTGCAGCCGGAGTTGCGGCGCCGGCCGGCCGGGGGCTATAGGTCCGGCACGGGAACCGGCGTTGCAAGTCCGGACGGGCTGCCCCACATCATCGCCACCGCCGCAGCTCCCCGGGTCCGTATCCCGGGGCTGCAACGCTCGAAATCACCATGGAGACGAGAGACCATGCGGCAATTCCTTTCCTCGCGGGTCCTTTCCTCGCGGGTCCTTTCCTCGCGGATCCTGCTGCTCGCAACCGCCCTGATGTTCGCCGTGGCAACCGGCATGCCCCGTGCCGCCCAGGCGGCCGACGCCGGGGGGCTGGTGAACGCTCTGACGTCGCAGCTCGGCGTCAGCAAGCCGCAGGCGGAGGGCGGCGCCGGCGCCCTGTTCAACCTCGCCAAGCAGCGCATGAACTCGGACCAGTTCGGCCAAGTGGAAAGCCAGGTGCCGGGTATCGGCGGGCTGATGGGCGCCGCGCCCGGCGGGTCGAATGGCAGCGGATCGGCGAGCGGCGGATCAGGTGGCGGCTTGGCCGGCATGGCGTCCGGCGCGCTCGGCGGCATGTCCGGCGGGAGCGGCGGCGGCCTCGGTGCCCTGGCACCGCTGGCGGGATCCTTCTCGTCCCTCGGCCTGTCGCCGGACATGGCGACCAAATTCCTGCCGGTAGTCCTGGAATACCTCAACTCCAGCGGCGGGGGCGGAGCAGCCGGCCTGCTCAAGGGCGCGCTGACGGGCTGACGGGCGCCGGCCAGCGCAGGGGGCGCCCGATCACATGCTTGCGGTCCTCGCCGACTACGGCGCCTTCGCGCACGAACTGGTGCCGTCCTCGGCGCTTCCGGCCGCGTTCCGCGCGCTGCTGGACCATGGGAGGTCGATGACTTCCGTGCTGTCGGACCATTGGCGGTCCGAAATCGTCGCCGAGGTCGCCAGCCACGACTTGGCCGGAGGGACGGCGGCGCTGGTCCGCCGGGTCGTCCTGAGGACGGAACCCGGCCGACTGCCGGTCGAGATCGCGGAGATCCGGGTGGAGTCCGGCGCGTTCGACGACGCGCTGCTGCGGCGGCTTGCCGGGACCTCGGTCCCGTTCGGCAGATCGCTTCAACGGGAGGGGATCACCTTCGCCACCGAGCCGGTCGCCTTCTTCAGGGTGGCGGCGGCCGGAGCCCTGGCCGCGGCCGGGCGGGTGGAGGAGGGCACCGTCCTGTTCGGGCGGCGGGCCAGGCTTCTCGGCCATGACGGCCGGACGCTGGCGGAAACCGTGGAGATACTGCCGCGGGCGTGACCCGCCGCGGTCAGCCGAGAGTCCCGATCAGCCGGGCGACCTCCGCGGCGCGGGCTTGCCACAGCGCCGAGCCGGTGTCCATCTCGTCCCGCGCCGAACCGGCCTGCGCCATGACGACCGTCTTGCCCGCCGGAAACCGGGCGGCCAGGGCCGGCGAGGCCGTGATGATCAGGTCGGCCCGCCGTGCTAGCTCGCCTTCCAGCCGCTCCAGCGGGCAGTTCGCGATCCCGCCATGCCGCCCGAAGTCGGTGTCGCAGTGATAGACCACGGCATGTTCGTCCAATTCGCCGACCGCGTCGATCGCCGTCGGGCGGGACGTCAGCAGGATCGGCCGCCGTACGCCCAGGGCTGCCATGGCGGTGCGGATCTGGTGGCCCAGCAGCTGCTGGTTGGCCGCCCGGGCGGCTTGGTCGGCCGGGAAGGGCAGTGTCAGCGGTGCCAGGATCCTGTCCGGCCGGTAGCCGTCCCCGGGCGACGCGGTCTTCAGGCGGGGGCAGGTGGGGCAGCAGCCGAGGGTGGGTGAATTGACCCAGACAACCTTGCGTCCGGCGCCGAGATGGCGGACCAGATGATAGGTGCCGCTCGTCGGCCAACCCCAGTTTTCCCCGAAGACGACAAGATCTATGCTCATGTCGCTGTGCTCCCAGTGAGTGCCTTACCTTGGGCAGCATGGATTGCATGGATCGTGCCGTTCGGCTTAGTACGGTAGGAACACGGATTCCGGCGGTCGGGGGCGGCTTCCGGTTTGCGATTCGCAATTCAGATTGCTTGAGCGGCCCGTGGCTTTGACGATTTACTGCGGACCGTGCGATTTGCCACGCGGACTGCGGCGCTGCCGGTCGCCCGGGTACGGGGGGCGCGGTGGAACGGGGCGGGGACAGGCGTGTTCCTGCCCGGCCGGGTTCGGAATGTATAACCGCCACGGCTATGCAAACCTGCGCCGGCAACCTTTGATTATCAGCACCTTCCCCGGGACGGGTTTTTCA
Source organism: Skermanella mucosa (assembly GCF_016765655.2). NCBI lineage: Bacteria > Pseudomonadati > Pseudomonadota > Alphaproteobacteria > Rhodospirillales > Azospirillaceae > Skermanella > Skermanella mucosa. The sequence continues at coordinate 1,010,269 of NZ_CP086106.1, forward strand.
TGTCATTCAGCCAGGCAGCCGCCTTCTCCATCGTCATCGGCATGGTCGTCCTGTTCATCTGGGACCGGATCCGCTACGACGTGGTGGCGCTCGGCGCGTTGCTGGCCGCGGTGGTCTGCGGGATCGTCCCGGTCGACAAGGCCTTCAGCGGGTTCAGCGACGACATCGTCATCATCGTGGCGTCCGCCCTGGTGGTCAGCGCCGCGGTCGGCCGTTCAGGCATCGTCGAGACGATCCTCCAGCCTTTCGTCGGCCACATGAAGACCACCGACTCCCAGGTCGCGATCCTGGTGTCGATCGTGACCGTGCTGTCCGGCTTCATGAAGAACATCGGCGCGCTGGCGATCTTCATGCCGATCGCCTTCCAGATCTCGCGGCGGACCGGCAAGCCGGCATCGCGCCTGCTGATGCCGCTGTCGTTCGGGTCACTCCTGGGCGGCGTCGCGACGCTGGTCGGCACATCGCCCAACATCATCGTGTCGCGCATGCGCGAGGACATCGTGGGCGAGCCGTTCCGCATGTTCGACTTCGCCCCGGTCGGGGCCGGGCTCGCCGCGGCCGGAGTGGTCTTCCTGGTGTTCGGCTGGCGCCTGCTGCCGCGCAAGCGCGGGCGCGGCCCCAGCGACCAGATGTTCTCGATCGAGAACTACACCACGGAAGTGCGCCTTACGCCCGGCTCGCCCCTGGTCGGCAAGACCGTCTTCGACCTTGAGAGCATGGCGGAGGCCGACATCACGGTCTCCGGCATCATCCGCGAGGGGTACCGGCGCTACGTGCCGTCCGGCACCTGGACGCTGTTCGCCGACGACCTCCTGGTCCTGGAGGGCGAGACGCACGCCCTGGAGAAGCTCGTCAAGGACGCCAAGCTGGAACTGATCGGCATGAAGAAGGACGGCAAGGTCGCGTCGGCCCGGCGCGGCGAGGTCGGCATGGTCGAGGCGGTGGTCACCCAGGGTTCCCAGATGCTCGGCCGGTCGGCCGAGCAGTTGAACCTGCGCGAACGGTTCGGGGTCAACCTTGTCGCGGTCAGCCGGCGCGGCCGGCAGATCAGCCAGCGCCTGCGCCGGGTCCGTTTCCAGCAGGGTGACCTTCTGGTGCTCCAGGGCGTCAAGGACGCCATGCCGGAAACCCTGGCGGCGCTGGGCTGCCTGCCGCTCGCCGAGCGGAACCTGCAGCTCGGCCGTAAGCGCCACGCCTATCTGCCGATCTCGGTGCTGGCGATCGCCATGGTGCTGGTGGCGATCCAGGCGGTGAGCGTCACCATCGCCTTCTTCGGGGCGGCGGTCGTGCTGCTGCTCACCCGCGTCCTGAGCCCGCAGGAAGCCTACGAGGTTGTCGACTGGCCGATCCTGATCCTGCTCGGTGCGCTGATCCCGGTCAGCGACGCGCTGCGCACCACCGGCGGCACGGACCTGATCGCCGGCTGGCTGTCGGGCGCCGCCGCGGCGCTGCCGCCCCTGGGGGCGCTGGGGCTGATCCTGACGGTCGCGATGGCGGTGACGCCGTTCCTCAACAATGCCGCGACGGTCCTGGTGATGGCGCCGATCGGCGCGGGCCTGGCGCAGCGGCTGGGGCTCAACCCCGATCCGTTCCTGATGGCGGTGGCGGTCGGCGCCGCGTGCGATTTCCTCACCCCGATCGGCCACCAGTGCAACACGCTGGTGATGGGGCCGGGGGGATATCGTTTCGGGGATTACTGGCGGCTGGGCCTGCCGCTTTCGGTGCTGGTCGTCGTGCTCGGCACGTTCCTGATCAGCGTGTTCTGGCCCATGTGAAGCCAGGGTATGAATCCAGGTTGCGAACCCGGGTCGTGAACCCGGAGATCGCCTTGGGAACCGATCCTGCGGGCAGGATCCGTGGAAGGAGGCGGTGCCGGATCCCCGGTACCGCCTCCGATTCCCTGATCGACCCGTTCTCCCGGTCGCGGGCCTTGGTCAGACCCGCTTCAGGTTGACAGCCGAGGTCTTCCCCTTGCGGGGGTCGTTCTCGAGGTCGAAGCTGACGGTGTCACCGTCGTTGAGGCCGCTCATGCCCGAGCGCTCGACGGCGGAGATGTGAACGAAGACGTCGGGCCCACCCTGATCGGGCTGGATGAAGCCATACCCTTTCGTGGCATTGAACCATTTGACGGTACCAGTCGGCATTTTCTTGGTCTCCCTGACCGTATTATCAATCGCCCCAACCCTGTCTCGCCTTACGGCATGTTGCAAGCCGCAAATGTCACGAATGGCGCGCGCGACAGTGGTATGCCTTCTCGACAATCTTTCTTGCAGCCTTCCCGTGCAGGCGTGACCTTCCGGCTCTCCACGTGTTCTGTGATGTCGAAGGATCGCAACGGTGCCGATCCATAACGTTTATCCGAAGCACCAGGGAAAGATCAGATGACAGGACATCGTCCGCTGCGAGAGGGTGTGTACGACACATCCAATGGAACCGGTGCCCGCAGGGGCGCCCTTTCCGACACGGTCGCGGTTCAGCCGGGCCTTTATCGCAGGATTTCATGGGGCGCCGTGCTCGGCGGCACGCTGATGGTGGTGGCGGTCCAGCTGCTCCTCAGCATGCTGGGCCTGGGCCTCGGCCTGACCACGGTCGATCCGGCTCAGGGAGCGGCGGGGACTCCCGAGGCGACCACCATGGGCACCACCGCCGTCGTGTGGTGGGCCGTCAGCTATCTGGTGGCCCTGATCATCGGCGGCTACGTCGCCGCGCGCCTGGCGGGTGCGTTCGAAAAGACCGACGGCGTTCTTCACGGGCTGCTGACCTGGGCGCTGGCCCTGGTGGTCAGCTTCTGGCTCCTGACCTCCGCGATCGGCAGCGTGATCGGCGGCGCCTTCAACGTGGTCGGCAACGCCGTTTCCGGCATCTCCAGCACTGTGGCCGACGCCGTTCCGCAGGTGGCGGACGCCAGCGGCCTCTCCGCCGAGCAGATCCAGCAGCGGGTGCAGAACCTGATGCGTCCGGCCGACCAGACCGGGCAGAGCCCGGAGGCGGCGCAGAACGAACTGGTCTCGCTGGTTCCGCGCATCGTCAGCGGCGGCCAGGAGGGTGAGCAGGCCCAGCAGCGCGCGGTCCAGATCGTCAGCCAGCAGGCCGGCATCAGCGAGGAAGAGGCGCGCGCCCGAGTCGACCAGCTTCGCCAGCAGGCCGAACAGACTGCGCAGCAGGCCGAGCAGACCGCTCGCCAGGCGGCGGATACCACCGCCAACGCGGTGAGCCAGGCATCGCTCTGGGGCTTCGGTGCCCTGCTCCTGGGGGCGATCGCCGCCGCCATCGGCGGTACTTCGGGGACCCGCCGCCGCGACGAGCTGAACGCGGCGTAACGGAAGCGCCTGCAGGCATCGGAACCGGCCGGCTTCCGCCGGGTGGTTCCTTTGTCTTAACCCTTTTGTTCCATGATGCGGGCTCTCGTCGCCGTCACCGGTCCGAAGGCCCGCATCATGTCCTCCACGCTCTGGATGCTCGTCTGCCTGTACCTGATCATCGCTGCCGTTTCCGTGATGGAAGCCGGCTTCGTGGCGAGCCGCCCAAGCCGTTCGGCTTCATTCGCCGTGTGTGTCGTCGCCCTGATCCATGGGCTGGGGTGGCCCCTGCGCATATCCCTCGGCGCCCGCCGGCCGTGATCACCCCATTAATTAGTTAACTCATAATTAACTATGACCCGCCACCCTGGGCGCTCCTGGCGCTTGATTTCGGGTGGGAAATGGATGCGATCGATCTGAGGCCCCGGCAGAAAGTTGCGGCCCCCAAACCACAGCAGAAGCTTGCCCAATACCTTTACCTCTTCGTGGCCCCTTCGGCGGCCGCGGGCCTCGGGCTGTTCACGTCGCGGCCGGTCCGCGCCGGATCGAGCGTCCTGACGGTGACCGACCCGGACTATCTGGCGCGGGCGATGAGCCGCCGGGACATCATCCGGGCCGGCTACAGCCATGCCGATATCTTCCAGGTCGGGACCGACCTTTTCATCCCGCCCTACGGCGGCCCCGACGATTTCACCAATCACAGCTGCGAGCCCAATTGCGGGCTGAGGGTCCGGCCCGATGGCTTCTCCATGGTCGCCCTGTACGATATCGAGGCCAACGAGGAATTGACCTACGACTATTCGACCCACCAGGAGCATCCGGACGAGGACATGGCCTGCGCCTGCGGATCGCGGACCTGCCGCGGCACCGTCCGCAGCTTCTCGGCCCTGCCGGCCGGGCTGAGGAAGCGTTACCTGGATCTCGGCGTCGTGGCGGACTTCGCCGCCGCCGCGGTCCGCCAAGACGCGGCACTGGCCCTGCCGTTCTAGGCCGGGCAGGCGGGAACGGGAATGTCCAAGCCGTCGATGGCGCTGCCGTCCTTCCTGAGACGGTATTTCGAAGTTCCGGCCTGCGTCGTCGAACTGGCGGTCCTGGGAGCCCTGGCGTCCGGCGGCATCCTGGTCCTGACCACCAGCAGCGCCGCGCTCTTCCTGGCCAAGGAAGGCAGCGACGCCATGCCGGTCTTCTACATCCTGCTCGCCGCCGTCTCGATCCCGCTGGCGTCGGCCGTCTCGGCGGTGCTGTCGCGCTGGCTGACGCTGCGGGTCTCCGCGGCCCTGTGCCTCGCCTCGGCCCTGATGGGGATGGTTCTTTGGGCGATGGCCGTCGCGGAGACCCCGGGCGCCACCCACGCCGCCTACATCGCGGCCTACAGCCTGGAGATCCTCTACGACACGCTCTTCTGGCTGCTCGCATCGGAATACCTGACGACGCTCGACATGAAGCGGCACGCGGCCCAGCTTGCCATGGCCTTCGGCGCCGGCGGCGTCGGCGGCGGGCTGATCGGCTCGGCACTTTCCCACGTCGTCGCGACCCAGACGCTGTTCCTGGTGTCGTCGGTCCTGTTCGGCCTCGCCCTCCTGCAGTGCCTGCGCATCGGGCGGCGGCTCGAACGGCTGGGCGACGGGGAAGACGAGGACGAGTGCGGAATCCTGGACGCGCTGCGGTCCCTGGGCGGTACCATCGCCGGCTTTCCCCTGATCGCCGCGATCGGCCTCGGTATCCTGCTGATGTCGGCCCTGTTCTGCCTCCAGGACTACCTGGCGATGGTGGTCTATGCCGAAGCCTTCGAGGACGAGGATGCGCTGGCCGGGTTCCTGGCCCTCGTCTATTCCGCCCAGCAGGCGGCGGAGCTTGTCATCCTGGCGCTGTTCGGGCGGCTCGTCCTGGAACGGGGAAGCCCGCTGCTGCGCAACCTGATCTTTCCGGCGACCACCCTGCTGAGCCTGGCCGGGCTCTTCCTCGTCTGGGGCCTGCCCGCCGCCATCGTCATGCACATGAACGCCAACGCGGTGTCGAACGCGATCTTCGAACCGGTCAAGACGCTGAACTATGCCGCGATCCCCTACCGGGTCCTGGGGCAGGTTCGCATGCTGGTGGAGGGGGCCATCTACCCCGCCGGCATCGCGCTGTCCGGCGTCGGCCTGCTGTGGCTCCAGGGCTGGGCGGACACGCGCACCGTCCTGCTGGTCACCATGGGCCTCGCGGCGCTGTTCGCCGCCGTCTGTGCTTCCATCGGCGTGGGATTCCTGCCCAGCCTGCTGAAAAGCCTGCGCCGGCGGGCGGCCGGTCCGCTCGACTCCAGGCGGCGTGGGGGAGCGCACCGGTTCTCCCGGGCCGACATCCTGGCGCTCCATGCCCATCCCGATCCCCAGGTCCGGCGCCACGCCGGGGAGCTGGCCAGGAAGTTCGCTCCCGACCTGGCTCTCGACCTGGCTCTCGACGGGGGGGCCGGGCGGCCCGCCCAGGCGCCGGCGTCGCGGGGTGCCGTCGTCGTCCTGGACCCGGTGCGCCATATCCAGGCGCTGGCGCGCATGCTGGAGCAGGGATCCGCGGAAGCGCGACAGAACGCCGCGGAGGCGCTGGGCCGGTGCGGCGACGCCGCCGTTCCGGAGATCCTGCCTCGGCTCGCCTCCCGCCGGCCCGAGGTTGCCAATGCGGCCGTGCTGGCGTTGGGGGCAATCGGGACGCGCCGCGCCCGGCGCATCCTGCTGGACCATTTGGCCCCGCTCTACCGGCAGGCCCATTACAATCTTCACGGACTGGCGGCGGTCACGGGACTGTTCGACCCGTCCCAATCGCTGGTCGACGTGATGACCGCCGCCATCCGGGCGAGCAACCGGCGCATCATCTGGCGGGTGCTGATGGTCAAGGCGGCGCTGGGCAACAAGCGCGACATCCGGTTGCTTTACAGCCTCGCCCACTCGTCGGACGCCCGCATACGGGCGGATGCCATCGAGGCGCTTTCAAGCCTGCCGACCGGCCGCTTCATCCGCCCGGTGCTGGCCCTGCTGGAAGCGGGCGCGGGCGATGCGCCGCCTGCGGCGGACTCCCCGCGAGCGGTGCGGTCGCCGACCCAGGCGGCGGGCGCCGTGATGAGGGCGGCTTCGGCCGACCGTTGGACCCGCTTGCTGGCCGCCCGCCTGCTCGACGACGCCGCGGTTCCCGCCACCGGAGAAAACGCCATGCTCGATCTGATCCTGTTCCTCAAGACGCTTCCCCTGTTCCAGGCGCTGACCCTGGAGGAGGTGGGCTTCTTGGCGGAGCGGGCCGAAACCGCGACGCCCTCCGCCGGAACCTCCCTGTTCGAGGCCGGCGAGCCGATCCGCTATCTCTCGGTGATCCGCGCCGGCACCGCCGAACTGCGGATCGACGGGGTGCCGGTGGACCGGATCGGCGCCGGAGGCGCGTTCGGCGAGACCGCGTTCCTGGAGGACGCGAGCTACCCCTTGGGCGGCATCGCCGTGACGGATATGGTCGTGCTGCGGTTCCACCGCGCGCTGATCGCCGACCTGGTTGCCGAACACCCCATGGCGCTGCCGCCGCTCCTCGCGGACTGGCAGCGCCGGCTCGCCCGCCTCTACGGCCGGCTGGCCGAGCAGACCGCGCCCGGTCCGGGCAGGACCGGCGCCCGGCTCCAGCTGATCCACAGGACCGAGATCCAAGCTGCCGCCACCGCCACCGCCACCGATGTCCATGCCGCCGCCCGGCAGGGGAGCCCCGACGAATGCGCCTGATACACCGTGTCATCCTTATCCTGTCGGCAGCGGCGCTCGCGATGCTGGTGGGCAATGCCCTGATCGTCCACCTGATCGTCGGCGAGGAGTTCAGGTCGATCGAGAGCGCCCTGGCGGAGCGCAACGCCGACCGCGCGGTCGATGCCGTTTCGGACAACCTGGCCCATCTGCGCGGCTCCGCCCTGGACTGGGCCACCTGGGACAGCAGCTACCGGTTCATGCGGGGCGAGGGCGTCCGGGAGTTCGTCGGGCAGAACCTGGTGCCGCAGAGCTTCCAGGGCATCAGGGTCAACCTGATGTATTTCGTCCGGTTCGACGGCACGGTGGCCTGGGGGGATATCCTCGACCTCTCGGCGGGCGAGGCCGTGGACCTGCCGGAAATGTCCAAGGAGCTGCTGACGCCGGCCCAGCTCGCCCTGTTCTCCACCGGGGAGGAGGAGGTGACCGCCACCCCGTCGGGCATCCTGATGACGTCCAGGGGGCCGATGCTGGTCGTCAGCGCACCGATCCTCCGGGCCGACGGCACGGGACCGGCCGCCGGCTTCCTGCTGCTGGGGCGCTTCCTGGATGCCGGCCTGGTGGACCGGCTCGGCCGGCAGGTCCATGCCCGCTTCACCCTCGATCCGATCGACGCCGCCGGCGGCAAGGTCTCCGGCGGTGCCGGGGACGGCCCGGCGGCACCGGCCGTCCAGGAACCGACCGGGGAACTGCAGCGGGACCGCAGGGCGGAGGCGCCGCGGAACCGGGAGGTGACGGTGGGCAAGGATCACCTGACGGTCCGCACGGTGCTCAACGACATCGCGGGCAAGCCCGCCCTGGCTCTGGAGACCAGTTACGCCCGCACCATCAGCGAGGCCGGAAGCAGCATGGTCAACTACGTGATCGCGCTGATGGCCGCGGTGCTGGCGCTCGCCGGCCTGGCGATCCTGCTGATGCTGAACCGGACGGTCGTCAAGCCGGTCGCCCGCCTGATGCGGCGCGTCCTGGAGGCACGCGGCGGCACCATTCCGGAGTCCGGCCCGGAGTTCGCCGCGTCGGCCAGCTTCTCCGCCGCCGGGGAATCGCCCGACGAGATCGTGATCCTGGAGAACGAGTTCGAGCGCACGATCCAGCAGCTCGACGAGACCCAGAAACGGCTGGTCGAGCAGAGCTTCTATACCGGCATGGCGGAGCTGGTCGGCGGCATGACCCACAATGTCCGGAACGCGCTGACCCCGATCTCGATCAAGCTTTGGCATATCGGGCGGGCGCTCGACATGGCCCATCTCGACAGGATGGAGGCGGCCGTCGGGCGCGTCGAGGCGGCGACCGCCGACCGACAGGACTGCGCCCTCGCCGTGACGTACCTGAAAGCCTGCATGGAGCATCTGCGCACCAGCCACTCGACCATCGAGACCGACATCGGCGTGATCGGCGACCAGGCGACTCAGATCGAGCAGATCTTCTATGACCATGAGCGTTTCAGCCGGGCAAAACGTCAGGTTGAGACAATCGACATCTCCCGTGTGGTCGACGAGGCCTCGAAACTGTTGCAGAATGGCGAGAAGATCAGGATCGCGGTGGCGCCCGGCGTGGCGAAGCTGCCCGCCGTTCGCGGCCATCACGTGGTCCTGACCCAGGTGTTCGGCAACCTGATCGTGAATGCCGAGGAGGCGATCCTGGCCGCGGGTCGCGGGGCCGGAACGATCTCGATCGATGGCGAACTGGTGAGGCGCGACGGCGTGGACATGGTGGAACTGCACGTTTCCGACGATGGGCAGGGTATTCCGGAGGACAAGCTGGACCGGATCTTCGAGCGCGGCTACAGCACCCGCCGGGTCCACAGCGGCGGCATCGGTCTGCACTGGTGCGCGAACAGCCTGGCGGGAATGGGCGGCGGCATCTGGGCGGTCAGCGACGGCATCGGCCGGGGCGCGCGGATGGTGGTCCGGCTCCCGGCCAGGAAGAGGGTCTTCAATTTCGACAGCCTGAAAGAGACGGCATGAGGACGACCCAACCTTTCCGCGTCCTGGCGGCTGATGACGAGCCCATGCTGCTCGACAGCTACCGCTATGTCATCGACGACCTGGCGCCGAGGCGCGACCGCATCACCGAAATCGAGGAACAGCTTTTCGGCCGGTCGGAAGACCCCGCGAACCTGGAAGTGGAACTGGTCTGCGTGCGCCAGGGTGAGCCGGCGGTCGCCCAGGTCCTGGAGGGGCTGCGGACAGGTCGGCCGTTCGGCGCGGCGTTCCTGGACGTCCGGATGCCGCCCGGCATCTCCGGACTGGAGGCGGCCAAGCGCATCCGGGAACTGGACGGCCTGATCAGCATCGTGATCGTCAGCGGCTTCACCGGGGTGGACGCCCGGGAGATCACCCGCGACATTCCGCCGGCCGACCGCCTGTTCTTCCTGGCCAAGCCGTTCCAGGCCCGCGAACTCCAGCAATATGTCCTGTCCTTCTCCGCCCGGCACGAGAGCGACCGGAAGATGCTGGAGGCGGAAGCCGCGCGGAGCCGGAACCTGCACCAGTATTGTGGCTGACGGTTCCGCGGACGGGTGTCCGCGGGCGACTGGTTAACCGCTCGGAAATGCATTCCCGCTAGGCTGCGGCGGCAAGCCGCTCAGTCCTATCCGGGGTCACAGTTCCATGCGCCGTCCCGTCGCCGCCATCGCCCTCCTGCTCGGCCTCGGCGCCTGCCAGGCCGCTCCGCCCAGGCCGGAGGCGACGGTCGCCGCCCCTCCGGCACCCGCCGCGGCCCCGCGGTTCGAGGCGGTGCCGGGGAAGTGGGTCGCGGCCAAGGCGGCCAACCTGCGCGCCGGGCCGGGGACGGATTTTCCGATCGTCGGCGGGGTGCGGCCGGGCGACCCGCTCGACGTGCTGGGCCGGCCGCCGGGAACCGAATGGCTCGCGCTGCGGCAAGGGAATTCACAGGTCTTCATCCATAAGCGGCTGACCCACCAGACCGACGAGCCTCCGCCGGTGACCCAGCGGGTCGTCGTCGCCATGCCGGCCCCAATCCGCCAAGCCGCCCCGGCACCGGCCGCCGACGCGCCGGCCCCGGTCCCGGCGACCGTGCCGGCCAGCACGCCCGTGGCCGCGCCAGCGGCAGCGGCCGGCGCGCCGGCGGGCGCACCGGTCGCCCTGGCGGGTGGGCGGACCCAAACAGGGGCGGCGCCGAGGGGCGTCGGCGACTGGGTGGCGACCGGCGATCCCGTGCCGCTCAGGCCGATCGCCCGCTGACCGAGCGCAACGCCGCCCGCCGTTTCGGGGCGGGCAAGGTGACGGTCACCGTCGTGCCGCGTTCCGGCTCGCTGGCCAGGTCGAGTTCGCCGCCGTGGAGTTCCGCCAGCATCTTGGCCAGCGGCAAGCCGAGACCGGTGCCCTGGTGCCGCCGCGACATCGAATCGTCGATCTGGCGGAAAGGCTCCAGGGCGATCCGGATGTCCTCCGGCCGCATCCCGACGCCGGTATCCCGCACGCTGATCTCCAGGCCGCCTTCGGCCGGCCAGCGGACGGCGATATCGACGCGTCCCCCGCCCGGGGTGAACTTCACCGCGTTGGACAGCAGGTTCAGGATGATCTGGCGTAGCCGCACCTTGTCGGCGGTGATCTCGACCGGATGCGGGGGCAGGCTGGTTTCCAGCGTCACGTTGCCCTGGTCCGCCTCGCTCTCCATCAGGTCGGCGCAGGATCTCACCAGGGCGGAGACATCGACGGTTTCCGGGTGAAGCTCCATGCGCCCGGCCTCGACCTTCGACAGGTCGAGCACGTCGCTGATGACCTCCAGCAAATGCGAGCCGGAGGAGTTGATGGCGGCGGCATATTCCTTCTGCTTGGGTGTCAGCGGCCCGAAGAACTCGCGCAGCAGCATGTCGGAGAAACCGATGATCGCATTCAGCGGCGTGCGCAGTTCGTGGCTCATGTTCGCCAGGAAATGGCTCTTGACCCGGCTCGCCGCTTCCGCCTCCGCGCAGGCGTCGAGCGCCCGCTGTTCCGCCAGGCGCCGCGCGGTCACGTCGGTGTGGGTTCCGATCATGCGGCGCGCGGCGCCCGCCGCGTTGCGGGTCACGACCCTGCCGCGCGCCAGGATCCAGTGCCAACCGCCGTCCTTCGCCCGCATCCGGTGCTCGACCTCGTATGTCGCGCTGCGGCCCTGGCGGCATTCGGCCAGCGCCCGCATCACTTCGGGCAGGTCGTCCGGATGGACCAGGCTCTCCCACGCGCCGGTCCTGGGTTCGATCTCGTCCGGCCGGTAGCCCAGCATGGTCGCCCAGCGCGCGCTGAAATGGGCCTCGCCGGTCTCGATGTTCCAGTCCCACAGCCCGTCGCGCGCCGCGTCCATCGCCAGCGCCAGCCGCTCCTCGCTGGTGGCCAGGTGCTCGGCGAACTGCCGGACCCGCGACAGGACGAGGGCGAGCAGCAGGCCCATGATCAGGCCGACCGCCAGCAGAGGGGGCAGGAACCAGGTGAGGAAGTCGCGCCCCGGCGTGGGAGGTTTCCAGCTCAGCGTCGCCAGCCTGTTTCCCAGGGGGGTCATCAAGGGTGCCGTCAGCGAGCCCGCTTTCTCCGCTTCGGGCGGCAGGATCGCGAAGTCGTTGACATGGGCGGTCTGGCCGATGAGTTCGAGGAACTTGCCGTCCATCCTGCGCAGGATGGCCAGCGTGCCCAGCGGCGGCGGTTCCGCGAAATCGGTGCTTCCCGCCTCCGGCGTGAAGCGCGAGACCGCCGCGATATGGATCGAGCCGCCCAGGTCCAGGATACCCGTGGCCACCACGGGTTCCGATGGCCCGGACGCCATGGCCTGCCGCAACAGCTGGCGGAGTTCCGGATCGGCGCCGATCTCCCGGCCGGCCTCCGCTCCGCCCTCGAACCGCTCGTCGGTACGGCCGTAGATCTGCGAGCCGCTTTCGTTGAATACGAAGACCGCGGCCGCGGCATGCTGGTCGATCAGGTAGTCTCCGAAGTCGCTGTCGGCGTAATCGGCATCGAACTCGATGAAGAGGCGGGTGATCGGCTCGTCCCACCAGGTATAGTCCTTGGCGAGCACGGCGAGCGCGGTCTTCTCTTCCGACAAGGCATGCTCGACCATCCGCCTGGAGTCGACCGCAGCCTTCCTGTCCTGCCAGAATGCCGAGATGCTCGCCAGCCCGAAGATGGTCGCGGCGCCCACGGCGAACATGAAGACGACAGGAATTACGAGACGCCGAACGAGCGGTGAGCCCGGAAGCACTATCATCCAGCCCCCTTCAGAGAGCACTATCGCCCTTTGTTCGACATTATTAAGGCCTGGCCGCCTTGATCAACAGTCTAAAGGTTCTCCTGCATCTGAGAAAGGTGATAGCGGGGGTGTCGGTGCAATCAAAACATGGTGCAGACAGGTCTTTTTTGAAGTTGCATTGCCGGCAGGGATGACGTTTACGTTTGCGTCAACCCAGTCATGGATAGTTGCTCCCGGAACAGACCCGACTCTCTTGTTCGCCGACATTCGCCGGGCGCGCTGCCTTCCGCAGGCGCATGGACCTCAATCATCCTCCTCCTTCACCTGCGCATGGGCGAGCAGAGCCACCAGTCCCACTCCGCCGACGACGTTGCCCAGCAACGTCGGCAGCAGGAACCCGATCGCGTATTCGCTCCAGTCCACCGCTCCGGCGAAGGCGGCATAGGCCACTTCCACCGATCCGGCGATGATGTGGGAAAGCTGCCCGAGGGCCACCAGATAGGTCAGCCCGATGATCACGAAGGGCTTCGCCGAACCGGCCAGGGGCAGCAGCCAGACGAGCAGGGCGATGATCCAGCCGGCGAAGATGGCTTTGGCGAACGTGGCCGTGGGGCTCGGCTCCGCGGCATGGACGCCAAGCTGGAGGAACTGTTCCTTGGCTTCGGGCGAGAACACCCCGGTCGATTCGACGGCGAAGGCGAAGATCAGCGTGCCGAGGATGTTGGCCATGAAGACGATGGCCCAGAGCCTGACCACGTCGCGCAGGCCGACCCAGCTCCGCTCGTACAGGAGGGGAAGGATCACGGTCAGCGTGTTTTCCGTGAACAGCTGCTGCCGGCCCAGGATGACGATCAGGAAGCCGAAGCTGTAGCCGAAGCTGCTGATCAGCGGCCGCCACGGTTCGTCGGGCAGGCCGGCGCGGAGCAGCCCGTCGCCGACCATGGAGAAGCCCATGGAGAGCCCGGCTGCCAGCGCAGACCACATCAGCGAGGATGTCGGGCGGCGCAGTTCCTCCTCGCCTTCTATGCGCACCGCCTCATGGACGATGAGGGTGCGGGGAGCGGAGATGCTGTCGGCGTCCTTACGCTCTTGCGAGGCGAGCTTGGAGGAGGGAACGTGGCGGGTATCTACCATGGATGGGTCCGATCTGACGGTTGACCCAGCCATAACGGATAGCAACGCCGATCGGCGCAGGCATCAATCCGCGTCGGCCGTTTCCCCGGCGAGCGCCGAAGGCCGGTAGAGGGATTGCGGCACCATGGGGATCGGCGAGCGCCGGGGCAGTGCAGGGCGTGCGCCGGCTCCGGCGAAGCCGTCGCCCGGGCCGGGGGCACGCAGGCGGGCCGCCAGTTCGGTCAACTCGGGCTCGGGCACGACCTCCGCCGGGATCAGGAACAGGCCGAGGCGGCGGGCCGCCAGCCCGGCGTCGCGCCGGCTCGACCAGCTCGTCAGGACCGGGCTGAGCACCAGGCCGGCGATGATCGGCGACATCCACCAGAACAGCACGGGACCGACCAGCAGGGCCGTCGAGGCCAGGACGAGGCCCAGGATCACATGCACCGCATGGCGCTGGAACGCCTCGCCCAGCCCCACGCCGCGGTCGCCGCGCGGCTGGGCGTCCCAGGAGACGATCCGCCCGGCCAGGGTGGAGACGACGAAACGCGTGTAATAGGCCATGTGGACCGGCGCCTGCAGCGTCGAAAACACCTGTTCCAGCAACGCGCTGGCCAGCAGGCGCGGGGCGCCGCCGAATCCGGCCCGCGCCCTGGCGTCGGCCAGGACGGCCGCCAGGCTCAGCAGCTTGGGCAGGAACAGCAGCGTCAGGGTCAGGGCGAACATGGCGGCCGCCGCGGCGCCGGGATTGAACAGGCCGGAGGTCAGCAGGCCGTAGCCGCCGCGCTCCTCCCCCAGGATCAGCTGGCCGGCCGACAGCACCAGGAAGGCGAACCACACCGGGGCGGAGACGTAGCACATGATGCCCATCAGGATGTGCAGGCGGCCCGGCCAGCGGATGCCGTGGGCCGGCAGGAAGCGCATGTGCTGGAGGTTGCCTTGCGCCCAGCGCCGGTCGCGGCCGGCATAGTCGATGGTGTTGGCGGGGATCTCCTCCCAGGTGCCGCCGAGCAGGGGGAGCACCCAGGTCTCCCACGGGCCGCGCCGCATGAGGCAGGCTTCGACCACGTCGTGGCACAGGATCTCGCCGCCCAGCGGGGCCTTGCCGGGAAGCACCGGCAGGTCGCAGTGGTCCATGAAGGCCTTGACCCGGACGATGGCGTTGTGGCCCCAGTAGTTGGCGTCTTCCTGCTGCCAGAAGTTCAGTCCCAGGACCGACAGCGGCGTGTAGAGGTTGGCGGCGAACTGGTGGATGCGGGAGAACAGCGTTTCCCGATTGACCGGATGGGAAACGGTCTGGATCAGGCCGATCCGGGAGTTGTCCTCCATCAGCCGGATCATGCGGCGGATCGTGTCGCCGCCCATCAGGCTGTCGGCGTCCAGCACCACCATGAAATCGTACCGGTGTCCCCAATTGATGCAGAAATCGGCGAGGTTGCCGGCCTTGCGCCCGCCATTGTCCTGGCGCCTGCGGTAGAACACCGCCGGAAGCCCCGGCTGACCGGCGAACTCCGCCAGCAGGGCGTCGTAGGCTCGCTCCTCCGCCCGCCAGATCGCCTCGTCGCGGGTGTCGCTCAGGACGAACAGGTCGATCCGCCCGACCTCGCCGGTCCGCTCCAGCGAGCGGGCCATCACCGCGACGGCGGCGAACACCGCGGCGACGTCCTCGTTGTAGATCGGGAGCACCACCGCGGTCCTCGCCCTGGGCGGGGTCATGACGTCGATTCCGGCGGCGGCCCGCTCCAGCGGCGGAAAGGCGCGCCTGCCCAGGCAATGCACGACGAATCCCAGCACCACCTGCCAGCCGTTCAGCGCCAGCCAGCCCAGGTTGAGCGTGAACAGGATCACCAGCACCCAGTCCAGGCCGGTCCGGGGTCCGCCCATCGCCTCGGCCGCAAGCACCGCCGAAAGCAGGGTCAGGAAAAGCGCCGGGCCCAGAAACAATGCCCTGCGCACCGCAAGGGACAGGCGCGGCGAAGTCTCGGCCGAGGGATCGAGCGTCATGGAACAGGTGGCCTTCCGGGAAGTTATTGCTGGGCACGGCGCCCCCTGAATGGAGCCGAGGACAGGGCTTATCGATGAACCACCGCGCCGACGATTTTATTCTGTGGAAACGGTTGTTTTCACGCAGGTCGTTCTTATCCGGATCCGCCGGCGTGGGAAGCGCCTTGCTGCTGTGCGGTCCCGGCATAGGGAGCAATCGTGGCATCGCAAGGGCGGAGGGAAGCTTCGGGTTCGAGCAGGTCAAGCGCATGGCGGCCGAGCGGGCGTCCCGGCCCTACCAGCCGCCCGAGGAGACCATGCCGGCGGTGCTGCGCGACATGAGCTACGACCAGTACCGCGCGATCCGTTTCCGCCCGTCCAGCGCCCTGTGGGCCGACGGGAACGGTTTCAAGGCGCAGTTCTTCCATCGGGGCTTCCTTTATCGGCGGCGGGTCCGCGTCGGCATCGTCGAGGACGGCATCGTGACGCCGGTGGCCTACCGTCCGGACATGTTCGACCTCGGCGGCCTCGACGTCCCGGACCTGCCGGACCTCGGGTTCGCCGGGATTCGGCTGCACCATCCCGCCGGCGGGGGCTCCACCGGCGACGAGTTCGCGGTGTTCCTCGGCGCGTCCTATTTCCGGCTGATCGCCCGGGGGCAGGAATACGGGATTTCCGGCCGGGGGGTAGCGGTCAATACCGGCGGTTCCGAGCCGGAGGAATTTCCCGATTTCACGGAATTCTGGATCGAGCGCCCGGAAGCGGGAGCGGAGGAGATCACCGTGCTGGCGCTGCTCGACGGGCCGAGCGTGACCGGCGCCTTCCGGTTCCGGCTGCGACCCGGCGACACCACCCGGGCGCGGGTAGACGCCTCCCTGGTCCTGCGCCGGCCGGTCGGCCAGCTCGGCCTGGCGCCGCTGACCAGCATGTTCCTCCATGGCGAGAACGGCCCGCGCGGTTTCGACGATTTCCGGCCGGAGATGCACGACAGCGACGGGCTGCTGATGCTGGACGGCGCCGGGGAGTGGAGCTGGCGCCCGCTGGTCAACGGCCGCCCGTCGCCGCTCGCCACCGGCTACGCGATGGCCGGACCCGGCGGCTTCGGCCTGATGCAGCGGGACCGCGACTTCGCCAGCTACCTGGATGTCCAGGCGATGCACGAGCGCCGGCCCAGCCTCTGGGTCGAGCCGCGGGGCGACTGGGCGCAGGGCGTTCTCGAACTCTACGAATTCCCCTCCCTGGAGGAGTACAACGACAACATCGTGGCCTACTGGGTGCCGCGACGGCCGCCGGATCCGGGCCGGCCGCTGGATTTCGGCTATGACTTGACCGTGATGGACGGCGGCACCGGCCTGTACCCGCTGGGGCGGGTGACGGGGACGCATATCGGCTCGGCCGAACGGCTGCGTCCGACGGTGCCGCCCTCGCCGGAGCGCCGGTTCTTCGTGGTGGATTTCGAGGGGGACGGGCTGCCGGGTCACGGCGCCGGCCTTTCCGCTGATGTCACCGCTTCCGCCGGCGCGGTGGTCGAGCCGGTGGTCGAGCATGTGCCGCAAACCGGGGGCTGGCGCCTGTATTTCGAGTATCGGCCGGTTGAAGATGCGCCGGCGGAGCTGGCGGCGCGGCTGATGCGGAGCGATCGGGTCATGACGGAGACATGGCGCTTTACCTGGTGACGTCCAGTCGTCGGGCGTCCAGTCGTTGGGCGGCCAGCCGCTCCGCCGCCGCCGTCAGGCAGGCCGAGATCCGGCGTGCCACGTCGGGGCTGGTGCAGACATAGGTCGGGCTGGGGTGCGGCATGGCAAGGCACGGGATGTTCCGGGCCTCCAGCAGGCCCCGGGCGGCCTCGGCCTTGCGCCCGGCGGTGACGGCCAGCTCCAGCCCCGGCAGCAGGTCCAGGAAGTCGGGCAGGTGGAGCAGCCCTTGGGCGACCTGGGCCCGGGTCGGGTTGCGGTTGGGCGTGCCCGGAACCTGGATCAGCCACGGGACGATGTTCCAGATCACCGTTTCCGCACGGGCGATGCCGGCCTGTTCCAGGAAACGGAACAGGTTCGCGGCGGTCCCCGTGGGGTTGTCCCGCGACACGAACCCGGTGGTCAGCATCTTGGGTCCCGGCGTTTCCAGCAGGATCAGCAGCCTTGCCGACACGCCGCCGTCGAGCGGGTCGGCCAGCGGAACCGGGCTGCCCATGCGGGTAGCCAGATCCCTGGCGTACCGCGTCAGCGGCCGCACGTGCGCGCTGTCCGTCAGCGTCCCGCGCCGGGCCAGCTCGCCCGGATCGCGGAGCGCCTTGGGGAGTGAAGCCCGGGGCGAGACCTGATGTGGGATGGTGGTACGGTCAGTCAATTTCGGATTTGATTTTAATTTTGGGCAGGTACTTTGTAGTAGAGGCAAGAATTTGAACCGCATTCCACAAAAGGAAACATAGTATCCAGATGTATATTTGGGTAGCCCGGATGAACGCAACTTCTCGCCAATTGGCGAGTGTCCTGTTTGGATCTGCCAACCATCCTCCGTTCCCACAGATGCGAGTTCAAAGTCGGCGCGCCCGCGTCCGACGAAATTCCGGAGGATTTATGAGCGAGATGCCTGCACGCCGTCTCGGCGTTGCAATCGTTGGTTTGGGTGGGGCTGTCGCAACGACGGTCGCAGCCGGGCTGGAAATGATCCGCCGCGGCGCCGTCGATCTGTCGGGTTTGCCGCTGGCCGATGCCAACCACGCCGGATTGGCGCCCTACCAGAACATCAGCCTGGCCGGCTGGGATCTCTATCCGGACGATCTCGCCTCCGCCGTCAGGCAGCACGGCGTCCTGGGACCGGCCGAGCTTGATCTGGTCCGCACCCAGTTGGAAGCGGTCCGGCCCTGGCCCGCCGTCGGCAACGTCAAGTTCTGCCGCAACGTCGCCGGCCGCGAGGGAGCGAACCTGACCTCCATGCGCGACCAGGTGGCGAGCCTGAAGGACGACCTGACCCGGTTCAAGGCCGACAGCGGCGTCGACGACGTGGTGGTGGTCCACCTCGCCTCGACCGAGCGGCTGGTCGATACCAAGCTGCCGCAGTTCGCGACGCCGGAAGCGTTCGAGATGGCCCTCGACGCCGACGATCCGGAGATCGGTCCGGCGATGCTCTATGCCTATGCCGCGATCACCAGCGGCATCCCGTACGGAAACTTCACCCCCAGCGTCTCGGCCGACATCCCGGCGCTGAAGGAGCTGGCGCGGCGGCACGGCACCCCGATCGCCGGCAAGGACGGCAAGACCGGGCAGACCCTGATCAAGACCGTTATTGCGCCGGCGCTGCGCGGGCGCTCGCTGAAGGTGGACGGCTGGTACTCCACCAATATCCTCGGCAACCGGGACGGGCTGGCACTGGACGATCCGAGTTCGCTGGCGTCCAAGCTGGACACCAAGGGGTCGGTGCTTGACAGCATCCTCGGCTACAAGGTCGAGAACCACAAGGTGTTCATCCACTACTACCCGCCGCGCGGCGACGACAAGGAGGCCTGGGACAATATCGACCTGACCGGCTTCCTCGGCCACCGCATGCAGATGAAGATCAACTTCCTGTGCAAGGACTCGATCCTGGCGGCCCCGCTGGTGATCGAGATCGCCCGGTGCCTGGATCTGGCGAAGCAGCGCGGACAGGGCGGCGTGCTGGAGGAGCTTGGCGTCTTCTTCAAGGCGCCGCTGATGACGAACGGCGCCGAGCCGGAGCACGCCTGGCCCGAGCAGGAGCGCCGGTTCCGGGCTTGGCTCGACGGGGCGGACAGCCCGGTAACCGCGACGGAACGCAGCGAGCAGTCCCTGAAAGCGGCCGCGGCGAGCCTTGCCGATGTCGGTTGACCAGTCCCTGCTTCCGCTGCTGCGGGAGATCAACGACCTGAAGCGGGTGCGGGCCGCCGGCATCGAGGGAACCTTGGCGGCGCGCGCTTTCCGGCGCGCCTGGGGGCGGCTGGCGGCGGGGGACTCCCCCGCCACCGTCGCCCTGCGGGAAACCGCGCTGGCGGTGGCCGCCGCCCGGCTCGGCGGCATCGACCGCGCCATGCTGACCCGCGCAGGGCTCGACGACGATGCCGCGACGGGGGTGCTTCGGAACGGCTTCGACGCCGTCGCCGGCCCGGTCGACCCGATACTGGCGGCGGCGCTGCGCGACCATCTGGGCGAGCATGATCCCGCCGCCGCGGAGCCGCCGGCCTTCGTCCATGACCTGGAGCGGCAGCCGCGCGCGGGCGCCACCCGGCCGGGACATCCCCGGCTGGTGCTGGAGCCGCCGGAAAGCCATGCCGACCATTGCTTCGTCACGGCCGTCACCGCGGCGCTGGTCAGCCCTTCCTACGGGGCCGACCCGGCGGCGCCGTTCCTGGCCGGACTGTGCCACCATTTCCACAACGCCACGCTGCCCGACAGCGGCTTCGCGGGGGAGGTGCTGCTGGGCGACCATCTGGACTCCATCATCCGGACCCTGACCTACGAGGTCGTCGCGACCTTGCCCGACCATCTGGCGCACGCCTGCGAACAGGCCCGCAAGCTCCTGCCGCACGCGGAAACGCCGGAAGCCAGGGCCTTCCATGCGGGCGACGTGATCGACCGCATCCTCCAGATGGACCATTACGCCCGGGCCGCCGGCTTCGAACTGCGCCACGCGGTCGAGGAGATGGAACTGGTCCATGCCGGTCCGCTCCAGGATTTCCAGACCGGCATGCTGCGCGACGTCGGGCTGATGCGGTGACGGAAGCCCTGCCCCTGCTGAGCCCGACGACCGGCCGGCCGCTGCACGCCGAAGGTCCGGGCTGTCTCACCGACGGGACGGAACGCTGGCCCGTGGTCGCCGGCATCCCGTTCCTGCGCACCGGCCGGGAGGGTTTGCGCGATGCGGCGCTGGCTGCGATCGACCGCGGTGACGAGCGCGCGGCGCTGGCGCTGCTGCTGCGCGACCAGGACGACTGGGCCCGCATCCCGCCGCCCTCGTTGGACACCGCAGGCCGTCTCGCCGACGCCGTCGGGCACATGACCCTGCGCGAGGCCATGGCGGCGCTGAACTTCGGGCCGGTGGCCCACTACTTCGCCCACCGCTGGTCGGCGCCGACCTTTCTGTCCGCCCTGGGACTGCTGGAGGCCCGCTGGACCGATCCGCCGCTGGTGCTGGAGATCGCCTGCGGCATCGGACAGATCCTGCGCGACCTGGACCGGCGCGGGACGGCCGTGGCCGGGATCGACGTGGTGTTCGCCAAGCTGTGGCTCGCCAAGGCTTTCCTGATTCCCGACGCCCCGCTGGTCTGCGCCGACGTCACGTCCGGTATCCCGATGGCGCTGCCGGAGGGGACGGCGATCCTGTGCCACGACGCCTTCTATTTCATGCCGGAGCAGGAGCGGATCGCCGGTCATCTGATGCGGGCCGCCGGAGCCTCGGGAACGGTGCTGATCGGGCACGCCCACAATGTGCGGTTCGAGCATGGCATCGCCGGCCGGCCGCGCACGCCGGAGGAATACGCGGCGCTGTTCCCCGGCTGCCAGCTCTACGACGACGCCGAACTGGCCCGCTCCCCGACGCCCACCCGCACGGCGGAGGAACTGGCGGCGGTCGAGGCGGTCTCGCTCGCCTGGAGCGCCGGGACGGTCGATACCCGTCCGGTAGACCTCCGCTCGCCGCCGCCCGGCGCCCGGCTCCGGATCAATCCCTTGCTGGAGCGTGACGGAAACCGCCTGCGGCCGGTCTGGCCGACGCCCGCCTTCGCCCGCGAATACGCATCGGCGACTTATCTGGAGGCCGAGATTCCGCCCGAAGACCTGCCCGAAGACACCCTGGGCGGCGACTTCCGCATCGACGATCCCCGGATCCGGGACTTGGCCCGGCGCCGCATCCTGCTTGACCTGCCGGAGCGCTGGTGATGGCTGGCCGGGAATTGGGCTGGGCCGTGGTCGGCTGCGGCTGGGTGGCCCGCGACTACGTCATCCCGGCGATCCACGCGGCACGGAACGGCCGCGTCGTGGCGCTCTGCGACCGCGACCCCTCGGGGCTGGGCAGCCTCGGCACCTCGGACTTGGCGGCCGTGCTGTCCGATCCCGCCGTCCGGGCCGTCTATGTCGCGACGCCCAACGACCAGCACATGCCGGTGGTCGCCGCCTGCGCCGCCGCCGGCAAGCATGTCCTGTGCGAGAAGCCGATGGCGACCCATTCGGCCGACGCGGAGATCATGGTGGCCGCCTGCAAGGAGGCCGGGGTGACCCTGGGCATCGCCTATGACCAGCGGTTCCACGCCGCCCATGTGCGCCTTCGGGAACTGGTCGCGGCAGGGGCGCTCGGCACGGTGACCCAGGCCCGCATCTTCTACGCCTGCTGGCTGCCGCCGGACTGGAGCCCCACGGATCGGAGTTCCGGCGACAACTGGCGGGCCGATCCGAACCGGGCGGGGGGCGGCGCCCTGTGGGACCTGGCTCCCCACGGCATCGACCTGCTGGAGGTGCTGCTCGGCGGCTCCTGGGCGGAGCTTCGGGCGCTTGTCCAGCGGCGGGTCCATGACTATCCCGTGGACGACGGCGCCGTGCTGACCGGCCGGTTCGAGGACGGGACGCTGGGCACCATCCAGGTCGCCTACAACTGCCCCGACGCCTATCCCAGGCGGACGCTGGAACTGGTCGGGACCCGGGCCATGGCGGTCGCCACCGACACCATGGGCCAAACGCCCGGCGGCACCCTTGCCCTGATCGATGCCAGGACCGGCGCGCGTTCCGAAGTGCCGGTCCCCGGCGCCGACCGCAGCCCGTTCCTGAACCAGATCGAGGCGTTCGGCGACGCCGTCCTGGCCGGCCGGCCCTTTCCCTATCCCTCCGGGCGCGACCTGCGCCTGTTCACCCTGATGGAGCGATCATGCCGCTGACCCAGTATGCCTGCTCCCACTGCGGGTTCTGGCAACCCTGGTTCGCCGGGCAGGACCCGATCGGCTGCCCCGTCTGCATGGACGTGCGGAACGCCCTGCCGCCGGACGGCTGGGACTTCCGCACGGCCGGGGACCTGACCGGCAAGGTCACCACCCGCTGGGCCGAGGCGATGCCCGGCATCGTCGGCTTCTCCTGCGAGCCGGCCTTCGGGCTCGGCTCGACCGGCTGGCTGCTGCTCCGCGAGGAGGGCAACATCGCCTTCGAGGGCGCGCCTTTCTACACGCCGGAAGCGCTGGACGAGATCGAGCGGCTGGGCGGCATCAGCATCCTGGCCGGCTCCCACCCCCACGGTTTCGGCGCCCTCTGGCAATTGGCCGAGCGGTTCGACCCGACCGTGGTGATCCACCGCGACGGGCTGCGCTACACCAAGGCGTTCCGGGTCTCGTGGCCGTCCGACGACGTCCACGCGCTGGCGCCCGGCCTGACCATGATCGCGACCCAGGGCCATTACGAGGGCCATGCCGTGCTGCACGACGCCCGCGACCGGGCGCTGTTCTGCGGCGACTGCCTGAAGGTGGACCTGGACGGCGAGGGCCGGCCGGTGGCGCTGAGCTGCCACAAGGGCTTCCACTACCAGATCCCGCTGAGTCACGACGAGATCAGGCGCTACCGGGCCGTCTTCGCGGAACTGGATTTCGACCACGTCTTCACCCCGTTCGAGCATGCCGCCGGCGTCACCCGAGCCCACGCGCTGGGCCTGTTCGACCGCCTGCTGGCGGGCGCGCCCAGCACCCGCCCGTTTCCGCTGGAGAGCCTCGCATGAGCCTGCAACCCGTCATCAAGGCCTATACGGACAACCTGCCGCCAGGCGAGCTGGAGCATTTCCGGGTGGACGGGCTGGACCGCATCGGCGTGCCGGTCGTGTTCGCCTGCCACCGGCAGCAGGACGGGTCCCAGTTCGACAGCTTCGGCTATGGTGCCAGCTTCGACCAGGCGCTGGTCGGCGTGCTAGGCGAGCTGGCCGAGAATGTCCAGGCCGACACCGTGCTTCGGCGGCTGGAGCGGGTGACCGGCAGCTACGACGACCTCGTGGCGGCCCGGGGGGAACGCGGCGTCTGCGACCCGCTGACCCTGTGCCTGCCGGCCGGATCCGACTATGCCCCGGACAAGCCGCTGACCTGGGTGGCGGCGCGGCGCTTTCCGTCGGGCGAGCCGGTCCTTGTGCCGTACGAGTTCGCGGCCTGCTACCGGTCGCAGCTGGACGGCATCGAGCCGCTGACGACGCCGATCACCAACGGGCTGGGCGCCGGCGACGGCTTCGAGCGGGCGCTGGTCCATGGGCTCCTGGAACTGCTCCAGCGCGACGGCAACTGCACCGGCTTCCGCGCCATGGACCAGGGGCGCGTGCTCGACCTGTCCGGAGTCAAGGATCCCGACACGCTGCGGCTCCTGGCGCACCTGGACCGGCTGGGCATCGACGTGATCGCCAAGCTGGCCGCGACGGATTTCGGGCTGGTCAACCTCTATGTGGTGGGTTCCGACCGCGACGGCCGCTCGACCGTGCCGATCATGCAGACCGCCTGCGGCGAGGCCTGCGACCTGGACCGCGAGCGGGCGCTGAACAAGGCCCTGCTGGAGTTCTGCTCCAGCCGGTCGCGCAAGGCCATGTCCCACGGCCCGCTGGACCTCATCGAGCGGATCGCCCCCGAAGGCTACCTGGACCGCTACCGCGCCCGCCACGTCGCAAGCGCCGAGGAGCCGCGCGCGGTCGAGGCCATGGCCGCCTGGTGCGGCCTGTCGGCCGGCGAGCTGCGCGGGTTGCTGGCGGACACCGTGCTGTCCCGGCGGACGACGGAAAGCTTCGCCGATCTTCCGGAATCCCCCGCCGACACCCCGGCCGAGCGGCTGGAAAGGATCTCCGCGATCCTTGCCGAGGCGGGCTTCGACATCCTCTACCTGGACCTGTCGCCGCCCGACGGCGCGATCTCCGCCGTCAAGGCGATCGTCCCTGGATTGGAGTGCGAGACCATGAGCTACCACCGCATCGGTGAGCGCGGCCTCCGCCGCCTGATGGAGCGGGGCAGCCCGCTCGCCGGCGTCGGGACCCCGCCGGACGGGGCCGCCGCCGTGCCGCTTCCCCGCGAGGCGGTCGAGCGGCTGGGCGGCCCGGCCTGGCTCGACACCGCCGCCATCGACCGGATCGTCGGCCGGCTCTACCCGCTGTACCGCGAGCCGGAAAGCCACGCCGTCCGCTTCGCGCTCGAAACCGCGCGATCCTGAACAGACCAAAGCCGAGAGGCCCGGAAATGCCCCTGCGTTTCGCCTACAACACTAACGGCGCCGCCAACCACCGGCTGGACGACGCGCTCTCCCTGATCGCCGACAGCGGCTATGACGGGGTGGCGCTGACCCTGGACCACCACCATTTCGACCCGTTCGCCCCCGACCTGGAGGGCAGGGCGGAGGCGCTGGCTTCCCGGCTGCGCGGCCTTGGCCTCGGCTTGGTGATCGAGACGGGCGCGCGCTACCTGCTCGACCCCCGCGTCAAGCACGAGCCGACCCTGCTGAATCCCTCTCCGGAAGGCCGCGCCCGGCGCGTCGATTTCCTGTCCCGCTGCGTGCGCATCGCGGCGATCTGCCAGGCGGAGGCCGTCTCCTTCTGGGCAGGCGTGCCGCAGCCGGGCGTCGATCCCGCGACCGCCTGGGGCTGGCTGGTCGAGGGCGTCGCCCAGGTCGCCGAGGCCGCCGCCGCGGACGGCGTCACCGTCGCCCTGGAGCCGGAGCCCGGCATGCTGGTGGAGACCGTGGACGATTACCGGCGGTTAAAGGCCGACTTGGCGGAGCGGACCCCGGCGCCGCTACGCCTGGCACTCGACACCGGCCACCTGCTGGTCACGGGAGAGCGCGACCCCGCGGCCGCCGTGGAGGAGTTCGCCGGCGACCTCGGCACCGTCGCGATCGAGGACATGCGCCGCGGCGTCCACGAGCATCTCCCCTTCGGCCAGGGCGACATGGACATCCCGGCGGTCCTGTCGGCGCTGGAAGCGATCGGGTTCGACCGGCTGGTCTGCGTCGAGCTGTCGCGGGAGAGCCACCGCGCCCACCTCGCCGTTCCCGAAAGCCTCCAGTGGCTGAAGTCGCGGCTCCCCGCCGCCTCCGGCCGGTCCCTGAAGCGGAGTGCCTGAACCATGCGTATCTGCTTCATCAGCCGGCGCTTCTTCCCCGCGATCTCGGGCATGAGCGTCTATGCCGCCAACCTGCTGCGCGAACTGGTCGTCGGCGGGCATGACGTCGTGATGATCTCCCAGTACCGCGACGACCCCGCGGGCTCCGCCGTCTATGGCGGCGGCCCGCCGCCCGCGGTGCCCGGCGTCAAGGTGATCGGGCTGGAATCCCTGGGCGAGCAGGAGGTCGGCCACGGCCGGCCGGCCGATTTCGAAGCCGACATGGAGGCGATGGTCGCCGCGGCCCTGGCCGAGCATGCCGCCGCGCCGTTCGACCTCGTCCACGCCCAGTACGGTTATCCCTGCGGGCTGGCGGCGCTGGAGATCAGCCGGCGGCTGGGCATCCCCAACGTGGTGTCGATCCAGGGGGGCGACGGCCACTGGGTCGGCACCTGCTGCGCCACCCACAAGCAGGCCATGCTGGCGGTCCTGGGCCATGCCGGCGCCCTGATCATTGGCAGCCGGAGCTTCGCCGAGGAGGTCCGCGACCATCACGGCACCGACCTGGACCGCTTCGTCATCGTGCCGGGAGCCACCGACACCGAACGCTTCCATCCGCGCGCCGACCGCGACATCGGCGACCTGCAGGACGCGCCGGTGCTGCTCTATCACGGCCGCGTCGATCGCCGTAAAGGCGTGATGGAACTGCTCGACGCCTTCGCCCGGCTTCGGGAGTCGAGGCCCACCCTGCGGCTGATCGTCTCCGGCATCGGGCCGGACCTGGAGGCGGTGCGGGAGCGGGCATCCGCCGCGGAGTTCGCCGGGGCCGTTACGCTGACCGGGCATGCCGACTATTTCGCCGCCGCCGAGGTCTACCGCCGGGGGGACGTCTTCGTCTCGCCGACATACTCGGAGGGCTTCTCCAACACGATCCTGGAAGCCATGGCGAGCGGCCTGCCGATCGTCTCGACCAACGCGGTCGGCGTGGTCGATTGCCTGACCGACGGGTCCAACGCCCTGCTGGTGGAACCGCGCGACGTGGACGGCCTGGCATCGGCGATCGGCCGGATGCTCGACGACGGGGCCTTGCGCCGGCGGCTGGCCCACCAGTCACTGGAGGAGGTGCGCAGCCTTTATTCCTGGCACGCGATCGGCCGCCGCATCCAGGAAATCTACGCCCGGCTCGGAGGAACGAAGCCCGACACGTCCTGGACCGGCATCTACGATCCGGCCGAGGTCACGCGGGAGACCGCCGATCCGACCTGCCGGTTCCGGGCGGCCCCGCATCTGCTCTAGACCTGCCCAAGCCAGAGGAGGCGCCCCCGTGCCGTCACGCACAGCGCTGTTCATCTCCCCCCATCTCGACGACGTCGCCTTTTCCTGCGGCGGGACGCTGGCCATGCTGAAGGCGGCGGGCTGGCGCACCGTGCTGGCCACCGTCTTCACGCGGTCCGTCCCCGACCCGAGCGGGTTCGCGCTCGCCTGCCAGACCGACAAGGGTTTGGCTCCCAAGGTGGACTATATGGCGGTCCGGCGGGAGGAGGATGCCGCCTTCGGGCGGACGCTGGAAGTGGACGAGGTCCATTGGCTCGATCTGGCCGAGGCGCCGCATCGGGGTTACGGCTCCGCCGCCGAACTCTTCTCGGTTATCCGGCCGGGGGACGAGATCTGGCGGGAGGCGGCGCACCGGATCGGCACGCTTGCCGGCCGGGTCGGGCCTGACCTGATGTTCGGGTGCCAGGCGATCGGCAACCATGTGGACCACCGCCAGACCGTCAGGGCGATGGTCGAACTGGGCCGGCCCGTCGCCTGGTACAGGGACCTCCCCTACGTGATCCGGGCGCCGGAAGAGGCGCCGCCGCCGGGGCTGCCCGGCGGTCTGGTGCCGCTGGCGATTCCGGTCTCCGACCATCTCCCGGCCAAGGTCGCGGGGGCCTGCCGCTACGCCACCCAGTTGCCGTTCCAGTTCGGCGGGGCGGATCGGGTCGGTCCGGCGCTAACGGCCTTCGCCGCGGACGAGGCGAGACGGGCCGGCGGGTCCGGGTATGCCGAGCGCTTCCTGATCGACCCCTTGGCTGCAAAGTCCGTCAGTTCTGCATGACGCCGGCGGCGGGGGCCGCCGCCTGCGCCGTCGCCGAGCGGCGCCGCAGCCAGACGGTCAGGTAGGTCCCGAGGCAGCCGCCGGCGCACATGAACAGGATGTAGACCGAGTTCTCGGCGTACTGGACGACCACGGCGGCGCTCAGCATGTGCCAGACGAAAGCCAGCATCGCTGCCATCTCCGCCTGCATCGAGACGATGTAGTAGGTGTAGCGGGCATACAGGAAGTCCAGCGCGAACGCGGACAGGAACACGGCGGCGGCGATCGTCGGGCTGATGTCGAACATGGCTGCGGGCTTTGCGAAAGATGTTGTCCTGAAGACTGCCCGCAGGTTATGGCGCATTAAGGTTAACTGTCAGTAAATCGTGGGCGCGTGATATGTTGCCGGGTAGCGGGTTAAGGTTGACAAGCCACCCCGGAGTCCGACCCCCACCCATGAGAATATTGCTGCTTGAAGGCGACCTCATTCTGGCCGAAGCCCTCGCCGAGGCCTTGCGTGGGGCCGGATACGATCCGATCGGACCCGTCGCCGAGGTGGATGACGCCATAGCCCTGGCGGAACAGTTCCGCCCCGACCTGGCGCTGATCAACATCGACCTCCCGGCCGGACGCGGCCTCGGCGTGGTCGTCGCCCGGACGATCGCCCGCAACTGGAACATCAAGTCGTTGTTCACCGCGGGCGACAAGGAGATTGCCCGGCGGAACCGCGATGTTGCCTTCGGTTACTTCGCCGGTCCCGCGACGGTCGGTGAGCTGGTCGAGTGTATCGACGCGATCCGGTTGATCCGCAAGGGGGAGTTCCCGATGCGGATTCCCAGGCAGTTGTCGCCGTTCCTTTGAGGACGGCTATGCTGCGTCGCAGCAGAAGCGTCGTTTTGTCACAATCCCGATGAGCATTCATCCGCTTATCGTGTTTGCTGCAATGCAGCATAACGCGAGGTATCCGATGCTCGTCACGCTCTCGATGGTGTTTTGCCTGATCGCCGATCCGACCCAGTGCCGGACGGTCACTCCCCTGATCCCCGACGACCAGTATCTCACCATGTCGAACTGCCCCATCGCGGGGCAGACCGAGGGAGCCCGGTGGGTCGGCGAGCATCCGAATTACCGCATGACCCGTGTTCGCTGCCGGATGGGCAACAAACCGACGGAACGGAGCATCTGATTCCGCGGACCCGGTCGGCCTCGCCGGTGTGATCCGTCGGCGAGGGTACCCCGGATCGGGTGGTGACGGATCAGGTCGTGACGTTGATGCTGATCGCCGCCGTCGTGCCGGTCGAGATGCTGCCGGACAGCAGGTTCAGGCTGACATTCGTGGTCATGCCGGGCGTCCCGTTGTCGTAGGACGTGCTGATCACCGATGCCGACTTGCCTTCGTTGGTCAGAGCCATGAAGCGTTTGGGATCGATCGCGATGTTGTCGGCCGTCGTGGTCGAACTATCGGCGGCGGTGAAGGACCGCAGCGAGTAGGTGTTGGTCACCCCGCCGTCCGTCGACGTCACGTCGAAGAAATCGGACATCTTCAAGCCGCGTGTCCCGAAGCCGAACAACTCGGACTCGTTGTTCAGGAAGCCGTCCGCGTTGACATCGTAGCCCAGCATGGTCTGGGAATTGAAGCCGCCGAACTTGTCGGCCGCCGCCTTGTAGGCGTCGTATGCCCGCGACTGGAAGGCGTCGAGGTATTGTTGCTTGGTCGTCGGGTCGGTGATCCAAGTTGGATCTTCCGCGGTCGGGTAGGCGCCCTGCTTCAGTTCCAGGAAGACGGCGGAGTCCATCGTATCGAAGTTGACCAGCGAGCCGAACTTGGCGGCGTTGTCGCTCGTCAGGTTGGTGGCGCTGATCGAGATGTCGCCGTTGAGCTTGCCGCTGCTGTAATCATAGGAGAGCGCGTCGCCCAGAGTGGAGAATTTCTGCTCCTTGACCGCGGTTCCGCTCTCCGTGAACTTGGCGGCGGCTTCCGCCTGCCGTTCCGGCGTCAGCGAATCCCAGATGCGCTTGCGGTCGTCCGCTGCGAGCCGCAGGTTCGAGAGATACCCGGAAGGCATGCTGGCGGCGGTTGCCGAGGTCGTAGACATCGCCCACTCTCCATCCTATGCGTTCTGCGTCGGACCAATGCAAATGGTGTGCCTCAGTTTTCGATGCACGGATCAAGGGTATACCAAACGCAGAGGATTCACAAGCGGGTCCCGAGCCGGATATTCCTGCTACCCGCTGCGGCAAGTCTTGCCGGGCCGCTCGCGGTCCAGGTGGCGCCCTTTGCCGGGTCGGGGGAACCGGAACCGCCCGGCGTTGTTGGGAAGTCCGACCGTCATGTTGATCGAAGGCCGCTCTCCGATCATGTCCGCGCCCAGTGTGAACCGATCGCCGGTGCCGTTCAGCCCAAGTTTCCGCTGGGCCGGATACCTGCTGGGTTTTTCCTTCGGCGGATTCTTTGACGGCATCCTGCTGCACCAGATCCTGCAATGGCATCATCTGCTGAGCGGACTGGACAGTCCCGCGCTGGCGGACATCCAGGTCCAGATCCTCGCCGACGGCCTGTTCCATCTCGCCATGTACGCGGTCGCCGGGGCGGGGCTCTGGCTGCTTTGGCGGACCAGGCGGGAGTTCGGCGGGGACGGAGCCGACAGGCTGCTGTTCGGCACCTTCCTGGTCGGCTTCGGCGTCTGGCACGTCGTGGACGCCGTCCTGAACCACTGGATCCTTGGACTGCACCATATCCGGATGGACAGCGACAGCCCGCTGATCTGGGACATGGTCTTCTTCGTGTTCGGTATCGCGGTGATCGCCGCCGGGTGGGTGACCCTTCGACGTGGACCGAACGGCGGGGGAGGGGGGAGCAGGGGAACCCTGGCGGCATCCGTGCTGACCCTGGCCGTCGTGATCGCCGGCCAGGTGGCGCTCCTGCCGCCGGCCGGCGTATCGACGGTGACGGCATTGTTCCCGCCGGGCACCGCTCCGGGAGCGGTGCTGGCAGCTGCGGCGACCGTCGACGGCCGCGTGATCGCGGGCGCCGACGGGGTCTGGATCATCGACGTGCCGGACAGATTCCGGGCGCTCGAACTCTACCGTGAAGGCGCCGTCCATGTGGGCGGATCGCTCTTCCCGATCGGCTGCTTTTCGGCCGGGCTGTCCTGAGCGGCGCTCAGCCCGGGGTGCAGCCCGGCGGCATCAGGTACAGCGAGCCGTCGGCGCGCTTGATCACGTAGCAGTTGGAACCTTCGTAGGCGAGGATCGACAGGCTGTTGAACCCCCGCAGCCCCTTCAGCTCTTTAGGAAGATTGGTCGGCGAGATCTTGACGGGCTTGCCCCGGGCCGGCGAGTTCGGATGGTCCTCGACCAGCGCGCCGACCAGTTCACCCCTGCTGTTCAGGATCAGCGCCAGCGTCGGATCGGCAATGCCGGCCTTCCGCAGGGTATCGACCGTGGCCTGATCGAGCTGGGCCGTCGGCAGATCGGCCTCGGGCGCCGCGATCTGGGCACCGGCAGGAACGGTCGTGAAGAACAATGCGGCGAAAACACCTGCCGCGGCAATCCTCAGGAATGAACAAGGCATGACGGGCGCTCCTTGAATTAGAGGATCCTCAGGGTTCAGAAGGTAAGGGAAAGCCGGCCCAGCACCGTGCGCGCCGGGATGAAGCGTGGGCGTGTCAGCGAGTTGGTGACCGAGTCGAGATCCTGGTACAGGAATTCTTCGTCTAAAATATTCCGGACTTCAAGGCTGATCGATCCGCGGCGGTTGGGAAGCCGGAAGCCGAGCGATGCATCGACCGTGACGAAGTTCTCGCGCGTCTGGTCGAAGGACTGCGGCAGGCGCTCCTCGACCTGCTGGCTCACGAAGTTCGCCCCGACGCGGGCGAACAGTCCGTTGTCGGCGAAATAGCGGACCTGGACCGGCACCGTCAGGGTGCGCAGCTCCGCGACGTCGATCTGCCGGTTGGTATTTTCGATGTCCTGCCACTGGGCTTCCGCCGAGACCGCCCAGTCCCGGGAGGCGGCCCAGTAGAGATAGGCCCGCGCTTCGTCCTCCTCGCGCTCGTCGGTCCGGTACTCCGGCGGGTCGCGCTGCACGACCAGCGGCACGTCCAGATCCCGGCGGGTATACTCGACCCCGCCGAAGAGGGAACCGAAGCTGCCGCGGGCCAGCGTGGCATCAAGACCGATGCCCTTGACCCAGGCGCTGGTCTGGTTGAACTCGTCGGTGAACTGGTTGAAGCCGGCGATCTGCGTCGGTTCAAGGGTCTGGTCGACGATCAGGAGCCGCTTGAAGGTCCGGAACGCAGCGGCGCGCACCCGCAGCCCGTCGTTGACCTGCCACTGGATGCCGGCTTTCGGATTGACCTCGCTGAAGTCGAGCGCGCCGTTCTCGAACTTGTCGCCGCTGAGGCCGAGCGTCACGGTCACGTCGCGCACGGGGGTCAGGTTGACGTACCCGTAGGCGTTGGTCTGCCGGTTCGTGAACCGCGCGGTGGTCGGGAAGCTCTGGCCCAGCGCCGGGATATCGAGGGTCGCGACGTTCCGCTGGCGGATGCTGGCGAAACCGCCGCCCGCCGTCACGTTGAACAGGTTGCCCCGGTAGATGCCCTGGACTTGCGTGTCGGTCCCGGTCTGCTTGATGTCGTCCGTGAAGGTGAAATCTTCCTCGGCCTGGACCTGGTGCGACTCCCGGTCGCTGACGATCACCGAGGCCAGCAGGTCCACGCGCGGCGTGGGCGAGTAGCGCAGGCCGACCCGGGCGGTGTCCTGGTCGATGTCGGTGCGGCTGTCGCGCGAGAAGTCGTCGGGGTCGAAATTCTGCACCAGGTCGCCCTGTTCGCTGCGGCGGGACCGCAATTCCGCCTGGAGACTCAGGGTATCGGTCAGCGCCGCCTGCCCGAACAGCGTGTAGATGTCGTACTCGACGTCGTTGTTCTCGCGATAGCCGTCGCTCTGGTAGTGGAACTGGCCGGCGCTGAAGGCCGCCCGACCGACGATGCCCGAAAGCGTCACTTCGTCCGCGCGGGTGTCCAGGTTCCCGACGATGCCGGCGGCGTTCAGGCGGATCTGGTCGCGCTCGAACAGCGCGCCGTATTCGTTGAAGCCGGCTTCGGACGGAAGCGCGCCGGGCAGGATTTCCAGGTCCGTCGTGCTCAGGCTGGGCTGCACCGGGTCGATGGTGATCGGCTGGAGGAGCTGCGACCGGAGCAAGGCGCTGGACCGGGCGATCTCGTGGCGCTCCTGCTGGCCGTAAAGGTCGGACAGGAAGCGCTCGACCGACGCGCTGCCGGGATCGGCGGCAAGCGACGCCGACCCGACGGGCAGACCGAGCCGCTCGAATCCCAGGTCCCGGTAGATCCGGCCCAGCCCGGCGCCGCGGGTCGCCAGGTCCTGGTTCAGCAGCAGGCGAGAACGGAAAGGCGCGCGGTTGTCGTTCAGCTCGATGGAGCGCTGGATTTCCGCCAGCGCCTCGACCGGCTGGTTGGCCGCCCGCAGCCGCAGACCCTCGAAGAGGAAGGGCGTCGGATCGTTCGGGTCGAGCTGCTTGGCGATCTCGTACTGTCCCGCCGCGCGGTCGTCGCGCCGTTCCTCGTCGTAGCCGCGGCCGAGATAGCTTCGGACCAGGGCGTTCTCGGTATCCAGGCCGGCGGCGATCTCGATCTCGTTGCGTCCCGCTTCCAGGCGGCCTTGCCGGATCAGGGCCAGGCCCATTCCCAGGCGGGGCTGCGGGTCGGCGGGCTCCAGCCGGATCGCGCGCTCGAACACCGCCTGCGCTTCCTGCGGCCGCTGGCGCACCAGCGCCGCGAAGCCCAGCACGGTCTGCGCCCGGCCCAGGTTCGGCGCCAGCTCTGCCGCCGCCCGCGCGGACCGTTCCGCCTCGCCCCTGTAGCCCAGTGTCAGCAGGATCTCGGCCAGCCGCGCGCGGGCCAGGGCATCGCCCGGCTGGGCCGCGACCGCTTCCTCCATGGTGGCGCGCGCGCCCTCCAGGTCGAGGGCGGCCTGCTGCGCATAGGACAGGGCGATGCGGGCCGGGGCGGAGCGGGGATCCAGCTCGACCGCGCGGCGGCCGTCGGCCAGCGCCGGTTCGGTCTCGTTCTGGGCGACCAGGATGACGCTACGCAGCGCCAGCGCGTCGGCGTTTCCGGGAGCCCGCGACAGCATGGCCTCGACCCCGGCGCGGGCTTCCTCGACCCGGCCGACTTCGAGCAGCAGCGACTGGCGGAACAGGGCGATGCGGTCGGCGACCGGCCCCGGCGCGCCCGCTCCCTCCGCGGCGGCGCGGTCGAGCCGGGCGATGGCGCCTGCGAAATCACCCTGGCGGCGGAGCGCCAGCGCATCGGCGACGGGGGCCGGCAGGTCCCCGGAGCCGGCCGCCGGAGCGGCTGCGACTTCACTGAGGATCGGCTGATAATACAGCGTCCAGCGTGCCGCGTCGCGCGGGTGGACCGCCACGCCCTGGACCGGCGCCGCGCCGGCGCGCGCCTCGGCCGTCCCCGCCGCGGCGAGGGTTACGGCGCCCTGGGCGTTGCTCGCCCGCACCTTGCCGTCGAATACCGTGACCGACGCCCGGTCCGTTTCGGCCAGCACCAGGAACTCCGTGCCCTCCACCGACGCGTTCACGAAGGGCGTGTCGATGCTGAGGCTGCGGGGGCGGTGGCTGAAGACCTGCATGATGCCCTTGACCAGATCCAGCACGGACGGCTCGTCCGCCGGTACCGCCCCGACCTGGAGCGTCGTCTCCTGGTCCAGGCGGAGCACCGAATCGTTGGCCAGCGCGATGGCGGCCCGGCTGTACTTGCCCGTCCGCACCGTGTCGCCGGCGCACAGCGGCTCTTCGATCCGGGCGGAACGCCATGAGCCCTCCGCGGTCCTCCGCTCGACGCCGCCCTCGACCGATGCGATGCGCCCGACCGGCGCCGCGCAGGCCGCTTCAAGGGATTGCGCCGCGGCTGGCGCTGCGCCGGCCGTCATGCCGGCGGCGAGCAACGCGAGTACCGAGGATTTGGGAAGCTTGGTGGTTATCATTGAATTCGAGCCTATGAAATAGCGGGTTCCATTGACCCGAATGGTCGATCGCGGTAAGTGAGATCACACGGTGCGGATCTTCCACAAGAACTGATAATGCGCACTCGCAACCTTCGATATCGCGTTCGGTCCTGCGGCCGGCTTTATTTAAATCATGCGATATAGTACATTCAAGCTAAAATTGCCTCAGTCGTATATCGAATCTGTCATTTGACTTCCAGGCGGACTATGGCGGCATCGTCCTCCGCTGACTTTCCGACAGACAGGTTCATACATCTGTTCAGGTGAAAACGCGCCGGTCCGTCATCCGGGAATTCTTCGAGTACCTGACGGAACAGGGCGACCGCCTCCGGCAGGCTGCCGGACTCGCAGGCTTCGAGGGCCTCGCCGAAGCAGGCGGCCAGCCTGATCTGGTCGGGCGTCGCCTCTTCGCGGCGCGCGACAACTTCGTGGATATCGAGCGCTCCCGCCTTTCCCATCAGCCGGAACCGGCCGACGCGACGGGTCAGGATCTCGCCGCCGAGGTCGCCGACGACGGCGTCCGACGCCAGCAGCCGGGTTCCCAGGTGCTTGTTCAATCCCTCGATTCGGGACGCGGTATTGGGAATGTCGCCGACGACGCTCCAGGCGAAATGGCCCTTGCCGCCGACATTGCCGACCATGATCCAGCCGGCGTGCAGGCCGACCCGGGTCGGCATGGTGCGGCCGGGATTCTGGCGGTTGAACCGTTCGACGGCACGCGCCAGGTCAAGCGTCGCCAGGGTGGCGCGCAGGCGCGGCTCGCGCTCCGGGTTGGCTGCCGTCCACACGCTCATGACGCCGTCTCCGACCACGTCGGTGACCGTGCCGCCGCCGGCCTGGATCGGTTCGAACACCGCGGCGAAGTAGGAGTCCAGCAGGAACGCCAGGTCGCGCGGGGT
Organism: Skermanella mucosa; assembly: GCF_016765655.2. Taxonomy (NCBI): domain Bacteria; kingdom Pseudomonadati; phylum Pseudomonadota; class Alphaproteobacteria; order Rhodospirillales; family Azospirillaceae; genus Skermanella; species Skermanella mucosa. The sequence continues at coordinate 1,045,665 of NZ_CP086106.1, forward strand.
CATGGTTTCGGCGAGGGTCGTGAAGCGCTCGGCGTCGGAGGCGACGCAGGCGCCATAGAGAAGGTCGCGCGCCCCGCCCGGATTGATCGGCCTGTGCGCCAGGTCGGCGGCGACCCGTTCCGGCAGATAGTAGCGGATCGCCTGGGCGACGTTGCGGCGTTCCCGGTTGGCCGTGAGATATTGCCACAGCAGCCCGCCGAACAGCGCCACCGGGACCTGGACCATCATCGGAACCGCCACCGGCAGCCACAGCTGCGACTGGCCGAACAGGGTCGCCGACGCCGAGATCCAGCCGGCCGCAAGGAGCACCGTCGCCACCACGGCCAGCATCGCTGGCAGGAGATAGGCCAGGAGGCCGATCGCGAAGCCGAACCCGACCACCAGCCCGAGTTCCGCCGGTCGGCCCGGGCTCTTCAGGGTGGTGTCCTCCAGCAGGTTGCCGAACGCCGTCGCCGCGATCTCCACCCCGCTGATGTCGACGCCGTCGCTGGTGGAGAACACCGTATAGAAGGTGTCGAGGTTGGTCGGCGTGCGCTCGGCGACGCCGATGAAGACGGTCCGGCCCGTCAGGTCCGGCACGTCGCGGCCCTCGATCAGGTCGGCGAAGGGGATGGTGGTCACGGTCCCGGGCGGACCATAGAAGTTCAGGTGATAGTGTTGCGGACCCTGGTGCAGCCGGTCGATGGCGTCCATCAGCCGGCGTTCGCGGTCATCCAGCCGGTCCGGCGGCGGCGGCAGGCGTGCCGCCAGCCCGGGGTCCTGGAGAAAGGCGCGCCGCACCGCCTGGGAGGCACGCTGTACCGCGCCCGGTTCGGTCAGGAGGTCGTTGTCCGGCGGCAGGTTCTCCAACCCGGGAACTTCCGCTTCCCTCAGGCGGCCGAGCCAGGCCGGGTGCAGCGCCGCCGCGTGCACCTGGAGGGCGGCGGCGGGCAGCGTCAGCCGGTCGCCTTCCTTGAACGCCCAGAACTCGTTGGTCCGGGCGGCCACCTTGGGCAGCGGGAAAGGAGCCAGCGCGGCGGCGGCCTTGGCGAAAGGTTCGATCGGCGGCACCGATTTCAGGATCGCCATCTGCCCGGCCGGCTTGCCTTGGGCATCCGTGACGACCAGTTCCTCCCGTTCCATGGCCTCGACCAGGATGACCGAGCGCGCCGCGGCGATGGACCGGCTCAGGGCGCCGTCCTGGATGATGTCGGTGGGCGTCTCCAGCGTCAGGTCGATCGCTATGGCGGTGGCGCCGCGCCGCTTGAGATCGTCGATCATCCGCGCGCGTAACGCGCGCGGCCACAGCCGGACCTGCGGCGGAAGGCTCAGCCTACGGGCGGACTGGCGATCCAGGGTGACGAGCGCCACCTCGGCCGGCGGCGGTGCCGGACCGCGCAGCTTGAACAGCCACGCGAGGCCGAATTCCTCCTCCATCACGCGTCCGACCGGGCTGAGGGCGAGCAAAAGCGCGATGCCGGCCGTGATCAGGGCAAGCACGACCGCGTTCTGCACTCGCCTCATCGAAGGCGGAGTCGTCATTTCCTGGCGCGGTCATGGACCATCGGCGCCGCCTCCGGAGTCGTCGTCTATGCCGGACAATGACCGCAATTCCGCCAAGTCGTGGATGGTTATCGTACCGGCGGAGAACCCTACCACGCCGTCGCGACGCCATATAGACAATTGCTTGTTCACGCTCTCGCGCGTCATTCCGACGAAGGCGGCGAGTTCCTGCTGCGACAGCCGGACATCTATCTGTATGCCGGTTTCCACCACCTTGCCGAACCGCTCGGCCAGGCGCACCAGGCAGCGTGCCAGACGAGGCTGGAGGTCCAGGAACAGGGCGTCCTCGAGCTG
>NZ_CP086106.1:4485000-4667500 GCF_016765655.2 Skermanella mucosa
ACACACTCGTTCCGCATGGATTGCGTCAACTCCAGCGTCTGCTGGAAGACCGTGATCCCGAAGGGCATGCGGCTGCGATTCTATCGCTCGACCGCGCTCTGACCGTTGATCATCCACGACCGCTGCCCCGGACCAATCTCATCCTCATTGCTGGCAATGGTGCCAGACGCCGAGAAGATGGGGAAGCGTTGATCGGATGGCAAAAGATGCCCGAGGAATACAAGGCCAGCCATGATCTGCAGGTCGTTGAACTGATCCTGACCGATGGCGAGGTTCTGATTGACGGCATCTATTCGACTCTTTGGCAGGAGGAAGCTTAGTGCCTGTGCTCGATGCAGAACGGTTAGAGATCGCCGAAGAGTTGTGGCGCGCACTGGCTATCGAAAACACACTGTCACGGTCTCAGGCCCGAGCCTATGTGCGCTGCTTGCAGGCGACTTGGCAGATGCCGACAATTCAATGGAGTAAAAAAGAATCCGCACGTCAACTCGCCGATGCTCGGAGGTTGCTCCATGCTGCCCACATCTTCCGCAAGATCGAGGGACCAACCTCGACGCGTGCAGTAAGCTGCTACCGGCGCACTGGAGAGATCCTCGAATGGCTGTCCAGAGCCAGAGACGACATTCGCGCGGTCGCGCCAATAGAGTTGCTCGCAGGGGCGGCTTATCAGCTTGGCGGGTTACCGGCGATGGCGGCCGGCCTTCTTGACCAAGTTGACATTGAGTATGACGGCGTCTCCCTATATGCCGCGTTTCTGCGCGCAGACTTCGACGAAGTGTTGCGGCGATCTGTAGAGTTCTGGACCGCCCATCCCAATCTGACCAAGGCAGACACCTCGTCACGCCTCACTGACGGTTCAGTAGACGAGGAGCGGGAAGGTGATCACCTAATCGCGTGGTACTTCACTGTAGAGCTGGTGCGTAGCTTGGGAGTGATCGCTGACAGCCTACGGCGCGGCGATAATGATCGTCTTGCCTCAGCAATGGCCAAGCTACACGCGCTCGATAGCATGGCGGTGCGAACCTTCAGTGATCTGCCGTCGATGAAGTTGGACACCGGATTGTCCATATGGAAGAAGCGATGGAAGATCCGAAGAACACACCCAAGCTGCCGACGGACTCTGGTGAGAAAGCCGGGCCGAAGGTCATTCAGCGCTGGAGCGCCGCCCGCAAACGCGAGGTGGTCCTCCGTCTGCTGCGCGGTGAATCGCTCGACCTGATTTCCCGGGAGATCGGCATCGAGACTTATCGGCTGGAGCGTTGGCGCGACAAGGCGCTGACGGCGATGGATGCCGGCCTGAAGGAGCGCGCCGACGACGATCCCGTCCAGGCTGGTCTCGACGCCGCCCACAAGCGGGTCGGCGAGCTGAGCATGGAAGTCGAGTTGCTGCGCGCCAAGATCGGGCGCCTGGAGGCTGGAACCCCTTTTCCCCGGGCGAGGTCGCGAAGATGAGCGCGGCGATCTCGCCTTCAACCCAGCGGCCCTACGGCGTGCAGCGGGTCTGCCGCATCTGGGCCCTGCCGCGCTCGACCTTCTACCAGGCGCGTCGCCCGGCCAACGCCGCTCCTGCCAGGCCACGCGGCCCCAGGCCGCCGGTCGATGACGCCAGCCTGCTCGCCGCCATCCGGGCCGACCTCGCCGCCTCGCCGTTCTCCGGCGAGGGCCACCGCAAGGTCTGGGCGCGCCTGCACTACGGCCTGGGCCTGCCGGTCGGTCGCAACCGCGTGCTGCGCCTGATGCGCGACAATCAGCTGCTCTCGCCGTTCCGGCGGCCGCCGCGCCCGGCCAACGACCATGACGGCACCATCCTGACCGAGGCCCCGGACGTCCTGTGGGGCACCGACGCTACCCTGGTGCAGACATCCCAAGAGGGCCGGGTCTGGGTATTCGCCGCCATCGACCACTTCAACTCCGAGGTCGTCGGGCATCATGTCTCGACCGATGGCTCGCGCTTCGCGGCACTCGAGCCAATCAGCCAGGCGGTGACATCCCGGTTCGGCGGGATCGCGGCCGATGCCGCCCGCGGCGTGGCGCTGCGCTTGGACAACGGGCCGCAGTACACGTCCCACCACTTCTCCCAGCAGATCGGCCACTGGGGCATGGCGCTGAGCTACGCCTTTGCGCACCAGCCGCAAGGCAACGGCGTCATCGAGCGGTTCTTCCGGACCCTCAAGGAACAGGCGATCTGGGGCCGGAGCTTCCGCACCGCCGCCGAAGTCAGGGCGGCGGTCAGCGATTTCGTGGCCCGCTACAACGCCGCTTGGCGACTGGAGCGGCTGGGCTACCTCAGCCCGCGCGACTACCGGAACCGCCACCGCCAGCCGGAAAGCCTTGCCGCATGATCCATCCCGATGTTCGATCGAGGGCTGACCATCCCGCCGTCCCGACCTGCCACCCGGCAGGCCGCCGCGCGCAGGCCCGGTCAAGCAGGGCCATCGGCCCCCGCCACAGCGGCTTGTGCTTGACCGGGCCGAGCACGGTGGCATCCTTCCTTCAGGTCGGAAGCCCACAACCCCGACCAACCACCCCGTAACCCTTCGCCGGTGTCCAATCTATTGGTGGCGGTACAGTGCGAACCTTCAGTGATGACGCATCGCTGATCGTCACCCTACTCCGGCAAGTTGCCGATAGCTACAATGAGGCGAGCATTTACCGCCCGCTTCTGGCGCTCTCGGAATTGAATCCAGACAGACGCGGCAAGCTTATTGCCTATGCCCGGGACCAGTTTAGCCGAGGGCGCGGCATTCTCTGGACCTCGCAGCTCCATGGTCTCAACCGTCTCCTGCGTGACTCCTCGTTCGCGCTCTGCACGCCAACGGGTTCCGGTAAAACGCTTATTGCCAATATGGCGTTGATCAAGGAGCTTCTTTTGCATGTCCATGATGGACCTGCTCCGCTCGCCATGTATCTTGTTCCATCGCGGGCACTTGCTGGCGAGGTGGAAGCGAAACTCCACAATGAGCTGGGCAGCGAGATCGCTGTTACTGGCCTCTATGGAGGTGCTGATTGGGGCATTACCGACTATTGGCTGAGCGGTGAAGAACCGACTGTCCTGATCGTTACAGTCGAAAAGGCAGATGCTCTAACACGTTACCTTGGACCATTGCTCACCGAGCGATTACGCCTTCTGATCATTGACGAGGCGCACCAAGTTGTTCCTGAGGACGGTGAGAATACGCGCATTAGCTTCTCGGATCACAACAATCGATCTATTCGAATGGAGAGTTTTGTCTCTCGGATACTTGTACAACGACCGGACATTGTGCGAATCGCACTGACAGCGGTCGCGGGCGGTGCATCGCGGCCTGTCGCCCGGTGGATCGAGGGGCGGGCGGAAGCCAAGGCGGTCGGTGTCCACTATCGCAGCACACGGCAGGTAATCGGCATTCTAGAGACGGCACCGAATCTGCCAAGCCGTATCCTGCTTGACATGATGAATGGAAGGCCCCTTTACATCCGCGGTCAAGAGGAGCCAGTCTTCCTTGATTTGCGGGTTCAATCGATGCCGCGATTGCCGTCAGCGATGCGCAACAGCCTCAACCGCTTCAACAGCTTGGCCGTGCTGTGGACTGCGCTGCACTTGGCAGAGGAGAACCAGCGCATTCTGATCTCAGTCGCGCAGGAGCCGGAGCAAACGATGCGCTGGTTCAAGGAGGCGCTGGAATTGCCGAGTTGGGCCGGCGCACCGGCCTTTGCTCTTCCCGAAGGAGAACTTCGCGAACGTTTCGATGAAGCTCGCGCGGCTTGCGTGGATTATTGCGGTGAGGATTGCTTCGAGTTGGCGTTGCTTGATCGCGGGATCGCCACAAGTCATGGACAGATGCCGCAGCGACTCCGGCGTCTGATGACGGAGATGATCGACCGTCGCATCTGTCCCATCGCCGTGGCGACAGCAACCCTAACAGAGGGGGTCAATCTTCCGTTCGACCTGATTTTCCTGACCTCGCTGAAGCGCCGCGCTTGGAACGCCGAGTTAGAACAACCGGTAATCTCCCCGCTCTCCACCGCGGAGTTCCGCAACCTCGCTGGTCGGGCTGGTCGTCCGGGTGCAGCGCGCGGAATCGAGGGGATGACACTGGTAGCAATTCCTGCCAGAATTTCGACCACCGCTAATAGTTTTTCTGCCACCCAACGTAACCAGCTTGAAGAGCTGTCCAATGACTATTACGGCCTTCGTGAAAAGTTGCTGATAGAGGAGGTGGATGCTGACAAGGTAGAAAGTCCGCTTGCCCTGTTAATTGCTGCCATTCGCGAGAAGGCAATCCAACTCCTCGGCGTTCCCCCTGATCAATTTCTAACTTGGCTTGAACAGGTGACGCCCATTGATATCAGCGACGAAGCAGGCAAAGGCGCCACGAGTCCGCACGCCCGTTTCGCTGACAGCCTCGATGAGTTGGACGGCATCCTGCTGACCGCGTGTGAAGAGATAGCGCGGATGGACGAATTGGAAATGACTGGTCCCGCCGCTGAAGAGCAGTTGGCTGCGCTTTGGCAGACGACATTCACCGCCGTCGCTGCGGTACAGGAAGATTGGATGGAGCGGGCATTCGTCAGGCGTGGTCGCGCCATAGTGGAGACGGTTTATCCTGACGCCGAGGAAAGACGCCGACTTTATGAGTATGGCTTCTCGCCATTTGTTGGCCGCCGCTTCGAGATAGTTGCACTTCGGGTGCGTGCGCTTGTTGCCGCCGCGCAGACTTATGGTACAGACGATCCTGAGACACGACTGGACGTCTTCGAACAGATTGGCGATCTGCTCTCGGCAGACCGAGGTTTCGGATTTCGGGTACGGTCGACAATATCGGATCAAAGATTGCTTGGTCGTTGGAAAGAAGTGCTAGCGTGGTGGATGCAGGAGCCTGATGCCTCCGCCCCTGACGCTGACGAACTGCGAGGGTGGCAACGCTTTGTCGCAGATAATCTTGAATTCCGGCTGGGTGTTGCGATCGGAGCTGTGGTTGCCCAAGCTTGGTCGGCAGGGGCAGCGGATACCCGTGCCGTGCCATCGCTTGCGGAATGGAAGAAGACGACGGGACTTCCATGGTTTGGTTTTTGGGCTCGCGAGCTGCTGCGCTGGGGGACGCACGATCCCTTCGTCGCGTTCGCACTCTCCCGAGGGCTGGCCAAAACCCGAGAGGCGGCTGCGGAACGACGCGGTGAGTTTGAGGCTTGGCTGGATGAAGAATATGATGATCTCGAAGCTGAGAACCTTATCGATCCACAACTTTTCATCCAGTGGCAAAGCAGTTTTCTTCAGCCCGAGCGTGCGGCTACCGCATCACCTTCTGAGTCCGTCGACTTGACCGGCACTGATGGTCGTCGGAAGAGATACAATGTAATCCCAGCGACCGATGGCGTACTCGTTCGCTGGTTAGATCCGGCTGGGTTCGAATTGGCACGATCAGAAGATATTCCGGAGGAGTTTAGAGACAAATCGATCCGGAATGACTATGAATTGAGGAAAAATCGCCACAGATCATCGGTCTATCGGACATTTAGTGCGCCGATTAGGCGTTGAGCTCTGTCGAGACGTTAGGCGGCTCAATCACCAGAGGGACCTTTAGACGATAGCGGATTTAAAGCAACACAATTCAAGCTGTTCAGCCCTTGCCAGTCAAAGGGATAGTATTATTAGATGATTTAAGCTAAACGCCACTGCTGCTCAGGAAGCAGGAACGCTCACAGGAATAGCCAGACCAGCCATACTTGCCCAAGAGCCTGCCCGAAGAAAATAGAGGCGTGGCACATTACGCACAGCTTAGGCGGGCAGCAATTCCCTGGCTTGCGCAGCTTCGATTTTCCTCAATTGATTTACCAACAGTATCCGGAGGTTTGCCGGACACACCGTTAGCCCGTGCCGAATGTCCGCTTCGGGTCAAGAACAGACGTAAGTGAATTCTGATTCCTGGCGGCAAAACCCTGTCGAGAAGAGCTTCTGCAATTTGCAAGATAACGGCATCCGGCTTCGGCAAGCACGCTTGATGATCGAGCGGACCTCTACCGATCGGCAAACGCCAGCTTAGCCCCCAAAGCCGCGAAGGCGCCAGCGAAGGTCCGCCGCATCCAGACCAGTACCCGCGGCCGAGAGATCACGTGGCTCCGGATCGAAGCGGCAAACACCCCATAGCCGACGAAGACGGCGAAGGTCAGCAGCATGAAGGCGGCGCTGAGTTCCAGCATGCGCGGGAGCGGATTCGGTTCGTTGGCGCTGACGAACTGCGGCAGGAACGCCAGGAAGAAGATCGACAGTTTCGGGTTGAGGATATTGACCAGGACGGCGGAGACGATCACCTGAACCGCCGACCGGGGCGTGACGTCCTTGTCGACACTGAGCGCGCCCTGTTGCCTCAGCGTGTTCCAGGCCATGTAGAGCAGGTAGGCCACGCCCAGGTACTTGAGGACCTGGAACGCCAGCGCGCTGGCATGGAGCAGCGCCGCCAAGCCCAGGATCGCGGCGGCCATGTGCGGGATGATGCCCAGGGTGCAGCCGAAGGCCGCGATCAGGCTCGCCCGAAATCCGCGCGAAAGACCCGCCGCCAGGGTGAACAGGACTCCGGTACCGGGTGACGCGACGACGATCAGCGACGTTACCAGGAAGTCGATGTCCATGGCGGTCTCCAAAGGGCGGTCTCCAGAGGATGAAGCCTACGCTCGGATGTCCACCAAGCTGCCCCGCCCCTTCGGCGCCCCGCCCCCGGAGGTTCGCGACGAGATGGCCTGGGCTGTCGTATCGACGGACTGGCCGGTCTCGGTCGAACTCATCGCGCGCCGGGGCGCCTCGGCCTTGTAGACCGGAGCGGGTGCCTGGACCGTCTGGGTTCGCGTGACGGTCGCGGTCTGCATGGCCGCCGCCATGGCCGGGTTGACCGTATAGGCCGCCGAAGCCGCATTGTACGGCTTGGAGACGATCGGTGGCTGTACCGGCGGTATGTTGACGTTCATGACCCGCACCTTGAGGCTGGTTGAGGGGTGTCGAGCGGTCGCGTTACCCTATGATGGCACAACTTTCCGGCGGAGTCACGAAGCTTCCCATAATCCCGCTCAGCCGGCAGGCTGCTGCTGGGTGATGCAGTGGATGCCGCCTCCGCCCTTGACGATATCCAAGGCCAGCACCTGGAGCACCTCCCGGTCCGGGAACACCTTGCGCAGCGTGCGGAAAGCCTCGTCGTCGGCGGCGTCCTCGTAGGCCGGCATCACGATGCCGCCGTTGGCGATGTAGAAGTTGGTGTAGGACAGGGTCAGGCGGACGCCGTTGTGGTCGCGGCGGTGCGGCTGGCGCAGCGGCACCACTTCCAGTTCGCGGCCGTGGGCGTCGCGGGCGGCCTTCAGGCGGTCCAGGTTGTCCTGGAAGATCCTGAAGTTGGGGTCGCCGGTGTCGTCGGTGGTCAGCGCCAGGACCACGCCGGGCCGGGCGAAGCAGGCGATCTCGTCGATGTGGCCGTCGGTCTCGTCCTGCTCGTAGCCGCGGCCGAGCCAGATCACCTGGCGGACACCGAGATAGTCCTTCAGGTGCTGCTCGATCTCCGCCTTGCCCAGGTTGGGATTGCGGTTGGGGTTGAGCAGGCATTCCTCGGTCGTGATCAGGGTGCCCTCCCCGTCCACATGGAACGAGCCGCCCTCCAGGATCAGCGGCGCCTGGTAGCGCGGCAGCCCCAGATGCTCCAGCATGTGCCCGGCCAGTTCGGCATCGACCTGATGGTCCGGATAGTTGTTGCCCCAGGCGTTGAAGCCCCAGTCGACGCCGGCGACCTGGCCGGCACCGTTGACGACGAAGGAAGGCCCGGTGTCCCGGATCCAGCTGTCGCTGATCGGCATGGGCAGCACCTCGATTCCCGGGCCGCAGGCCAGGGACACCTCCGCGACGTCGGCCTGGTTGCACACCATGGCGACGGGCTCGAACTGGGCGATGCTCTGGGCGACTTCGGCATAGGCGGCGCAGGCGGCGTCGATGCCGCCGGCGAAGGTTTCGGGGCGGCAGGGCCACGCCATCCAGCAGCGGCTGTGGCGCTCCCATTCCGCCGGCATGCGGAAACCGTCTGCGGCTGGAGTGGACATGGTCTGGTACCCCTTCAATGAATACGCCCCGGTGACACTAACCACCGGGGCGCGATCTTGGCAACCTCCCGGAACGGGAGCAAACCCGGCCGGGATAATCGAAAATTTTTCTTTGAATAACGAAAGAAGGCCGAAGCGCTCTAATCGCGGCGCCTGGTCGGGGGGTGCAGGGCCGGGAACCACTCGGACTCGGTTGCCGGACGTTGAAAGCGGGTCTGGGCGGCGGGGCCGAGACGGAGCAGGCCAAGGAACACGAGGAAATTCACGATACGCCTCTTCAGCAGTTTCACCTGACGGAGAAGATATTCCCCGGCCTGGAGAAAGACAACCCCCTGCCCCCATGCGCCGCAGCCGCCATGCGCGGCACGCATGGGATGAATGCAGCGCCGCGCATGAAGGTTAATTCTGGACAGCGGAAGAAGATCGGAAAAACTCAGGCGCTTGACGAGGCCGCCATCTGTTCGTCCTGCTTCCGGATTCTTTCCTGGCGGGCCATGAAAACTCCGGCGACGATGATTCCGGTCGTCACCAGGGCCACGATGATCGTCGCCAGGGCGTTGATCTCCGGCGTCACGCCGAGCCGCACGCTGGAGAAGATCACCATGGGCAGCGTGGTCGAGGCCGGGCCGGACACGAAGCTGGCGATCACGAGGTCGTCCAGCGACAGGGTGAAGGCCAGCAGCCAGCCCGACACGATGGCCGGCGAGATGATCGGCAGGGTGATCACGAAGAAGATCTTGGCCGGCCGGGCGCCCAGGTCCATCGCGGCCTCCTCGATCGATTCATCCAGGCTGACCAGCCTGGACTGCACAATCACCGCGACGAAGGCCATGGTGAAGGTGATGTGGGCAATAGTGATGGTGGTCATGCCGCGCCCCGCCGGCCAGCCGATGAACTGCTCCAGGGAGACGAACAGCAGCAGCAGCGACAGGCCGGTGATCACCTCCGGCATGACCAGGGGCGCGGTGATCATGCCGCCGAACAGGGTACGGCCGCGGAACCGGCCGAACCGCGCCATCGCCATGCCGGCCAGCGTGCCGAGCACGACCGAGAAGGTGGCGCTGACCGCCGCGATGCGCAGCGACAGCCAGGCGGCGGACAGCATCTGCTGATTGTTCAGCAGTTCCGCATACCACTTGGTGGACCAGCCGCCCCAGACCGTGACAAGGCGGCTCTCGTTGAAGGAATAGATGATCAGCAGGATGATCGGCACGTACAGGAACGCGTAGCCGAACGCCATCATGGTGAGCACGAAGCTGGAACGCCGCATCATTGCTTTGCCGCCTCCTGCTGCTTGCCCTGGTAATACTGGAACAGCATGATCGGGACCACGAGGAACAGGAGCAGCGCTATCGCCACCGCCGAGGCGACCGGCCAGTCGCGGTTGGCGAAGAACTCGTTCCACAGAACGGCGCCGATCATCAGCGTGTTCGGTCCGCCCAGCAGCGACGGGATCACGAACTCGCCGACCGCCGGGATGAAGACCAGCAGCGAGCCGGCGACGATGCCGGGCACCGAGAGCGGAAGGGTGACGCTGAGGAACGCCTTGAAGGGTCTGGCGCCCAGGTCGGCCGCCGCCTCCAGCAGGGTGTCGTCCAGCTTCTCCAGGGTCGCGTAGAGCGGCAGGATCATGAACGGCAGGTAGGAATAGACGATGCCGATATAGATCGACGTGTCGGTGTAGAGGATCGCGAGCGGCGCGTCGATCACGCCCAGCCAGAGCAGGAAATTGTTGAGCAGGCCCTCCTGCTTCAGGATGCCGATCCAGGCATAGACCCGGATCAGGAACGAGGTCCAGAACGGCAGGATGATCAGCATCAGCAACGGCCCGCGCCAGGCCTGCGGCGCCTTGGCGATGCCGTAGGCCATGGGATAGCCCAGCAGCAGGCACAGCACGGTCGAGACGAAGGCGATCTTCAGCGAATTCAGATAGGCCACCGCGTACAGGCTGTCGGTCAGCAGGAACAGGTAGCTGCCGAAGTTCAGCCGGATGGCCAGGGATGTCTCCTCCGCCCATTCGACGAGGGCGGTATAGGGCGGGATCGCGATCGCGGCTTCGGAGAAGCTGATCTTCAGCACGATCGCGAAGGGGATCAGGAAGAACAGCAGCAGCCAGACATACGGGACCATGATGACCAGCCCACGCCCCATCAGGCCCAGCCGGCGCAGCAGGTCCAGCACCAGGCGGACGGGAAGGAACTGGCCGAGGTCGAAGCCCGGCGACGGCGCGTCCTTGCTCATGCGGTCCCCCAGCGGAACGAAACCCTGCCTGCTCATCGAAGCCCCCTCATTGGGTCAGCACGACACCCGCGAAGGGCTGCCAGGTGACGTACACGCGGTCCTCCCAGGTGATCGGCATCTCGGTCAGCCGGCTGAAGTTCGGCTGGGTGACCCGGACCATCTTACCGGACTCCAGTTCGATCAGATAGATCGACAGGTTGCCCAGGTAGGCTATCTCCCGCACCGTCCCGCGGGCCACGTTGCGGGCGCTGCCCGCCGCCGGCGGCTCCTTGGACAGCGCCATCTTTTCCGGCCGGACGGCGACCGAGACCGGCGTGCCCAGCGGAACCGGAACACCGTGGTTGATATAAAGGTCGCAGCCGGCCTCCTCCGACTGGATCAGCACATGGTCGGGCTCGTCCTCCAGGATGCGGCCGGCGAACATGTTGACCGAGCCGACGAACTCGGCCACGTATTTCGAATTGGGATACTCGTAGACTTCGGCAGGGGTGCCGATCTGGGCGATCCAGCCGCTGTTCATCACCGCGATCCGTGACGACATGGTCATGGCTTCCTCCTGGTCGTGGGTCACGATCACGAAGGTGATGCCGACCTGCTCCTGGATGTTGACCAGCTCGAACTGGGTCTGTTCGCGCAGGCGCCGGTCAAGCGCCCCCAGGGGCTCGTCAAGCAGCAGCAGCTTGGGCCGCTTGACAAGGCTTCGGGCCAGCGCCACGCGCTGCCGCTGCCCGCCGGAAAGCTGGTGCGGCCTGCGCTTGGCGAACCGGCCGAGCTGGACGAGGTCCAGCACCTCGGCGACGCGCTGGCGGATCTGGTCGCGCGGCACGCGGTCCTGCTTCAGGCCGAAAGCGATGTTCTGCTCGACCGTCATGTGGGGGAACAGGGCATAGCTCTGGAACATCATGTTGACCGGGCGGTCGTACGGCGGGATGTTCGACATGTCGACGCCGTCGATGAAGATCTTGCCCGAGGTCGGCATCTCGAAGCCGGCCAGCATGCGCAGGAGCGTTGTCTTGCCGCTGCCCGACCCGCCCAGCAGCGAGAACAGCTCCCCCCGGTAGATCGACAGGGACACGTCGTCCACGGCCGTGAAGTCGCCGAATTTCTTCGTGACCTTCTCGATCCTCACATAGGGCTGTTCCTTGGGATCCTGCCAGGGTTCCAGCTTTATCTTGCGGTTGGGCTGAGCCATTTCCGGGTTCTCCCTGCGATCACGGCATCCGGCAAACAGAAGCCCCGGCCGTCGCGACCGGCCGGGGCTTGGGTTACTTTGGACGGCGATACCCGCTTACTGGCCGGTCTTGACCCGGGTCCAGGAACGGGTGCGCAGCCGTTCGGCCGCCGGCGACACGGCCGAGACGGTGAACATGTTCTGCTTCGCCTCCTCCGACGGGAAGACCGCCGGGTTGGTCTTGACCGCCTCGTCCACCTGCTCCAGCGACGCCGGGACGGCGTTGGCGTAGTTGGTGTAGTTGGTGATGCCGGCCATGACCTCGGGCTTCAGCACGAAGTTGATGAACTGGTGGGCCGCGTCGGTGTTGGGCGAATCGGCCGTCACCGTCATCATGTCGAACCAGAGCTGCACGCCCTCCTTGGGCACGACGTAGTCGACGGTCACGCCGGCGTTGGCCTCGGCGGCGCGGGCCTGCGCCTGGATCACGTCGCCCGAATAGGCCAGCGCCACGCAGGCGTCGCCGGCCGCGAGATTATTGATGTTCTGCCCCGTGACGAAGTTCTTCACGTAGGGGCGGATCTTCATCAGCGTCTCCTCGGCCTTCTTCAGGTCCTCCGCCTTGTCCGAATTGGGGTCGAGGCCGAGATAGTGAAGCACGGTCGGGAAGGTGTCGGTCGCCGAATCGAGGATGGTGATGCCGCACGGCGCGATCTTCTTCGCGACTTCCGGATCGAAGATCAGGTCGAAGCTGTCGAGCGGCGCGTCGGGCATCAGGGCCTTGATCTTCTCGGCGTTGATGCCGATCCCGATGGTGCCCCACTGGTAGATGACGCCGTATTCGTTGCCGGGGTCGGACCGTTCGACCTGCTTCATCAGCACGGGGTCGAGGTTCTTCAGGTTGGGAATCTTCGACTTGTCGAGCTTCTGGAGCGCCCCGGCCTTGATCAGCCGGCTCATGGTCGGCTCGGCGGTGGGCACCACGAGATCGTAGCCGGACCGGCCGACCAGAAGCTTCTGCTCCAGGATCTCCAGGTTGTCGTAGATGTCGTAATTGTACGAGATACCGGTTTCCGCCTTGAAGTCCTCAAGGGTCGTCTCGCCGATATAATCGTTCCAGTTGTAGATGTTGACCGTCTGTGCCGACGCCAGACCCGGCGCCGCAATGGCGACGGCGGCAACGGCGCCGATCAGGCTGCTTACGATCCTCTGCTTCATCCCGCTGAACCCCGACCTTCTAGGAAATTTCATCACTCCGGCCAAGCGGACGCGTCCCCATTTACGCCGACCGGTTTGGGCATCGCCGCGTCGGCGGTTATTGCACTCATGGGCAGGGGGGTTGTCAACGCCGCAACGCGACATTCGCATCGAAGTTTTGGCGGGTCGGTCGGAGACGACAAGGATGGGGCGGAGCGGCGAAGAGTCCGCTATGATGCCGGCGGCAGGATCATGCACCTCGAATGCGGCGGCACGGACTGAACAGCGGGATCGTATGACCGGACCGGTTGACCTTGAAAGCCTCTCCAGGCGCGAAAGCGAGCAGGTCGAGTGGAAGGAAAACGTGGCCGACATCGATGATGTCGTACGGACCCTGTCCGCCTTCGCCAACGACCTCAGCAACCTGGGCGGTGGCTACGTAGTCTGCGGTGCCAAGGAGGACAGGGATGCCCATGGTTTTCCCCGGCTGGTGCGGACCGGCCTCACCTCGGCGCGCCTCCAGGAACTCAAGGGCAAGGTCCTGGCCCGGTGCAGGGACCGCGTGTTTCCGGCGCTGATGCCGCTGGTCGGCGAAGCGCCGGCCGACAGCGACGACCGCCGCATCCTTGTCTTCACCCAGCCTGCGACACGGCAGGCGCACACCTTCCGGCAGGACAGCGGAGCGTCGGCCCATTTCATCCGTGACAGCCGGTCCACCATAGAAGCGAGAAACGGCCTTTTGCGTGAACTCCTCGTCCGCAAGCACGCCTTGGAGCCGTGGGACCGCCGGCCCTGCGACGGGGCCACGTTGGACGACCTCGATCTCCTGGTGCTGCGCGACACGCTCCATCGGATGAGGGTATTCTCGGCCGACCTCGGACTCGATCCCTACCTGACGGGGGGCGAGACGCTCAGCCCGTTCGTCCCCACGCTCTGCGTGCGGGAGCCATTGACCGGAACGGTCAGGCCCCGGAACTTCGCGGTACTGCTGTTCGGACGGGAACCGCATCGTTTCGTGCCCGGCGCCGTAGGCCTCTTTTCGGTCTATCCCGGCACGGACCGGTCCGACGCCCACGCCCATAGGCACGAGATCGCCGGCGACCTCCTGTCCCAGGTCCGCCGGTTCCAGGAGCTGTCGAGCAACCAGACCTATACGATCTTCGACAAGACCGACCCTGTCTCCCCGAACGTGATGAAGTACCCGCTTCGCGCGCTTTATGAAGCGGTGGGTAATGCGGTGGCCCACCGGGACTACGAGGTGCCGGACCCGACCCGGATCACGGCTTTCGCCGATCGCATGGAGTTCGTGTCGCCCGGACCGCTGCCGCTCGGCACCGATCCGGAGGCGTTCCGCCAGGGTCGCGCCGGCCCTCGTTGGCGGAACCAGACACTTGCCTGGTTCTTTAACCGCTTGCAGATCGCCCAGGCGGAAGGGCAAGGCATCCCGACGATCCTGCGGACGATGCGGGAAGAAGGCTGTCCGCCCCCGATTCTGGAAGCGGACGCGAACCGTGTCGTCTGCATCCTGCCGGCGCATCCCCGGGCGGCAGCGGCGATTCGCTAGGGACAGCCCTCACACGTTCAGCAGCAGGTTCTCCCGCTCCCACGAGCTGATCACCCGCTGATAGGCGTCGTACTCCGCCTGCTTGACATGGGTGACGGCGGCGACGAAGCGCTCGCCGAAGATCTCTCGGAGCGGCTTGCAGGCGTTGAACTTGGTGATCGCGTCGGACTGGTGGCGCGGCAACGTGTAGGCCAGGCGGTGGGCGCTGCCCTTGACCGGGTCGGTCGGCTCCAGCGAGTGGATCATGCCGATGTAGCCGCAGGCGAGAGACGCGGCGAGCGCCAGGTAAGGGTTGGCGTCGGCTCCGGCGACGCGGTTCTCGACCCGCCGCGACTCCGGCTGGGAGACCGGGACGCGGAAGCCGGTGGTGCGGTTGTCGCGGCCCCAATGGACGTTGATCGGGGCATCCGACCCGGCGATCAGGCGGCGGTACGAGTTGACGTTGGGGGCGAGCAGCGGCATCGCAGACGGCAGGTACTTCTGGAGGCCCGCGATGTGGCTGAGGAACAGCGGGGTGTCCTCCCCGTCGGCGTTGGAGAAGAGATTCTCCCCCGTGTTCTTGTCGACCACGCTCTGGTGGACATGCATGGCGCTGCCAGGCTCGCCCTGCATCGGCTTCGCCATGAACGTGGCATAGACGTTGTGCCGGATCGCCGTTTCCCGGACCGTCCGCTTGAACAGGAAGACCTGGTCGGCCAGTTCCAGCGCGTCGCCGTGGTTGAAGTTGATCTCGATCTGCGCGGCGCCGGCCTCGTGGGTCAGGGTGTCGATATCGATCCGCTGCGCCTCGCAGTAGTCGTAGACGTCCTCGAAGATCGGGTCGAACTCGTTTACCGCGTCGATGCCGTAGGCCTGCCGGCCGCTCTCGGTCCGGCCGGAGCGGCCGACCGGCGGCACCAGCGGGTAGTCCGGGTCCTTGTTGATCTGGACCAGGAAGAATTCCAGCTCGGGAGCCACGATCGGCTGCCAGCCGCGCTCGTCGTACAGTTCCAGGACACGCTTCAGCACCCAGCGCGGCGAGATGTCCACCGGGCTGCCGTCGGCATAGTCGCAGTCGCTGATCACCTGCGCGGTCGCCTCGGCGTACCAGGGCACCATGCGAATCGTGTTCTCGTCGGGGCGCATGTAGATGTCGGAATTGGCCGGGCTGGTGACATCCTCGTCATCCGGGTACTCGCCGGTCACCGTCTGGATGAAGATCGCCTCCGGCATGCGCAAGCCGCGCTCGCGCAGGATGCGGAGGAACTTCTCGGCCGGCAGGATCTTGCCGCGCGCGATCCCGGACATGTCCGGTACGAGACACTCGACCTCGGTAATCTGGCGGCCCTGGATGAAATCGCTGAGGAGGTTCATACATCTGACGGCCCGGGCGCATCCCCGGCCGGCTCCGCGTTGTTGCGCTTGACACGGGACATTATGGGTCGATGGCGCGGCACGCGCCAGGGGGGCCGTTGCGGGTTGGGCAAAATTCGCTTGGCCAAACCCGATTTGGTGCTTGCACCGGGAGCGCCGTGGCCTTAGCGCATCGGGAGTACGAAGCGAAGGATCCTCCATGCGCATTGCTTTCCTGGCCTTGCCGCTGCTGCTGTCCGGCTGCGGTGTCATCGAAATGGTCGCCGGCGGCGTCGCCGACGGCACCAAGTTCGTCATCAACCGGGTCGAGAACGATCCGCAGGTACAGGAGACCCGACGCCAGCAAGGCTATGCCCCGGCGCGGGGCCGGGACCTGACGGTGCCGGAAGCGGCACCGGCCCAACCCTATCCCGACCAGACCCGGCCGTCGTACCAGTCCGGCGGGGCGACGGCGGCACCGGCTCCGTTGGCCGCTCCGGTCACCCCGGTGACGCGCGGCGAACCGCTCTGACCTGACGAGGCCCTTTGGCCGGGATATCGCCCGGGTTTCGCAGCCCGCGGGGGTATCTCCGTTGTGCGGAAGGATCGAAGGAGGCACTATGCCGCCCCCAAGGGTGCCGAACAGGCTTCCACCAAGAGAGGCGACATGAAAAGACGTCAATTCCTCACCACGGGCGCGGCCGGCGGCGCCGCAGCACTGGGTGCGGCCGCAAGCTTTCCGGCTCCCGCCATTTCCCAGGGCCGCCAGCAGTGGACGATGGTCACGTCCTGGCCCAAGAACGCGCCCGGCGTCGGCGTCAACGCCCAGCGGGCCGCCGACATGATCGGGTCCCTGAGCGGCGGCCGGCTCACGGTCAAGCTCTATGCCGCCGGCGAGCTGGTCCCGCCGTTCGAGGCGTTCGATGCCGTCGCCAGCGGCACCGCCGACATGCTGCACGCGACGCCCTACTACTGGCAGGGCAAGAACCCGGTGTTCCACTGGTTCACCGGCGTTCCCTTCGGCCTGACGGCCGCCGAGTTCAGCGGCTGGATCTACTACGGCGGCGGCCAGCAGCTTTGGGACGAAGCCTACGCGCCGTTCGGCGTCAAGCCGTTCTACGCAGGCAACAGCGGCGTGCAGGCGGGCGGCTGGTTCGTGCGCGAGGTCACGGGCTTGGCCGACCTGCGCGGCCGGAAGTTCCGGATCGCCGGCCTGGGCGGCGCCGTCATGCAGAAGATGGGCGTCAACGTCGTGCTGACGCCGCCCGGCGAGATCTTCGCGGCCCTGCAGTCGGGCGCGGTCGATGCGGCGGAGTGGGTCGGCCCCTGGAACGACCTGGCGTTCGGCCTGTACCAGATCGCCAAGTTCTACTACCTGCCCGCCTTCCACGAGGCCGGGCCGGCGCTGGAGATCAGCGTCAACAAGCAGAAGTACGACGCCCTGCCCAAGGACCTCCAGCAGATCGTCGCGGCCGCCGCCCAGGCGACGGCGACCACCACGCTGGCCGACTTCACCTATCACAACGCCCAGTCGCTGGAGCCTTTGGTCCGCGACCACGGCGTTCAGCTCCGCGAATGGCCGGAGGAGGTGGCGGTCGAGATGGGCCGGGCGACCCGCGAGGTCATGGCCGAGATCTCCGGCACCAACGACATGACCCGGAAGGTCCACGCCTCCTTCTCCGCCGCCCTGGAGAAGTCCCGCGCCTGGAGCCGGTGGAGCGACCTCGCCTACCTGAATTTGCGCGAGAAGGCGCTCGGCGGCTGAGCCGTCCCGGGCCGGGGGCCGCGCTGTTAGGGCGCGGCCCCCGACTCGGCGCCCGGGGTAGACACGCGGCGGCCTGCCGCCCATAAAGTCTCCCCGCCGGCCCCATGGCTCACTGCGGAACGCGACGATGGACCTCGACGAAACGATCCGGATCGACGGCGACCCGACCGTGCTCCGGTCCCGCCGGACACGCTGGATCACCCGGATGGGTCTTGCCACCCTGATCCTGCTGGTGCTGGTGCCGGCCATCGATCTCGGCATCTCCAGGCTGTTCTACGATCAGGCCGGCGGCTTCGTCTGGCGGAACCAGCCGGTACCGGAGGCGATCCACTCCGCGATCCAGGTCGCGGCGCGGATCATCGGCGCCGCGACCCTCCTGGCATTCCTGTATACCGCCGGCCGCTCGCTGTGGAACCTGCTTCGGACCTGCGAGGGCGCATCGGCGACGCTGATCGGGCTGGGACCTCGAAGCTGGGCCTTCCTGTTCCTGGGTCTGGTGCTCGGACCCGGGCTGGTCGCCAACGTCGTGCTGAAGGACATGTGGAGCCGCGCCCGGCCGGTGCAGGTGGAAGAATTCGGCGGCGACCAGTATTTCAGTCCGCCGATGGTGATCAGCAACCAGTGCCACAAGAACTGCTCCTTCGTCGCCGGCGACGCGGCCATGGGTTTCTACCTGCAGATCTTCGCCTATGTGGCGGCGCGGCGCTTCGCCGGACCGCTGCTCGCCGCGGGCATGGCAGCCGGACTCGCGGCGGGGCTCCTCAGGATCGGCATGGGAGCCCATTTCTTCAGTGACGTGATCTATGCCGGAGTATTCATGACCTTGACCATCGCCGGGCTGCATGCCGCCATGTTCTCGCCCAGGCAGACCCTGGACCGGTGGCGCCGCTGGACACCCTGGTGCGACAGCCGGTGGCCCTCCCGAGAAGGGCGGGCCTGATGGCCGGCCGCGGCCATCCCCGTTCCTGGTATGCCGAGACCGCCCTGCCCCAACCCGATCATCCGCCGCTGGCGGGCGACCTGCGGTGCGACGTCTGCGTCGTGGGCGGAGGCTATACCGGGCTTTCCGCAGCCCTGCACCTCGCGGAGCGCGGCTATGACGTCGTGCTCCTGGAAGCGGAGCGGATCGGCTGGGGCGCCTCGGGACGGAACGGCGGCCAGATCGTCACGGCATACAATCCCTCCATGGGGACCATGGCCGGATGGGTCGGCAAGGACGACGCGCGCCTGCTGTGGGACCTGGGCGAGGAGTCGAAGCGGATCCTGACGGACCGGGTGGAGCGCCACGGCATCCAGTGCGACCTGCGCTGGGGCTATGTCCTGGCGGCGCTGAAGCAGCGGCAGCTCGCCGGGCTGCGCGAGCTGGGGTCGGAGTGGAGCGACGATTACGGCTACCATGAAGCGCGCCTGCTGGACCGGGACGAGATCCGCTCCATGGTCGCCTCCGATGCCTATGTCGGCGGGCTGTTCGACGGCGGCAGCGGGCAGCTCCATCCGCTGAACTACGCGATCGGGCTGGGCCGTGCGGCCGCCGAGGCAGGCGTCCGGATCTTCGAGGGCTCCCGGGTCGAACGGCTCGACACCGGCGCCGCTCCGGCCGCCCACACCGCCGCAGGCACGGTCCGGGCGGACTACCTGATCCTGGCGGGCAACGCCTATCTGGGCGGGCTGGTGCCGGAGCTGGCGGCGAAGATCATGCCGGTCGCGACATACATGATCGCGACGGAGCCGTTGGGCGAGGAACGGGCGGCATCCCTGATCCCCTGCGGACACGCGGTCGCCGACGTCAATTTCGTGCTGAACTATTACCGGCGCTCGCCCGACCACCGGCTGCTGTTCGGCGGCGGCGTCAGCTATTCGGGGCTCGACCGGCCGGACCTGAAGCGTATCCTGCGCCGCACGATGCTGCGCTACTTCCCTCAGCTGGCCGACGCCGGGATCGACCATTGCTGGGGCGGCCATGTGGCGATCACGCTGAACCGCACGCCCCATTTCGGGCGGATCGGCTCCAACACCTATTTCGCCCAGGGCTACTCGGGCCATGGCGTGGCGCTGACCGGCCTGGCCGGGAAGCTGATCGCGGAAGCGGTCGGCGGGACCGCCGAGCGGTTCGACGTGCTTGCCCGGCTGCCCCATCGGCGTTTCCCCGGCGGCCCCGCCCGGATGCCGCTGCTGGTGCTCGCCATGGCCTGGTTCCGGCTGCGCGACCTATTGTGAAAGGAGTAGGGCCGGCACGCGGACAGTGCTCGGATCGATTGCAAAAAAGTCGTAATCTTAGGGACGAATGGTCTTCCCGTTCCGGAATTCCGTGCCAACAGCCAAGCGTCGATCCGTGCCCCCCAGAATCCTGATCCTGATGCTCGCCCTGCCCTTGTTCTGTGCCGTGGGGCCGGTCCAAGCCGCGGCGCAATCCTGCTCCACCCGGCCCCCTCCTCCGACGGTGACGGTCAGGACCGCCGGGACCGACGTGCTCGCCAGCGAGGATCTCAGTTTCAGCGAACTGACGCGCCTGTTCCGAAAACCCGGCGCCCATCCGGCCGGGCTCTACACCGGCGCTATAGCGGTCGGTCAATCGGCCCGGTACCGCTGGGTCAACGACGGCAGGGAGATCTGCGTGTCCATGGACACGATCGAGGTGACGCTGACCCTGACCGAGCCGAAGATCTATATCGGGCGCGAACTGGCGGACGACGCGTGCGCCCGCGAGTCGGTCTGGCGCCACGAGATCGTCCATTACCGGATCGACCAGGACGTGCTGCAGCGTTTCGCCCCGATCATGCAGCGCGCCGTCGAGTTCGCGGCGAAGCAGACCGGCGGGCAGGTCGCCCGGCGGGAAGCCGACGTCACCCGCATCGGCGAGCGGATGGCGCGGGCGGTGCGCCAGCACGTGGACCGGGTCTCGCGCGACATGCAGAGCGACCGCGACAGCCTCCACGACCGCCTCGATTCGCGCGAAGAATACGCCCGCACCTCGGCCGTGTGTTCCCGCGGCGACCTCGGCAACTCCCGGCCCGTGCTGTGCGCGTCCGAACCGCACCTCTGCACGAACCTGGAGAAGCCCTGAGGAGAAGCGGTAAGCGCCGAGGAGGCGTGCTACTCGATGGTTTCGAGCACCTCGCGGACGGTGGTGAACAGCCGGTCTATCTCGGCTTTCTCGATGATCAGCGGCGGGGACATGGCGATGATGTCGCCGGTGGTCCGGATCATCACGCCGCGCTCGTAGCACTTCAGGAAGGCTTCAAAGGCCCGCTTGGTCGGCTGGCCGGGCAGCGGCTCCAGCTCGATTCCGGCGATCAGGCCCAGGTTGCGCAGGTCGATGACGTGGCGAGCCCCCTTCAGGCTGTGGACCGCCTCCTCCCAATAGGGCGCCAGGTCGGCCGCGCGCTGGAACAGCCCGTCCTCCTGGTAAGTGTCCAGGGTCGCGAGCCCTGCGGCGCAGGCGACGGGATGACCCGAATAGGTATAGCCGTGGAACAGCTCGATGGCGCCTTCCGGACCGGTCATGAAGGCGTCGTAGATGTGCTTGCGCACGAACACGGCCCCCATGGGGATGGTGCCGTTGGTAATGCCCTTCGCGGTGCAGACGATGTCGGGCATGACGCCGAAATACTCGGTGGCGAAACCGGCCCCCAGGCGGCCGAACCCGGTGATCACCTCGTCGAAGATCAGCAGGATGCCGTGCTTGTCGCAGATCTCGCGCAGCCGCTGGAGATAGCCCTGCGGCGGGATCAGCACGCCGGTCGAGCCGGCGACCGGCTCCACGATGACGGCGGCGATGTTCGACGCATCGTGCAGGGTGACGATGCGCTCCAGTTCGTCGGCCAGATGGCCACCCCATTCCGGCTGCCCGCGGCTGAACGCCTGGTGCGCCTTGTCGTGGGTGTGCGGCATGTGGTCGACGCCGTTCAGCAGGCTGCCGAAGAACTTGCGGTTGGAGACGATGCCGCCGACGGAGATCCCGCCGAAGCCCACGCCATGGTAGCCGCGCTCGCGCCCGATCAGCCGCTGACGGGTACCCTCGCCCCGCGCCCGTTGATAGGCCAGCGCGATCTTCAGCGCGGTATCGACCGATTCGGAGCCGGAATTGGTGAAGAAGACGTGGTCAAGGTCGCCCGGCATGATCGTGGTCAGCCGCGACGCCAGCTCGAACGCCAGCGGATGCCCCATCTGGAACGCCGGCGCGTAGTCCAGTTCCGAGATCTGGCGCTGGACCGCCTCGACGATCTTCGGGCGACGGTGCCCCGCGTTGACGCACCAAAGGCCGGCGGCGCCGTCGAGGATCTGGCGGCCGTCCTGGGACGTGTAATACATGCCCTCCGCCGACACGAGCATGCGCGGCGCCTTCTTGAATTGCCGGTTCATGGTGAACGGCATCCAGAAAGCTTCGAGATTGTTCGGCTGGCTGGGCGTCGTACTGCCGTCCATGACGGGTTCTCCTTGAAGAATGGCAGGGAAGAATGGCTGAACTGCGATGGCCTGGACAAAACGGTCCATCTGTACTGATGTTCAGCGTAAGCCACGCTCAAGAAAATCGACAAGCGCTTTCCGGCCCGAAGTCGAGGCAATATGGGCCCTTGCGCGTCGGCAATGCTCTTGTTCAATATATTCAACAGGTTTAACAGGAGCGGCGGCGATGGACTTCGATGTGGGCGCCAGGCTGCGGGCGATCCGCGAAATGCACGGCCTGTCCCAGCGGGAACTGGCGAAGCGCGCCGGGGTCAGCAACGCGTCGGTCTCGCTGATCGAGCAGAACCGGTCGAGCCCGTCGGTCGGATCGCTGAAGAAGGTGCTCGACGGCATCCCGATGAGCCTGGCGGACTTCTTCTCGATGGAACAGGCCCCGCGTGAGCAGGTATTCTTCCGGGCCGAGGAACTGGTGGTGATCAGCGACGGCCCGATCCGCTATGCCCAGGTCGGGCGCGACCTGGCTTCGAGGGCGCTGCAGATCATCCACGAGCGTTACGAACCGGGTGCCGACACCGGGCAAAGCATGCTGCGCCACGCCTCCGAAGAGGGCGGCGTCGTACTGCGCGGCAAGCTGGAGGTCACCATCGGCGACCAGCGTCGGGTGCTCGGGCCCGGGGACGCCTATTACTTCAACAGCAGGCTGCCTCACCGATTCCGGACGGTCGGGGATGAGGTCTGCGAGGTCGTCAGCGCCTGCACGCCGCCAAGTTTCTAGACCGCCGGTTCGACCAGATCGCCCAACTTGTTGAGCAAATAATCGAGATCGTCCGACGCAAGATCCTCGTACTGGGTCAGGATGCGCTCGATCATGCGGCGGCGGTGGCGATCCAGGTCACCCGGTTCGCCGTCGAAAAGCGTCTCGTGCGAGACATCGACCGCGATCCTGAAGGCGGGCAGCAAGCGGGCCGGCAATCCCGCCCGCTCGTAGAGCGATTTCAGGCCGAGCCGCCCGGCATCGTGGATCAGCAGGCGGGCATTGGTCAGCGGAACCTTGCCGAGCAGGGAAAGGCTCGCCTCCAGGAAGGCCACGTCGCCCATGCAAAGCGCGCGAAGCATGAGGGACGGCGTCAGGCGCCCGTTCAGGCGGAGCTGCTCGACCAACCGCTCCACGTCGGCATCGTCCTTGCCGTCGGTGAACAGCGAAACCGTCGCACGTTCCCGGCTCTGCAGGACGAGGTCGCTCGCTATTCCGGCGGGGAGTTCGTGATGGGTGACCAGGTAGTCGCGCAGCGTGTCGGAAACCAGGGCGACCAGCCGTTCGGCGACGGTCACCGGCAACTGGTCGCGGTGGACCAGCGGCTCCTGGACGGCGGGGCTGTCGCCGAAGCGGTCCAGCACCCGGCCCAGGCTCTCCTCCGGGATCCGGGCGCCCGGGTTGGCGACGAGACGGGCGACGGCCTGCTCGGGCGCCGATTCGACCAGGACGTCGGCGACCTCGGCGCTTACCTCCGGCCGGCCGGCGATCGCGGTCTGCTTGGCCACCGTGCCCGTGCGGACCAGCTCGATCAGGTCGTCGTCGGTCAGGACGGACGAGGCGCCGAGGACCGGCAAAGCCACCGCCTCCACGTCGCGCGCCAGCGTCAGGGCCACGTCCCGAGGCAGGCTCTGCGACGACTTGAGGTTCTCCGCGAGCGCCTGGCGCACGCGTTCGGCCGCGTCGCGCGCCATCACCCGGACGATGCCTTCCGCCAGCTTGCGCTCGCCGTCGGTCAGTCTCACGCTTTCGAGGCTGGCCGCCACCTTGGCGGCCATTTCGGCCCTGGTCTGCGGCGAGGGATCCGCCAGCAGCCGTTCGACATCCCGTTGGGTCAGGTGTTCGGTCATGTTTCCAGTCGCGTTCAGGCGCCGCGGGACAGGGCGGCGCGAAGCCGGTTCCACCTTTTCGTAGCAAAACCATGATCCGGAAAAATGCTTAACGGACAGTGAAAGCCATTCAATACAGATCGAAACCTTCGGACGGGTCGCAGGATCTGCGACGGTGGCGGTCCTGAGCCGGGAGTGTTCTCAAACGGACTGCCGCGCCTCGGCGTTCTCGCGGCGGCGCGCCTTCGCGAGGGCCAGTTCGATCCGGGCGATCTGGTCCTCGATGGAGACCCAATGCTCCGACACCACCTCCAGCTCGCGGTCCTCGTAGACGTCGGTCCCGGGCCGTTTCTCCCTCCAGCGGGCGATCTCGGCGTCACGGCTTTCCAGCAACTTCACGATCTGGGGCCTGAACAGGCGAAGCAACGCGGTGATCCAGCGGTTCACGGCCCACGACGGCCGGGCATGGTCGATCACGAAGCATTCCAGCATCCGCACCACGTCGGGGGCCGAGTACCAGGTTTCGCCGGTGACCCACCGGTTGGTGGTGAACAGGCGGATCGGCAGGCCGGCGCGGTCCATGGAAATGCCGACGATGTGGCACAGCGCATCGTTATCGCCGCCCTGCTCCCTCGAGTCGGGAACCGCAGCCGCGGCGATGCCGGACGGCATTCCCAGCGGCCGCAGAAAGGTATGGAAATGCCCGTGCTCTCCGGAGACCCGTTCGTCCTCCGGATGGGCATGGTAATAGTATTGGGCGTGGAATTCGGCATCATAGACGTCACCGGGGGGATAGTGCCGCCATTCGTAGAAGGTGCCGGCGCCGCGCAGGACCTCCCCGACGATGTTGTCGCCGGTCTTGGCCAGGACGCGCTGGCAGTTCATCACTTCGCGCGCAGCTTCCGCCATCGCCTGCAACTCGCCGCGCGACAGCGAACCGAAATCGGTCATCGCCGAAACATCCCGTCTTCGAAGCCCGGCCTCCCGCCGGGTCATTGCAGCCCCGACCGCCGGAAGCCGACTTGCCATTTCCGGCGTCCCGCCCGATCACATCATCAGCTTAGCCCACAAACTTTAAATGGGCATTCGGGTTTTTCGACCTATCCCCGCATGGCGCAGACGAGCGCATCATCGGCCTGGAACAGTGCGGCCGTAGAATCGGTTACCCTCAGCGTTGCCGCCAGGGCCGCCGACGGAGTTGGGAACATGGTTGGGCGCTGCTTCGCGACATGCTGTGCCGTTCTTCTGACGGCCTGGGGCCACGGTGTCGCGGCGCCGGGCGGGGCGTCTGCGGGCGAGGCCCGTGCAATGCCATCGGGCCTGCCGGCCCTGG
The DNA here is from genome assembly GCF_016765655.2 of Skermanella mucosa. Classification (NCBI taxonomy): domain Bacteria; kingdom Pseudomonadati; phylum Pseudomonadota; class Alphaproteobacteria; order Rhodospirillales; family Azospirillaceae; genus Skermanella; species Skermanella mucosa. The sequence continues at coordinate 4,509,929 of NZ_CP086106.1, forward strand.
TCATGGCGGCTCCGCCCGATCCGGCGGGAGCGCGCCCGCAATGGCTGGCCCGGGCCGTCGGGCTGTTCGACCGGGGAGCGCTCGCCACCGAGTCGAACGTCAGGCGTCCCCTGACCAAGTGGACCGGGTCGATCGACATCGCGGTGCGCGGCGACGCGGGCGGCGACTGGCTGCCGCGGGTCGAGGAGATCGCCACCGAACTGGCGGAGCTGACCGGCGCGGGGATCGCCGTCCATGACAACCCGCTCTGGGCCGGCGACATCGACGTCTATCTGACCAACCGCGTCGGTTACTGGCCGTTCTTCGTCGATCCGGCCGACGGCAGGCGCGACCAGCCCTTCACCTGCATCGCCCTGCCCTCCGCAGTCGGCGGCGAGATGCGCAGTTCCAAGATCCACATCAACGCCGGAGCACTGCCGCCCCAGGCGGTCGGCGCCTGCCTGATCGAGGAGATCTTCCAGAGCATGGGCTTCTTCGGCGAGGCGCCGGACGACCCGACCTCGCTGCTCGACGACGGGGTCGGCTACCAGGAACTGGGCTCCATGGACCGGCTGCTCCTGCGAACCCTCTACGACCCGCGGCTGGCGGCCGGGATGGAAAGGACCGAGGCGCTGGCCCTCGCGCGGGAGATCCTGGAGGAGCATCTGTCCCGGTAAGGGAAGAGGGGAAGCCGCTGCCTGCTATCTTACGCCTGCCTCCTCGAAGTAGCGCGCCGCCCCGTCGTGCAGCGGGACCGCCAGCCCCTCCGTCGCGACGGAGGCTTTCTCCAGGGCCTGGAGCGCCGGGTGCAGGCGCCTGAAGGCCTCGAAATCGTCGAACACCGTCTTGACGACTTCATAGACCACGCCGGCATCGGCTTCGGCGGAGCTGGCCAGGACGGCCCTGACGCCGAAGGTCTCGACATCGTCCGGATTGCCGGCGTACATGCCGCCGGGAATGACGACACGCGCATAATAGGGGCCGTCATCGAGCAGCTTCCGGACCGGCCGGCCGTCGATGCCGATCAGCTTGACCGAACAGGTGGACGCGGCCTGCTGGATCAGCCCGTTGGGATGCCCCCCCGCATAGGCCACGGCATCCACCCGGTTGTCGCACAGGGCCAAAGCCTGCTCCGACGCCGGCAGTTCGGAGGCAAGGCTAAAATCGCGCGCCGTCCAGCCCCAGGCCTTCATCACCGTGTCCATCATCGCCCGGTTGCCCGACCCGGGTTCGCCGACATTGACCCGCTTGCCTTTCAGGTCCTCGAAGGCGTCGATGCCGGCCCCGACGCGCGCGACGACCGTGAAGGGCTCGCCGTGAAGCGCGAAGACAGAGCGCAGCTCCTTGTGGGGACCCTGGTCGCGGAACCGCCCGCTGCCCTTGTAGGCGTGGAACAGCCAGTCCGACTGGGTCACGGCCATGTCCAGCTCGCCGGTCCGCAAGGCGCCGAGATTGGAGAACGACCCCTCCGTGGCTTCCACCGCGCATCGGATGCCGTGCTGGGTGCGCGCCCGGTTGACCATCCGGCAGACGGCGCCCCCGGCGGGATAGTAGAGGCCGGTGACGGCCCCGGTGCCGATCGTGAGGTAGCGGGGCTCCTGGGCATGGCCCGGGACGGAGAGGGCCGGCAGGGAAACGGCGGCCACGAAGAGGGCCAGGATGGTTCTGAACATTGCTCCTCAGGAATTCCGGCGCGGGCTTTCGCGGTCGAGCCTCGCCGTCTCGGCCAGCGACCACTCGACGAGGCGCCGCAGCACCTTCCCCAGCGCCTCGTCATAGGCGGCGATGATGTCCTCGAAACCCAAGCCGCGGGCGGGTTCGAACGACTCGAAGGTCTTGCTGGCCTCGATGCTCCGACGCGGCATCGCGACCAGCTTGGCATTGATGCGCACATGGATGCGCGGAGGCGCGTTTTCCACCGCAGGGTCGTATTCGGCCTGGAACTCGCGCAGCTCGCTCTTGAGGATGATGTCGGAGCGCAGGCCGATGGTGTCGCGCCCGACGGAGATCACCTTGCCGGAATTCTCGAAGCTTTCGACCATCAGGGTCTGCACCATGGCAGGCGCCCGGTCGGTCCAGCTGACGTCCGCGTAATAGTCGAGGCTGGTGGGGGCACGGCTCAGCGCGATCCGCCCCGTGTCGATCCCGGCCGCGGCGACCGGCGGCTCGATCAGGATCTGGGAACGGACCACCGGCAACCCTTCGCTGAAGGTGTTCTTGGGCGTCAGGGTATAGAGCTTGGGCGGCGGCGCGAATCCCGGCAGCGAGCAGCCGGCGAGCAGCCCGAGGGCAATGCAGCAGGCAGGCAGGAGCCGCGCGAAGAGCGGAATGGGGCCGGACTGTCTCATGGGCTCACTCCACGCTCACGCCCTGGCGGGTTCCGCCGAACAGGAAATCCCCGGGGTCGCGCTCCAGCCGGGTCGTCACCCGGCCCAGATTGTTGACCAGACCCCGCAGTTCGGCGATCAGCAGGGTGAATTCGTACAGGCCGGTGCCGGTGAAGTCGGCGATCGGCTCGCGGTTCTCCTTGACCAGCGCCTCGGCTTCCAGGGTTGCCCGGTTGAGAGACGCCGCCAGCGTCCGCAGCTCGCCGGCCACCCGCGAGACATCAGCCGTCACCCGACTGGCATCCTTGCCGACTCCCCCCAGCGTGGCGCGCGCCTCGCCAAGCGTCGCGTCGGCGCCGTCCGTCAGGCGCCCGGCATGGTCGCGCAGGTCCAGGACCAGGCCGTTCACCATGCCGAGGGTAGTGCCCAGCTCCGCCACCGTCCCCTCCGCCCCGGCGGCGGCCCTGGCCAGATGGTCGGTCATGGTCCGGACATTGACCAGGATCCGGGAGACCTCGGCCTGGTTCTCCGCCGACAGGAAGCCGGTGAGTTGCCCGGACAGGCCGACCAGCCGGTTCAGCAGCTCGGGGGTCGTCTCGACCAGTGCCGCGAGCGACGACGGGCGGCTCTGGATGATCGGCAGATCGCCGTCTTCCGCCTTCAGGAGCGGGCTCTCCTGGGTGCCGCCGGATATCTCCACGTAGACGGCGCCGGACAGCCCTTCCAAAGCCAGGTAGGCGACCGCATCCTCCTTGATGGGTGTGTTCGCCGCGACCTCGATGGTGACGCGGACCCGGCCGATGTTCTTAGGGTCCAGCCGGATGTCCCGCACGGTGCCCAGCGCGATGCCGCGGTAGCGGACCGGACTGCCCTCCTGCAATCCAGCGACCGAGCCGGTGAACAGGATCTGGTAGAGCGACGAGCCCGCCTCCTCGAAGCCGGACTTGGCCAGCCAGACGGTCAAGGCGAACAGGCAGCCCATCAGGAACAGCGTGAACACCCCGACCAGAAGATAGCTCGCCCGCGTCTCCATGCTTCAGGCCTCTTTCGAGGGCGTTCCCGCCCCGGCATCCAGCGCCGCACGGCCCCGGGGACCGTTGAAGTAGTCGCGGATCCAGGGGTGATCCAGGAGCCGCAGCGCATCCAGCGTATCGACGACGATCCGCCGGTCGATCAGGACGGCGATACGGTCGCAGATGGCCCGCAGGCTGTCCAGGTCGTGGGTCACCATGAAGACGGTCAGACCGAGGCTGCGCTGGAGGTTGCCGATCAGTTCGTCGAACGCGGCGGCGCCGATCGGGTCGAGGCCGGCGGTCGGCTCGTCCAGGAACAGGATCTCGGGGTCGAGCGCCAGCGCCCGCGCCAGGCCGGCGCGCTTCCGCATGCCGCCCGACAGTTCCGACGGGTACTTGGCCCCGGCCGACGGCGGCAGGCCGGTCATGGCGATCTTGATGCGGGCGACCTCCGCGATGGTGAGCGGGTCGAGGCCGGTATGCTCCTTCAGCGGCACCATGATGTTCTGGGCGACGGTCATGGAGCTGAACAGCGCGCCGTCCTGGAAAAGCACGCCCCAGCGCGCCTGGAGCCGGATTCGGCCGGCGTCGTCCAGTTCCGCGGTGTCGTCGCCCAGCACCTCGATCCGGCCGGCGGCCGGGCGGTTCAGCCCGATGATCGTCTTCAGCAGCACCGACTTGCCGGTCCCGGACCCGCCGACCACGCCCAGCACCTCCCCCCGGCGCACGTCGAGGTCCAGGCCGTCATGGACGGTCTGGTTGCCGAACCGGGTGACGAGGCCGCGCACCCTGATCACCGGCTCGGACGCCGGGATCACCGGCTCGGACGCCGGGATCACCGGCTCGGACGCCGGGATCACCGGCTCAGACGCCGATATAGGAGAAGAGGATTGAAAAGAGCGCATCGAGCACGATCACCAGGAAGATTCCCACCACCACCGACCGGGTCGTCAGACGGCCGACGCTCTCGGCGCTGCCGCTCACCTTCAGCCCTTCGTAGCAGCCGACCAGCGCGATCACGAAGGCGAACACCGGCGCCTTGGACAGGCCCACCATCAGGGTGGACACGGTGATCGCGCCGTGGAGCTGCTGTACGAACTGTCCGAAACTGATATCCAACACGAAATAGCACATAACCGCGCCCCCCACGAGACCGACGACGTCGGCGTAGAAGGCGAGCAGCGGAAGGGTGACCATCAGCGCCAGGGCGCGCGGCAGGACCAGCAGCTCCATCGGGTCGAGCCCCAGCGTGCGCAGGGCGTCGACTTCCAGGTTGACCTTCATCGTGCCGATCTGGGCGGTGAAGGCCGACCCGGAACGGCCGGCGATGATGATCGAGGTCATCAGGATGCCGATCTCGCGCAGGATCGAAATGCCCAGCAGGTTGACCACGAACAGCTCGGCGCCGAACTGGCGGAGCTGGTCCGCCCCCTGGTAGGCCAGCACGACTCCGATCAGGAACGACAGCAGCCCGACGATCGGCAGGGCGTTCAGCCCGGTCTGCTCCATGTGGTGGACGAGCGCGGTGATCCGCAGCCGGCGCGGGTCGATCGCGGTCCGGCCCAGCGCCGCCACCATCATGCCGAGGAAGCTCAGCAGGCTCGCCAGTTCCCGCGCCGCCTGCACCGTGGCGCGGCCGGTCCGCTCGACCATCGCCACGATCGGGTGGGCCCGCGTCAGCCGCGACGGCTCGCAGCTCCGGTCGGCCCGGTGGACGGCCTCGATCAGGGCGGCATGCTCGGGCCGGGCGCCGGTAACCCCGACCTCGATCCCGTCGCCCTCCAGGCGGTCCACCAGCCGCAGCAACAGGAGCGCCCCCACGGTATCCACGGCGGCAAGGCCGGAGAGATCCAGGCCGAGGCGCGCGCCCGGCCGCGGACGCACCGCAGCGATATCCCGGGCAAGGCCGCCGGCGGTCGCGATCACCCAGGGTCCGGTCGCGGCAAGCACGCCGCCCGCACCCTCACCATCCCCGGCCCACGCCAGCCCGGCCCGATGATCCGTCAAGAAGGGTCTCCCGTTTGCAAGTGGGGCGCGGGGCGACTAGGATGCCGGCTCTTCAGCCTTCGACGGCGTCAGGCCCAAGGCAAGTCACGGGAACGCGCAGGACAGCGATGAACATCAAGGACCATATCCGAAGCATCCCGGATTTTCCCAAGCCGGGCATCCTGTTCTACGATATTTCGACCCTGCTCGCCCACGCCGATGCCTGGCAGGAAACCGTCCGCCAGCTTTCCGACGCGGTGAGGCCGCACAAGCCCGACTTGCTGGTCGGCATCGAATCCCGGGGATTCCTGGTCGCCGCCCCGCTGGCCCTCTCGCTCGGGCTGGGGTTCGTGATGATCCGGAAGCGCGGCAAGCTGCCGGGCGACATCATCACCCACAGCTACGACCTGGAATACGGGACCGACACCATCGAGATCCAGGCCGACTCCATCAAGCCCGGCTCCCGCGTGGTCGTCCTCGACGACCTGCTGGCGACCGGCGGGACCATGGCGGCCGCGGTCAGCCTGCTGCGCCGGATGGGCGCCGAAGTGGCCGCCGCGCAATTCATCATCGAACTCGGCTTTCTGAACGGCGCCGCCAAGCTCGACGTGCCGGCCCAGGCGCTGGTGACCTACGAGTCCTGACGCCGTTCCTCGTCCGCGAAAACGTCGTCGGGCGACGCCGCGGTCAGCGAACGCCTCAGAAGCGTGTCGAGCCGATCGGGCGAGGCCTGGAGCAGGCGGGCCTCAACCTCGGGCGGCACCAAGCCGAACCGAGTCTCCAGGGCCAGCCGGATGCTCTCCAGCTTTCCTTCCGCCCTGCCCTCCGCCTTGCCTTCCGCCCGGCCTTCGGCCTTGCCCTCGATCACACCCCTGGCATGACCCTCGTTCAGCCACTGCTGCGCAGCGAGCGATACCATGTCCTGCTCCCGGTTCGGCCTGACCCTGCCGTTCACCATCCTCATCATGTCGACGGAGATCCGCGGGTACATCTCCAGCATATAGTACAGCACTTTCTCCGCCAGGGGCGAGCCCTCGCGCAGGCCGGACAGCACCGCCTCCAGCAGCATCTCCGGGTCGGGCTGGCGGTAGACGTATTTCAGCGGCAGCAGCGCCGCCCGGACTTCCGGATCGGAGGACAGCTGGTCGTCGGGGATGGGCACGATGTTGCAGACGAGGTAGCGGAAGTCGCGCAGCAGGTCCCGCAGGCCCTCGTCGGCACCGATGACGTCGATGACGGAGGTCGGCACCGTCCAGGCGCTGCGCCCGTGATAGAACACCAGCGGGATGACCGGGGGCAGCCGGCGCATCCTGGAAGCGTCGTCGCCGACGAAGCTCTCCCAGATGTCGACCAGGTAGCCCAGCACCTGGAGCGGCGTCCGGGGATCGGGGTGGCTCTTGTGCTCCAGCAGCACATAGATCAGCAGGGTGCCGCCGTCGCGCAGGCGGACCGAGAACAGCCGGTCGACCCAGCTCGGCGTCAGCGTCCGGTCGACGAAGCTGCCGTCCAGCGGCACCGGCGGCTCGTCGCCCAGGCGGGCCGCGATATCGGCCGGCAGGTAATCGCGGATCAGGATGCCGGCCCGGACCGGATCGTCCAGCAAGGCGCGGAACAGAAGGTCGTGCTGCTGGCCCATCGGAAGGCGACCGTCCGCATGCGGTGGAATGAGGACGGCACAAGACAGCCGTCGGGTCCGATCGGCAATGCGGCATCTCGCCCCGACGCCCGTCCCGGGATCGAATCCTACAGCGCCGCCGCGGCCCGCTTCGCCGAGGCCAGCAGCATGGCGTCCTCGCCCCGGCGGGCGACCAGGGAGAGGCCGACCGGGCAGCCGTCGACTTCGGCCGCCGGAATGCTGACCTGCGGAAGGCGCGCCAATCCGGCGATGCAGGTCATGCTGAGGACGCGGGCGCGGAACTGGTCCAGATCGGCCTGCGGGGTGTCCCTCAGCGGCGCCACGGTGGGCGAGGTCGGCATCAGCAGCAGGTCGCCGGTGCCGAGCAGGCTGTCCATCTGCTCGGTCACGCGGCGCCGGAAATTGTCGGCCTTCGCCGCCGCCTCCCCGGTGACGGTGGACGCGGCCTTGAACCGCTCCGCCACTCCCGGCCCGAAATGCGGCCTGTGCCCGGTGATCCAGGCGCCGTGGGTGCTCCAGACCTCGTGCATCTGGAGTGTCCTGAAGGCGTCCAGCCAGCCGTCGGCCAAACCCTTGCGGCTGAGGGTGACGTCGCGCGGCGATCCCAGCGCCGCGGTCACCGCGTCGATCGCGGGTCCCAGCGCCTGCCGCACCGGGCCGTCGGTGAGCGCGAAGGCGTCCTCGACCAGCAGGATGTTGCGCGGCCGGCCGCCTTCTTCCCGCAGGCCCAGCAGCACCTGCCCCAGCTGTTCCAGCAGGCCGGCGTCGGGCGCGAACCAGCCGACCGTGTCGAAGCTGGGCGCCAGCGGCGTCACGCCGTCGATCGGAATGCGGCCGTGGGTCGGGCGGAAGCCGTAGATGCCGCAGAAGGAGGCCGGAACCCGGACGGAGCCTCCCGTATCGGTGCCGAGCGCCAGCGGAACGGCGCCGCCCGCCACGGCGGAAGCCGACCCGCTGGACGAGCCGCCGGGGATCCGTTGGGGCGCCCTGGGATTCAGCGGCGTGCCGTAATGGGCGTTCTCGCCGTTGATGCTGAAGGCCAGCTCGTCGGTAACGGTCTTGCCCACCAGCCGTGCGCCGGCGTCGAGCACCGCCTGCACCGCCGGCGCGGTGCTCGACGGCACGGGATGGGAGGCGAGCCAGGTGGGATTTCCGGCGCAGGTCGCGTGGCCGGCGACGTCGTAGAGATCCTTGGCCGCGAAAGTCAGCCCGGACAGGGGACCGTCGGCAGCTCCCGCGACGTCCAGATCGACATGGCGGCAGAAGGCTCCGAGCTTTTCCCTCGCGAGATGTTCCCGTTCGGCAGATCCCATTTGTCCCGATCCATCTTCCGCCTGTGACACTTTCCCATACGATAGCCCGCTTCCCCCGCGCATCAAGCCCATAAGGCGGGCAGAACCCCGCACAAATCCTGTGCAGGAGAGCGCCCTCCGGCGCGCCGGCCACGGCCATGCCGCGGTACGTCCGCTCCCGTCCCGTTTGGCACGGCATATGCGACTCGTGGCTACCACGGCGACCCCCGACCCTGGGAGGGATAACTTGACCATGACCCCGCTCGGCTCCGCACCGGCCAACCGGTGGAGGGTATCCAGGGAAACCGTGGACATGGTGCGGCCGCCGGCGACGCCTTACCCGCTCGCCGCCAGGGCCGAGCCGCAGAACCTGGTGATCGACCTGGTGCGGACCGCCATCGTCGTGATCGACATGCAGAACGACTTCTGCTCGCCCCGGGGCTGGCTTGCCCGGGTCGGCGTCGATGTGACGCCCGCACGCACGCCGATCGCGCCGCTGGCGGCGCTGCTGCCCAGGCTGCGCTCGAAGGGAGTGCCGGTGCTGTGGGTGAACTGGGGCAACCGGCCGGACCGGCTGAATCTCAGCCCGTCGCTGCTCCATGCCTGCGACCCGGCCGGCGAGGGATCGGGACCGGGCGATCCCCTGCCCGGCCCCCCGAGCCCCGCCGCCGGGGCCGGAGTGCTGGAACGCGACGGCTGGGGGACGGCGATCGTCGACGGGCTGGATGCGGCGCCGACCGACATCCATGTGGCCAAATACCGGATGAGCGGCTTCTGGGATACCGAGCTGGACAGCATCCTGCGGAATCTCGGCGTCCGGACGCTGCTGTTCGCCGGCGTCAACCTGGACCAGTGCGTGATGTGCACCCTGCAGGACGCCAGTTTCCTGGGTTACGACTGCATCCTGGTCAACGACTGCTGCGCCACCACGTCGCCGAGCTATTGCCTCGAAGCGACGCTGTACAATGTCAAGCAATGCTTCGGCTTCGTGACGACCTCCGATCACCTGCTGAACGGCCTGAAGGACCGAGCGACATGAACCCCATGGTCAAGACCGTCGCCGACGACAGGACCACCCCGCCGGAGCCACGGTCGCCATGACCTCGGCTCGGGCCGCCCAGGACCGCACGACGCCTCCGCTGCCGGTGCGGCCCCCCCGTACCGTCTCCATGACCACGCGCGACGGGGTCCGGCTGGATGCCGACATCCACGAGCCTGACGCCGCCGGTCCCTTCCCGGTGCTTCTGATGCGCCAGCCCTATGGAAGGGCGATCGCCTCGACGGTCGTCTACGCGCATCCCGCCTGGTACGCGGCGCACGGCTACATCGTGGTGATCCAGGACGTCCGGGGCTGCGGCACGTCTGCCGGCGACTTCCGGCTGTTCGAGCACGAGGCGGAGGACGGCGCCGACGCGGTCGCCTGGGCCGCTGGATTGCCGGGTTCGACCGGGGCGGTCGGCATGTACGGCTTCTCCTACCAGGGCAACACGCAGTTGCTGGCGCTGGCCGGCGGCTCCCCGGCGCTGAAGGCGCTGTGCCCGGCCATGGTCGGCTGGGACATGCATGGCGACTGGGCCTACGAGGGGGGAGCTTTCCGGCTGGCCGACAACCTGGGCTGGGGGATCCAGATGGCGGCCGAGGCCGCGCGGCGGCGCCAGGACTTCATCGCCCACCAGGCGCTCTACGCCGCCTCCCGCGCGCTGCCGCTGGACGAGGAATTGCCGACCCATCCGCGGGTGCTGCGGGGCTATGCCCGCTACACCCACTACGACGACTGGCTGGGCAATCCGCTGCCCGGCGGCTACTGGGACGCGATCTCGCCGCGCGCCGCACTGGCCGGCAGGGATGTGGACGTGCCGATGCTCCATATCGGCGGCTGGTTCGACCAGATGCTGACCGGCACGCTGGCGGCTTTCCGGGAAATCGGCGCCCGGACGGTGGCGCCGCAACGCCTGATCGTCGGTCCCTGGCCCCATCTGCCCTGGGGGCGCCGGGCCGGCACGGTCGATTTCGGGCCGGAGGCGGCACGCTCCATCGACCGCGAGCAGCTCGCCTGGTTCGACCGCTTCCTCAAGGGCGCGGCGGTGCCCGACGCCCCGGCGGTCGAGCTGTTCGACCTGTGCGCCGGGTGCTGGCGGAGCTTCGACGCCGTTCCGGACCCGGAACCAGCTTCGCTCCATATCTCCAGCTCGGGCTTGGCGGCGGCCACGACGGAGGACGGCGTGCTGGCCGAGCGGCCCGGCGCTTCCGGGACCGACCGGATCGTGCATGATCCATGGCGGCCCGTGCCGACCTTCGGCGGCCACGCCTCCAGCCTCGGCGGCATGCGCGACCGTTGGGAGATCGACCAGCGCGCCGACGTCGCCTGCTATACCACGGACCCGCTGTCGTCGGCGGTGCTGCTGGCCGGGGCGGTCACCCTCGAACTGACGGTGGAGGCCGACGCACCCAGCTTCGACGTATCCGCCGTATTGTCCAAGGTGGAGCCCGACGGGCGGGCATTCAATCTGACGCAGGGCCATGTCCGGGCCGAGGAAGGTGCGGCCACCCGGCCGCTGCGGATCCCGATGCGCGCGCTGTGCGCCACGGTGCCGGCCGGCAGCCGGCTTCGCCTCAGCCTGGCCGGCGCTTGCTTTCCCGCGTTTCCGGTCAATCCCGGCACCGGGGCGGAGCCGGCCGAGACCCGGCTGGTCGACTGCCGGACGATCACGCTGGCCTTCCATGCCGCTGGAACCCGCCTGCTCGTTCCGCTAGTCAGAACGGCATGAAAGTAAAAGTCATCTATGCCCACCCCGCCGACGGCAGCTTCAATGCCGCGATCCACCGCACCGTGGTCGATGCCCTGGCCAGGGCCGGCCACGAGGTTCGCGACTTCGACCTCTATGCCCGAGGGTTCGAGCCCCGGCTGAGCGCCGCCGAACATGGAGCCCACTACGCCCAGGGCGAGAACGAGGGGCCGGTCCAGGAGTATGTGGACGCCCTGCGCTGGGCCGAGGCGCTGGTCTTCGTCTTTCCGACCTGGTGGTACGGCGTGCCGGCGATCCTGAAGGGTTACCTGGACCGCGTCTGGCTTCCGGGCGTGGCCTTCCACCTGCCGGCGGACGGCGGGCGGATCCGGCCCGGCCTGACCAACATCCGGAAGCTTGCGGTGGTGACCACCCACGGAGCGCCCTGGTGGTTCATGAAGTTCTGGATGCGCGAGCCGGGCAAGGCGGTGTTCATGCGCGGGCTGAAGCCGTTGCTGGCGCGCGGCTGCCGGACCGTCCACATCGCCCACCCGTCCATGGACAAATCCACCCCGGAGAGCCGCGCCCGGTTCCTGCGGAAAGTCGAGAGGACCCTCGCGAGCTTCTGACCCCGTCGCCCAAGGACGATGCCGGGAAGTTCGACACATTCGCATTGAAAATTTTCATAAAGGGCCAGTAAATTCGAGTTTCGGTCCACTCGGTTCAAGCGGTGTCCCAATGCAGATCCTGATCGCCGAGGACAATGTCATCAATCAAAAGTTGGTGGACCTGATCTGCCGGAAAGCCGGTTACCAGACCCGCATCGTCCCGGACGGCGAGGCGGCGGTCGAGGCGATGAAGGACGGCGGCATCCAGCTGGTCCTGATGGACGTGATGATGCCGCGTATGGACGGAATCCAGGCGACGCGCCTGATCCGGGCCATGCCGGGGGATACCGGCCGGATTCCCATCGTGGCCGTCACGGCCCATACCGACGGCGACAACCGGGAGGCCTGCCACTCCGCCGGCATGGACGCCTTCATCGGCAAGCCGGTGCGCCCCGCGGAACTTCTGACCGTCATGGCCGACCTGCTGACCCGGGGATCGGCCTGACGGCGGCTACTCCGCCGGGTGGGGCTGGGCGCCGGCCGGCGCCGCATCCTCGAACGGCTTCTTGCGCGCGATGTAGGTATAGACCGTCGGTACGACGAACAGCGTCAGCAGGGTTCCCAGCAGCATGCCGCCAACGATCACCGCGCCGATCGCCTGCCGGCTTTCCGCCCCCGCGCCGGTCGCCAGGGCCAGCGGCACGGCGCCCAGAACCATGGCGCCCGTCGTCATCAGGATCGGCCGCAGGCGCAGCACGGCGGAGCGGACGACGGCGTCGCGCACGTCCACCCCCTGGCGCTGGAGCTGATTGGCGAACTCGACGATCAGGATACCGTGCTTGGTGATCAGGCCGACCAGGGTCACCAGCCCGATCTGGCTGTAGACGTTCATGGTGGCCCCGGTCAGCTTCAGCGCCAGCAGGGCGCCGGTCATCGACAGCGGAACGGTCAGCATGATCACGAAGGGATCGACGAAACTCTCGAACTGGGCCGCCAGCACCAGATAAATGAAGGCCAGCGCCAGCACGAAGGTGACGTAGAGGCTGCTGCTCGACTCGCGGAACTCCCGGCTCTGCCCGGCATAGTCGACCTGGGCCGCCGCCGGCAGCGACCGCTCGGCGGCCGCGGTCAGGAAGGCCAGCCCCTCCCCCAGGGTATAGTTCGGCCCCAGGGTCGCGGTGATCGTGGCCGAGCGAAGCTTGTTGAAATGGTTCAGCTCCTTGGGCGAGACCCGCTCCTCGACCTTGAGCAGGTTGGCGAGGCTGACCATCTCGCCCTGCTTGCCGCGCACATAGATCCGGGCGATGTCGTCCGGGTTGGTGCGGTCGATGTCGGCGACCTGGACCACCACGTCGTACTGCTTGCCGTTCTGCTTGAACCGGGTGACCTGCCGGCCGCCCAGCAGGGTTTCCAGCGTGCGGCCGATGGTGTCGATCTCCAGCCCCAGGTCGGCCGCCTTGTCGCGGTCGAGCGAAACCTTCAGCTCCGGCTTGTTCAGCTTCAGGTCGGTGTCGACGTTGACCAGGCCGGGATTGGCCCGGGCCTCCGCCAGCATCCTGTCCACCATGCCCTGGAGCTCGGCATAGGGGAGCGATGTCTGGATGACGAACTGGATCGGCTTCTCGGTCGGGCTCTGCCCCAGCGACGGCGGGTTGGCCGGGAACGCCAGGGTGCCGGGCACGCCGAAGAATTTCGGCGCGAGCTGCTGGACGACCTGCTGCTGCTTGACCTCGCGGTCATCCCAGTCGGTCAGCCGGACGAAGGTGATCCCTTGGTTGACCACCGGGAAGCCCACGACCATGAAGAACTTCTCGACCACCGGGACCTGCTTGATGAAACCCTCGATCGCCCGGGCATAGCGGTCGGTGTAGTCGATGGTCGATCCTTCGGGGGCGATGATGATCCCGACGATCGTGCCGCGGTCCTCGGTCGGGGCCAGTTCCGACTTGATCTGGCCGAACAGGACGTAGCTCGCCGCGGCGACGCCGATCCCGACCAGCAGGATCAGCGGCCGGGCTTTCAGCGAGACGCGGAGAAGCCAGCGGTAGCCGTTGGTCAGGCCGTTCAGCAGCGCCTCGATCGCGTTGTAGAAGAAGCCGTGGCGCGTCTGGTGCTTCAGCAGCTTGGAGCACATCATCGGCGACAGGGTCAGCGCCACGAAGCCCGAGACCAGCACGGCACCCGCCAGGGTCAGCGCGAACTCGGTGAAAAGCCGCCCCGTACGCCCGGTCTGGAAGCCGATCGGCGCGTACACCGCCGCCAGCGTGATGGTCATCGCGACGACGGCGAAACCGATCTCCTTTGATCCCTGGATCGCCGCGCGGAACGGCGGCATGCCTTCTTCCACGTGCCGGTAGATGTTCTCCAGCATAACGATGGCGTCGTCCACCACCAGCCCGATCGCCAGCACCATGGCCAGCAGGGTCAGCGTGTTGATGCTGAAATCGAACACGTACATGATCGCGAAGGCGCCGATCAGGGACACCGGGATCGTGACCAGCGGGATCAGGGTGGCGCGCAGCGAGCGCAGGAAGAAGAAGATCACCAGCACGACAAGCACGATCGCTTCCAGGATCGTGTGGAACACGGCGTCGATCGATTCGGCGATGAAGACGGAGCTGTCGTAGCCGATATCGACGCTCATCCCCTCGGGCAGGCCGGCCCGGATCACCGGCAGCGTCCGCTGCACCGCCCCGGAGACTTCCAGCGGGTTGGCGGTGGACTGCTTGACGACGCCCATGGCGACGGCGTTGCGCCCGTTGAATCGGGCGTTGACCCGCTCGTCCCGGGCGCCGAGCTCCGCCCGGCCGACGTCGCGCAAGCGGACCAGATAGCCCGCTTCGTCCCGCAGGATGACGTTCTCGAACTCGGCCGGAGTCCGCATGTCGGTCTCGGACACGACGGTGAACTCGCGCTGGGCGCTCTCCACCCGGCCCGCCGGGATCTCGATGTTCTGCCGCCGCAGCGCCGTCTCGACGTCCTGGGGCGTGACCTTGTAGGCGGCCATGCGGGTCGGGTCGAGCCAGATCCGCATGGCGTACTTGCGCTCGCCGAAGATCCGGACGTCGGCGACGCCCGGCAGGTTCTGAAGCCGGTCCTTGACGAACCGGTCGGCATAGTCGGTCACCTCCAGCGGCGTGTTCCGGTCGCTGGAGAAGGCGAGGTAGATGATCGGCTGGGCGTCCGCCTCGACCTTGGCGATCACCGGCTCGTCGATCTCGTCCGGCAGCGAGCCGCGCACCCGGCCGACCCGGTCGCGCACGTCGTTGGCCGCCACGTCGGGGTCGCGGGTGATCCGGAAGCGCACGGTGATCTGGCTGGTCTCCGACCGGCTGATGGAGGACATCACGTCGATGCCCTCGATGCCGGACAGGCTCTCCTCCAGCGGCTGGGTGACCTGGCTCTCGACGATCTCCGCGCTGGCGCCCTGGTACTTGGTGGTGACGGTGACCACCGGCTCGTCGATCTTGGGATATTCGCGCACCGCCAGCCGCTGGTAGGCGACGATGCCGATCAGCAGCACGGTCAGGCTCATGACCGTGGCGAGCACCGGGCGGCGGACGCTCAATTCGGATAGTTGCATGGCGTCAGCTCCCGACCGGGGGAACCACGGTGACCGGCGCGCCGTCGCGGATCTTCAGATGGCCGGCGGTGACCACCGTGTCGCCCGGCAGGAGCCCGTCCAGGATCTCGACCTTGGCGGCGCGGCGCTCCCCGGTGCGGACCTTGACCCGCTGCACCTTCCCCTCCGCCACCTTGAAGACGAACTGGTCGGTCCCGACCGCGACCAGGGCCTGCTCCGGCACGAGGATCGAGTCCTTGCGGGTCGTCAGGGCCAGGGTGACTCGGGCGAACAGGCCGGGGCGCAGCGCGTCGTCGCCGTTGGGCACCCGGGCGCGGACATTGATGCTCCGACCGTTGACATCGACCAGCGGGTCGATCGCATAGACGGTACCGGCGAAAGCCCGTCCCGGCACGGCATCGACCGTAACCGCCAGGTTCTGGCCGACCCGGACCGAGGGCAGGTAGAGCTCGGGCACGCGGAAATCCAGCTTCAGCGTGTCGATGGCTTCCAGGTTGACGATGTCCTTGCCGGACTGGACCACGTCGCCGACGCTGACCCGGCGCAGGCCGAGCACTCCGTCGAACGGCGCCGTCAGGTCCAGCTTGGCCAACTGGGCCCGCGCCAGCGACACCGAAGCCCCGTCCGCCAGCAGCTTGGCGCGCGCCTGGTCGCGGGCGCGGGCGCTGCCCGACCCTTGGCGGAACAGTTCGTCGGCCCGGTCCGCCTCGGTCCTGCTCAGGTTGAGGCTGGCCATGGCCTGCTCCAGCGTCGCCCGGGCGATGGCGTCGTCGAGCTTGAGCAGGACGGTGCCCTTGCTGACCCGCTCCCCCTCGTTGAACCGGATTTCCGTGATGCGTCCCGCGACCTCCGGCCGGATCACCACCGACTCGTCCGAGAGCAGCGTCCCGACCGAGGTCACCGTGCGCGACACGTCGCCGACCTCGACCTGCTCGGCCTCCACCGGGATGCCGCCGGGCGGCCCGCCGCCACCGCCGCCGGCCGGCGCCTGGGCGGCCGCCGGCATGTCGGCGCCCTGGTGGACGGTGAAGTACCACCAGGCCCCGCCGCCGAGACCCAGCAGGGCAACAAGGATGAACAGGCGAGCAAGCAGCTTCATGAATCGTTCCGGCCGCGACCGGCCCGGCCTCTCTAGGGAGGAGCTTCGACAGGTGCATAAGAAACCATCCGCACCCCTTTACTAAAATGATCATGGCTTTGTCGGCACGCAAAGTCGAGCCTGCCGAGCGGCGCGGCATGCATGCAAGGCATGCGGGCAAAGCGGCTCGGCGGCAGGCGGCTTACGCGAACAGTTCGTCCAGCTCCCGGTAGTCGGGCACCTTCGCCTCCAGCGGAACGCCGGCCCGCAGGACGGTGCGGTCGGACTGCGGCCGCGACAGCAACTCGCTGTAGGTGCGCGCCCGGAACGCCACCAGGTCGGCGGTCCGGCCGGCCCCGATCAGGCCGGCGTCGGGCAGCCGCATCACATGGGCCGGAACCGGCGCCGTGGTCAGGGGCCAGTCGCCGAACGGTCGGTCCAGGTGCAGGATGCGGGTCGCCTCGCGGTAGACCTCCACCATGTCGTGGTCGCCATAGCCGTAGAACGGGTCGCGGCAATTGTCGGAGGCGACCGCCACCGGGATGCCGCGCGCCCGCATCTCGTGCAACAGGGTGACGCCACGCCAGCGCGGGGTCCGGCCCGGCGTCCGGTCCTGGAGATAGAGGTTGCACATCGGCAGCGTCACCACGCAGAGCCCCGCTTCGGCCACTAGGTCCAGGGTGGCGAGCGCCCGGTCCGGCTCCTGGGTGGCGAGGCTGCAGCAGTGGCCGCACAGCACCCTGCCCTTGAAGCCGGTGCGCAGCACGGCCCGGGCGATGTGATGCAGGCTTTCGGCGGCGGGGTCGCCGGTCTCGTCCACGTGGAAATCCACGTCGAGCCCGCGTTCAGCCGCCAGCGCGAACAGCCGGTCGAGCGCCGCGTCCAGGTCGGGGATCATGTAGCTGACGCAGCCCAGCACGCCGCCGTGGCGCTGCACCAGGTCGGCGATCCGGACGGCCTCGTCGGTCAGGTAGGTTTCCACCATGATCAGCGAGACCGCCTGGAGGGTGATGCGGCCGGCCCAGCGCTCGCGCGCCTCGGCGAATACCGGCCAGGAGATTTCGGCCTGCTTGCCCAGCGAATCCAAGTGTGTGCGGACCGCGGCGGTGCCGTGGGCGTAGCTGCATTTCAGACCGAACTCCATCCGGGCGGCCACGTCCCGGGCGTTCCACTTGGCCTCCCGGTCGCTCTCGACGGCGGCGAGCGCCCCCGCGAAGGTGCCGTCCGGGTTCTCCCGGCGCGGCCAGATATGCCCCTTGTCCAGATGGGTGTGGAGATCCACCGGGCACGGCCAGACGATACCGTTCTCCAGGTTGACGCCCGGGCCGCAGCAGGGCGCCGTTCCGCCGGGCAGGACCGCCGCGACCTTGCCGTGCTCGATCCGCAGATCGACCGCGACAAGGTCGTCGCCGCCCGCTCGGGCCGCCACCTCGGGCGGCGGGTCCGCGAGCAGGGACAGGGGAACGGTGGCTTTCTTCAGCCAGAACTTCGCGCCCAGGGAGGCGCCGGCGAAGGACTTCTGGAAAGGAATCGGCATGATCTGCGACCGGTCTCTCGGCTACGGATACGGTTCTCTCGGATGGTCCCGCTTGTCGGTTTTCCCGTCTGGCGGTGCTCTTGAGCCAGCGCCTCGGCCTGGAGCGCCGGAGCGCCCTCGGCAGCATGAATAACACGATATCCAAAGCGGAGAGCATAATCAGCGCCGCGAACGGCTCGTCCCCCAGCGGCGGGCGTTGCCGATGGCGCCGGCACGGCGGCGCCCGGGATCGGGAAAAGAGGGGGGCGAGGTCCAATGCGGAGGGGACCATGACCCCGCCCCCCTTGAGTGAACTGTGGACGGATGATCCGGCCAGCCGTCGGCGCCCGATCGAAACCGCCATTTGACAGGTTGAGCTTTGAGCAAAATCCATACCAACATGGAAGTGTTGAAGCTCCGCCCGGTGCGGCATCTTCGTTGCCTGGAAAAGCGCCACGCGAGCGGCACTTGTGTAAAATTCAGGCAAGCAGCCGCCGCACCGGCGCTCACACCCGGTCGCGCAACGCGTCGAGCGGGAAGCGGTCCACCTCCCCCAGCAGTTCGACGAGGCAACGGGCGGCGTGGTCCACCAGCTTGGCGCCCCGGCCGGCATCGGCGTCCGTCGCGTCGCCGCAGGCGCCGAACAGGTTGAGATCCTGGGTCTGCCAGCCGAACCCGACCTTCCCCTCCGGGGTCAGGTACTTGAATTCCTGCTCCATCTCGATGCTCAGGGAGTCGAATTTCCGCCGTTCCGCCGGCCGGACCAGATCGGGGCGCAGGTGGAGCATCATCGATGTCTCGATGCCGCCGCCGTGGATGCCGTGGACGACCTCCGACGGCGGGAACAGCCCGTCCGGAAGGCCGGGGCTGAACCAGTTGCAGGTCACCACGAACATCTTGAGGCGGACGCGCAGGTCGCGCGCCACGATGTCCATGATCTGCGGCTGGCCGCCATGGCTGTTGTACAGGACCAGCTTGCGGATGCCCGCGCGGTGGACGCTCTCGCCCACCTCGGTCCAGACGCGGATCAGGGTTTCGGCCGACAGCGACAGGGTCCCGGGAAAGGCTTCGTGCTCGTCGGACTTGCCGATGGGGAGCATCGGCAGGATCAGCACCGGCAGATGCTCCGGGATCAGCGGCACGGCGCGGGCGACGATCCCGGCATTGATCGCGCTGTCCACCCAGACCGACAGGTGCGGCCCGTGCTGCTCCACCGCGCCGACCGGAAGCACGGCGATGGTCCGTTCGGCATCCAGCCCCGCGAACTCCTTGGTGGTCAAATCCTGCCAGAATCGGCTGTGCGGCACCGGCATCCAGTTTTCCTCCCCGCGTGATCGGGCGGACAGCCCGATCGAAACCCCGTTTGAGATAGTTTTGCCGGCCGGTCGTCTTCAAGTAGCATGCCACACGACGAACCCTACGAAGAGTGGCCGCGATGCTGATTGCCCAGATCACGGATCTTCATGTGACCGAACCAGGCGCGCTCGCCGCGGGCCGGATCGATACCGGCGCTGCCCTGGCCGCCGCCGTGGCGCACCTCAACCGCCTGCGTCCCCGGCCGGACCTGGTCGTGATCACCGGCGACCTGGCCAACGGCCCCCGGCCGGCCGAGTACGAGGCGCTGGCCCGTCTGCTGGCCCCGCTGGAGCTGCCCTGGTGCGCCATCCCGGGCAACCATGACGACCGGGACGCGCTCCGCGCGCTGTGCGCCGGCCAGCCCTGGCTGCCGGACCCCGGACCGTTCTTCCACTATGCCATCGACCACCTGCCGGTGCGGCTGATCGCCCTGGACACGGTGGTGCCCGGCGAGACGCCGGGGCTGCTGTGCGACCGGCGGAGCGACTGGCTGGCCGACCGGCTGGCCGAGGCGCCGGGGCGGCCGACCATCCTGCTGATGCACCATCCGCCCCATGAGGTCGGGATCGGCTTCATGGACGCGCTTCGCTGCTTCGGGACGGAGCGGCTGGCCCGGCTGGTGGAGGACCACCCCGCGATCGAGCGGATCCTGTGCGGCCATGTCCACCGGCACACCCTGGCCCGCTGGCACGGCACCGCCGTCAGCACCGCGCCCAGCGCCGCCTTCCAGTTCGCCCTCGACCTGGCGCCCGACGCGCCGCCGGCGGTTTCCGACGAGCCGCCGGCCCTGGTCCTCCATCTGTGGCGGGCCGGACAGGGGCTGGTCAGCCATCTCCAGGCCGTCGGCGCGTGAAGCCGCTTGCCAGCCAAGCGGGGCGGGTTAGAGTGGCGCCATGGTAAAGATCAAGAAGAAAGCCGTGTTGATCACGGGGGCCGGCAAACGCATCGGCCGGGCCATGGCGCTGGACCTCGCCTCCCACGGCTGGGGCGTCGCCGTCCATTATTTCACATCGAAGGACGACGCCGACGAGGTGGTGAACGAGATCACCCGCGCCGGCGGCCGGGCCGCGGCGGTGCAGGCCAATCTCGGCAACGAGGCCGACGCGATCGGCTTGGTCCCGGCGGCGGTCGAGCGGCTGGGGCCACTGACCGCCCTGATCAACAATGCCAGCGTGTTCGAGCGGGACGAGGCCGGCACCGCCGACCGGGCGAGCTGGGACCGGCACATGGAGGCCAACCTGCGGGCTCCCCTGGTGCTCTCCCAGGCGTTCGCGAAGCAACTCCCGGCGGAGGAGCGCGGCTGCATCGTCAATATCCTGGACCAGCGGGTCTGGAACCTGACGCCGCACTTCCTCTCCTACACCCTGAGCAAGGCCGGCCTGTGGACGCTGACCCAGACCCTGGCCATGGCGCTGGCGCCGCGAATCAGGGTCAACGGCATCGGACCGGGACCGACCCTGAAGAACGACCGCCAGACGGAAGAGCACTTCGCCGCCCAGTGGGAGAACATCCCGCTCCAGCGCCCGACCTCGCCGCAGGAGATCTGCGATGGCGTCCGCTTCATCCTGGACGCTCCCGCCATGACCGGCCAGATGATCGCGCTGGACGGCGGCGAGCATCTTGGCTGGGCGCAGCCGGGACGCGGATTCGTCGCAGTCGAATAGGCCGGGACGACAGTATCCGCATAACGGAACTGTCATGGTGACAGATCTGGCACCCCTCTCCTTTCGAGTTTTGCACATCCGCCGCACGCGCGGCGGCCCGTGTCTTGTCAACCCTGAAAAAGCGACCCGCCCCCATGCCGCAGCTGCTTGACAGTAAAATCCATGATTGAAATCAATGGCTTGTATTTTTTGCCTATTTTATGGGCAGACGGTGGAAACGCTGAGATATGCTGATTTCCCGGTGAGTCGTCCGCAGGTTATCGACATAGTTATCCACAGTTTCCGTGGATAGTCCCGAAGCGCGCCGGGATCATGACCGGGACATGAGTGAGTCGGAACCACCATCCCCGCCCGCCGGTTGACGGCAGCGGTTGACCGACAACGGAAAACCGCCAACATACCGCCCATCATGGCATCAGATCAGATCGTACAGCCCACGCCCGATATCACCGAACCGGATATCGCCGATAAGGCGGAACCCGCAGCGCCCGCCGCTCCGGCGTCCCGTCGGCGGGTGAGCGCGGGCAATCTGGCGCAGGGGGCGGAGGTGATCCGGGGATATCTCCGGACGCTGCCGAACAGCCCCGGCGTTTACCGGATGATGAACGAAGCCGGCGACGTGCTGTATGTCGGCAAGGCCAAGAACCTGAAGAAGCGGGTGGTCAACTACACCCACGTGATGAAGCTGCCCAACCGGCTCCAGCGGATGGTGGCGGAGACGACGACCATGGAATTCGTCACGACCCACACCGAGGTCGAGGCGCTGCTGCTGGAGTCGAACCTGATCAAGCGGCTGATGCCGCGCTACAACGTGCTGCTGAGGGACGACAAGTCCTTTCCCTACATCAAGATCACCCGCGACCACGACTATCCGCAGTTGACCAAGCATCGCGGCGCCCGCGACAAGTCGGCCGACTATTTCGGCCCGTTCGCGTCGGGCAGCGCGGTCAACCGGACGGTGACCGCCCTCCAGCGCGCCTTCCAGCTCCGCAACTGCGCCGACACGGTCTATGCGACCCGGACCCGGCCTTGCTTGCAATACCAGATCAAGCGCTGCACGGCGCCCTGCGTCGGCCGGGTGACGCCCGAGGAGTACCAGTCCCAGGTGGCGCAGGCGCGCGCCTTCCTGTCGGGCAAGAGCCGCGACATCCAGGCGGAGTTCGCCCGCCAGATGCAGGCCGCCGCGGAAGCGCTCGACTTCGAGACCGCCGCCCGATACCGCGACCGCATCCGCGCCCTGACCGCCACACAGGCGCACCAGGACATCAATGTCGAGGGGGTCGAGGACGCCGACGTGATCGCCTGCCACCAGGACGGCGGCTCCACCTGCATCCAGGTGTTCTTCT
Source organism: Skermanella mucosa (assembly GCF_016765655.2). Lineage (NCBI taxonomy): Bacteria > Pseudomonadati > Pseudomonadota > Alphaproteobacteria > Rhodospirillales > Azospirillaceae > Skermanella > Skermanella mucosa. Next base: position 4,532,039 of record NZ_CP086106.1, read on the forward strand.
TCCGGGGCGGCAGCAACTACGGCAACCGCGCCTATTTTCCCAGCCACGACCGGAACCTGGAGCTGCCGGAGGTGCTGGGCTCCTTCATCAGCCAGTTCTACGACAACAAGCCGGCGCCCCGCCTGATCCTGGTCAGCCAGGAGCCGGCGGAGCAGGAACTGATCGCCGAGGCGCTGAGCCTTCGCGCCGGCCACAGGATCGAGCTGGTGGAGCCTAAGCGCGGGGACAAGAAGCGCCTGGTAGACCATGCCCTGGTCAATGCCAGGGAGGCACTGGGCCGCCGCCTGTCGGAGAGCGCGTCCCAGGCCCGCCTGCTGGAGGGCTTGGCCGAGGCCTTCGGCCTGGATTCGGTGCCGGAGCGGATCGAGGTCTACGACAACAGCCACATCCAGGGCACCAACGCGATCGGCGGCATGATCGTCGCCGGGCCGGACGGCCTGATGAAGAACAGCTACCGCAAGTTCAACATCCGCTCCGACATAGCGCCCGGCGACGACTACGGCATGATGCGGGAGGTGCTGGGCCGCCGCTTCTCCCGCGCGCTGAAGGAGGACCCGGAGCGCGAACGCGGCATCTGGCCCGACCTGGTGCTGATCGACGGCGGACAGGGACAGCTGAGCGCCGCCTTGGAGGTGTTCGACGAGCTGGGCATCACCGACTTGGCAGTCGTGTCGATCGCCAAAGGTCCCGACCGCAATGCCGGGCGGGAACGCTTCTTCATGCCCGGCCGGCCGCCGTTCGGGATGGACCCGAAGGACCCGGTGCTCTATTTCCTGCAGAGACTGCGCGACGAGGCCCACCGTTTCGCCATCGGCACCCACCGGGCGCGGCGGACCAAGGCGATCGGCCAGTCGGTGATCGACGAGATCCCGGGGATCGGGCCGTCGCGGAAGAAGGCCCTGCTTCACCATTTCGGATCGGCCCGGGGCGTCGAACGGGCGGGTCTGGCCGATCTGGAGGCAGTCGAGGGAATCAACCGGACGGTGGCGAAAAAGATTTATGACCACTTCCATCCAGACGGCTAGAATGCCGCTCCAGCCGCCGGGCCTATCCAGGTCCGCCGGAACGCCGCCAATCAGAGCCTTTTGTCATGCTGACCAGCCTGCCCAATCTCCTGACACTCTCGCGGATCATCGTCATCCCGATCATCATCGGGCTGTTCTTCGTCCGTGAGCACTGGGCGGCCTGGACCGCGTGCGGCCTGTTCGCGCTGGCCGCCATAACCGACTATTTCGACGGCTACCTGGCGCGGAGCTGGTCGCAGGTGTCGCTCGTCGGCAAGTTCCTCGACCCGATCGCCGACAAACTCCTGGTCGCGGCCGTACTGTTCATGCTGGTGGCGGTGGACAAGCTGAGCGGCATCTCGGTGCTGCCGGCCGTCGTGATCCTGCTGCGGGAGGTGCTGGTCTCGGGACTGCGCGAGTTCCTGGCGGGCATCCGCGTCGGCATGCCGGTCAGCAAGCTCGCCAAATGGAAGACCGCCATCCAGATGGTGGCGCTCGGCATCCTGATCGTGGGCGACGACGGCCCGTCCGGGGTGCCGGTCCAGATGATCGGCGAAGTGGGCCTGTGGGCCGCCGGGCTGCTGACCCTGATCACCGGCTGGGACTACATGCATGCCGGCTGGAAGCACATGAACGAGGAACGTGAACCCGAGCCGGAACCGGTGCCGCGCCCGGCCCAGCCGCACGGCGCCAATACGGCGCGGAGCGCGGGCTGAACCCGGGCCGGAACGGCTTCGGCCATATCAGGAAGCAATCGCCATGAAGCTGCTCTATTTCGCCTGGCTGCGGACCAAGACCGGGATCACCCAGGAAGAGGTGGCGCCGCCCGAGCATGTGCGCGACGTGGCGTCCCTGGTCGAGTGGCTGCGCACGCGAGGCCCCGGGTTCGCCGACGCCTTCGGCAACGCGGCGGTGGTCCGCGTGGCGGTCAATCAGGAATATGCCCGCCCCGACCATCCGCTCCGCGCGGGGGACGAGGTGGCGCTTTTCCCGCCCGTCACGGGGGGCTGAGCGCATGGCGATCCGCGTCCAGCGGGAGGACTTCGACATCGGCGCCGAGCTGGCGGCCCTCACCGATGGCAACCACGCCGTCGGCGGCGTCACCAGCTTCGTCGGCCTGGTGCGGGAGATGGGCGGCGGGCCGAGCGCCATGACGCTGGAGCACTATCCGGGCATGACCGAGCGCCAGCTGGCCGAAATCGAGGCCGAGGCGCGGCGGCGCTGGCCGCTCCAGGCGACCCTGATCATCCACCGCTACGGCCGCCTGGAACCGGGCGACAGGATCGTGCTGGTCGCCACCGCCAGCGCCCACCGCGAGGCGGCCTTCGAGAGCTGCCATTTCCTGATCGACTGGCTGAAGACCCGTGCGCCCTTCTGGAAGCTGGAGGAGACCTCCGAGGGCAGCCGCTGGGTCGAGGCCAAGGAGGACGACGATGCCGCGGCGGCCCGGTGGGCACCTCGGCCGCCGACGGGGGATGTCTCGCCCTGAGACTTCGGCATACAATATTCAGCTGCCCCACAATTACATAAGATAGTATTCACTCCGCAACGTTAACCAAGTTCATTCATTAGAATGCACCGAACACTTCGTATGACTTGGTAATTTTGCCGCACCCGCGGCATTTTAATTAAGCGATAACCATTTCAATTGACTATCCATCGCGACTAATCGGGAACTTACAACGAATCGAAAGGGATCCCCCATGTTCCAGCGCGATGGTGCGGTCAACAAGAGCAGCTTTTTCAGCAAGGCCATCCAAACCGCCGCAGCCCTGGTCCTGAGCGCCGGGCTGTTCGCCGCTGGTACGGCCCAGGCGCAGATCCGGATCGTCACCGGCGTCTTTCCCCCCTTGACCGATGATTCGGGAAGCGACAAGGGCTTCCTGTACGACGTCGTCGAGGAGATCAAGAAGCTGGTCAAGGTTTCGGCCCCGATCGAGATGATGCTCTGGACCGACGCGTCGAAGATCGCCCAGAACGAATCCAACATCGTGATCTTCCCGCTGACCCGGACCCCGCAGCGCGAGAACAGCTTCCGCTGGATCACCAAGATGTTCGACATGAAGCGATCGTTCACCACCCTGCCGGGTGCGGCTCCGATCAACACTCCGGAAGACGCCAAGAAGATCGCCTCGATCGGCGTGCTGGAGCGCAGCTCCTCCCAGACCTTCATGAAGGAATACGGGCTGACCAACACCGTCGAGTTCCCGTCCAACAAGGCCCTGGTCGAAGGGCTGGCCGCCGGCAAGGTCGCTTCGATCTACGGCATCAACGCGATGACCGTCAGCGAGTGGCGCGGCATCGGCCGCAAGGACCAGTTGGTGTTCGGCACCCCGGTCGAGGTCACCGGTTCCTTCATCGGCACGAGCCTGAAGGGCGACTTGGTCAAGATGGAAGAGTGGCAGTCGGCCTTCGAGGTGATCCAGCAGGACGGAACCTTCGACCGGCTGCTCGCCAAGTACGGCCTGAACTGACCACGCGCAACGACGATATCGATCCGGTCCCCGCTCGCGCGGGGGCCGGTTTCGTTTTTAAAGCTGCACCGACGTAGTCTGCCGTAGGTCGGCCGAAGGCCGACCTACGATGCTCCGGACCGCCACACCATCAAGATCCCCGTGCCGGTTCCCTGGACCCTGCCGCCATGGGCAGCGCACATCGGGACCCCGTTCAGCAGAGACCGCCGTCTTGGTGGGTGTCCATGAAATGCCGGAGCACCAGCTTCAGGCGGGCGACGTGCCGCATGTCGCCACGGTCCTGCGCGTGCCTGATGTCATCGAGGATGATCCCCTTGATGCAGGTCTCGCCGTCGGGACGGTGCAGAAGATAGTTCCCCATTTCCAGGGCGATCATCTCCGGCACGTGCTCATGCTCGGCGATGGCCAGGATCTCGTTTTCGGTCAGTTCACTGAGAGCGATGCAGTCCTCTATCGTGATCATGTCTTGGTACTCCTCCGGGATGTCGCCCCTGTTGACCGGGGCTTTTGATTTAGTCGCGTCCGCCTCGCTGTTCCCGTCCGCCGGTCCCCCTCAGTGCGCCATCAGGACCGGCAATCCGGGATGGGAGAGGATATGGCGGGTCACGCCGCCGAGGATCATTTCGCGGACCCGGCTGTGGCCGTAGCCGCCCATTACCAGCAGGTCGGCGCCCAGTTCGGTGACGCGGCCGGCCAGGGCGCTGCCCACGGACTCCTTCGTTGGCCGGATCGTGTCGACGGTGGGCTGGATGCCGTGCCAGGCGAGATAATCCGCCAGGCGGGCCGCCTCGTCGGCCGAGGTGACGGCGGTGTCCGCAGTGACGATGAAGACGGATGCGGCACGGATCAGGAAGGGCATGGCCGCCGCCACCGCCCGAGCGCATTCGGCCCCGCCGTTCCAGGCGATCGCGACCGTGCCGCCGATCTTGGCCGGCGGCCGTTCCGGGGCCAGCAGCAGCGGCCGGGCCGAACCGAGCAGCGTCGCTTCCAGCGTCACCGAAAGCCGGCTGTCGCCGACTCCCACGGCCTGCGGGAAGACGACCAGGTCGGCCAGCCTGACCTCGTGGGGGATCACGTCCTCCATCACGCCGGTCACCGACCGTATCCGGCCCGACGCCATGCCCGGCCCGGGAGCGGACTGCACGAGGGCCGCCTGGGCGGCGGCGCGCGCCGCCTCGAAATGCTTGCGGGCGATCTCGGCGTCGGCGGCGAATTCCTGCTCCGCCGCCTTCATGATCTCTTCGATCATGGCACCCGACAAGCCGTCGCCCAGCATGGGGACCATGTCGCGCGGATCGCCGCCGACATGCAGCGCCTCCACATGGGCATCGAATGTCTTGGCGACGGCGAAGCCCATCGCGAGGACCGAGCGGTCGCAATCGCGACCGATCAACGGCACCAGGATTTTTCGGAGCATTCCAGTCTCTCCCTCGATCGGGGAACCCTTATGGTTAGCATCAGCCTAAGACCGTCGGCCACGCTCCACAATGATGCACATCAATTCGAGCAGATAATCTTGCTGCCGGTGACTGTATGCGAACCGCCTTCAACTAAGGCGTAATTACAAAGTAATTTTCTCTATATTCGATATGATTGAAGCGGTATCGCCAACCGAAGGCACGCGCGACCAGCCGAGCGGTTCAATTTTATAAAGAAGCTGACGGCGCACCACATCCTCATCGGCGTCGGACGCGTCGCCGGTCCGCAACCGCACCCGGGCGATCAGGGTATCGGCGTCCGCCTCCAGCCAGACGCCCCGGAACGGCACGCCGGCGCTCCGCGCCATCTCCTCCAGGTCGGCCCGCTCCTCCGGCCGGGCATTGACGGCATCGACCACGACGGCGTGCCCGGCCCGGACGATGCGGCCCGCGCGCTCCAGCAGCTCGGCATAGACCCGGCGGGTCATCTCCCCGGAATAGGCATCGGGCGGCAGCCGCTCGACCTCCTCCACGCCGAGGAGCCGCTTCCGCAGCACGTCGCTGCGCAGGATCACCGCTCCCGGTGCCGGACCGATGCGGGGCGCCAGGGCGCGCGCGACCGTCGTCTTGCCCGTTCCGGAGAGGCCGCCGAGCGCCACCATCACGGGTCCGGGAGGCCGGATCGCGGCCACGGCATGGTCCAGGTAGGCCGCGGCTTCCGCCCGGGCCGCCGCCGGATCGGGCTGCGCCGCGGCGCCGCTCGCCAGCACCTTGGCCCGGACGGCGGCGCGGGCGGACAGGAACAGCGGCAGCAGCGCCAGCCCATCGCAGTCGCCCGTCAGCTCCAGCATCCGGTTCAGCAGCGTGTTGGCGAGCGGACGGAGCCCGCGATGCTCCAGGTCCATCAGCAGGAATGCCAAGTCGTACAGCACGTCGATGACGGCGATGTCGTCGTTGAACTCGACGCAATCGAACAGCGTGGGCCGCCCGTCGACCAGGCAGATGTTCCGCAGGTGCAGGTCGCCGTGGCAGAACCGGACGAACCCGCCGTCGCGGCGGCGGTCCAGCAGCCCCCCGAACCGGTCGAGCGCGGCGGCCGAGGACTCGCCGAGGGTTCGGACCCGATCGGGCGGAAAGACGTCCGGCCGTTCCGCCAATTCCGCGACGTTGTCCTCGACCACCCAGCGCATGGCGTCGGCCCCGCCGCGGTCGGTCACCACCTCGGCCCCGCCATGGAAGGACGCGATGGTCTCGGCGAGGTCGCGCATCAGGCCGGCGTCGAGGGCGCCGCGATCGGCCATGCGGTCGAACAGGGTGTCCTGGTCCAGCCGCGACATCACCACGACCCAGTCGACCGGGACGCCGCCGGCATCCGAACGGGGCGTCCCGATCCCGCCCAGCGCCAGGGAACCGTCGGGCCGGCGCAGCACGGGGGCGGCCCCGAGATAGACCGCCGGCGCCGTGCGCCGGTTCAGCCGAACCTCCGCCTCGCAGGCGATGCGTCGGCGCTCGACCGTGCCGTAGTCCATGTAGGGGAAGCGCACCGCGCGCTTCAGCTTGTAGACGCGGTCGCCGGCCAGGAAGACGATGCTTCCGTGGGTATCGACGCGCTCGACCGCGGCGCCCCCGTGGGTGTCCGGGGCGGACAGGAAGGCAACGACGCCGGCCTGGTCCGAAGGATCGGGATGATCGGTCATGCTGCAGTCTAGCAGCCGCCTCGCCCACCATGGAAGGCGCAGGCGGAGGGAAGGCGCCCATCCTTGCCGCACCGCGGCGGACATTTCCATAAAACGCGACCCTAAATCGTTGACAGCCGAATCGGTCCGACGCATCGTTCCCGCACCGCGGCGCAGCACCTCCGGCGCGCCGTCCCGCCTGGACCAAAGCTTCCCCGGAAGCCCCGACCCCGGAAGCCTCGACAAGGGAGAGACCGACGCCATGCCACGGCGCCCCCTCGCACCCGTTGCCGGCGCCGCCCCGGGCCGCAACCGCCCCACGAAAGCCCGCAAGATGCCCCAGGACGCCCCGGTCTCCGCCCCCGCCCCCATGCCGACCGCCCCCGGCCCGGCATCTGAACCCGCACGGCCCCCGATGGCGGACCTGCGCTGGCCGCTGCTGACCGGTGACGCCTGCTTCCCCGCGGGAAGCGCGCCGCCCGCCGATCTCGCCGCCCTGACGGCGGAACTGGGCGAAGCCTTGAGGCGGTTCTCCGCCGCGACCGACGACGATCCGTTCAGCAACCCGGTGCAGCGGGTGGCGCTGGAGCTGTGGCGCAGGATCGAGGACGGCTCGGTCTCCTACGCGACGCTGGAGCAGCTGATCCAGTACCTGTCCGCCGACGGCTTCATCGGCCGCGCCGCCCGCCTGTCGCGCTATGTCGGGGAGATGGACCCGGAGGCCAACGCCGCGTCCCTGGCCGCCCGGATCCGCGCGCTGGCCGTGCCGCCCGGCGCCGAGGCCCCCGTGCCGTTCGAGGCGTTCCGCGTCCAGGTGGAGCGCGAGCTGTTCGGCATCGTCATGACCGCGCACCCGACCTTCAACCTGTCGGGCGAGCTGATGGAGCTGCTGACCACCCTGGCGTCGGGCCGGGCCGGCGACGGCACGCCGCTGTCGGACTCGACCCGGGCCGAACTGGTCGAGCATATGGCCGGGCTGGTCCACCGCCCCGACGACGACCTGAGCCTGACCCGCGAGCACACCCTGTCGCTGATCGCGATCGGCAACGTCCAGGCGGCGCTGCGCCGGCTCTACGGGATCGTCTACGCCGTCGCGGAGGAGGTCTATCCCGAGCTCTGGACCGAACTGACGCCCAAGATGATCACGGTGGCGAGCTGGGTCGGCTACGACCTGGACGGGCGGTCGGACATCAAGTGGACCGACACGCTGCGCAAGCGCCTGATCGTCCAGGCCGGCCAGCTCCGCCATTACCGGGAGGAGGTGCGCGCGGTGCGCGGCCTCGCGTCGGCCGGGGAGGAGATCCGCCACACCCTGGACCTGCTCGAATCGCGGCTGGCGCTGGCGATCAACGAGGTGACCGACGAGATCGGCGTGTTCGGCCAGGACCCCGGGGAAGCCGGCGCCCTGCCCCACATCCAGCGGATCGCCCAGCGCATGCATGACGGCATCTCGCTGCGGCTGATCGACAATTCCCAGGCGATCGGCCTGATCGACCGGATCATCCGGCTGGCGACCTCGGGCGGCACCGACCGCGATCCGGCGATCCGCCGGCTGTGCACCCTGCGCGCGGAGCTGGCGAACTACGGCCTGGGCATGGCGCACACCCATGTCCGGATCAACGCGACCCAGTTGCACAACGCGATCCGCAAGACCGTCGGCATGGAGACGGCGCCCGACGACCCGCGCTACCGCCAGTCCTACCTGGCGTCGCTGAACGACCTGCTGGACAAGGTCAGGCCGCAGACGATCAATTTCGGCTCGATCATGTCGGAGCGGACCTCCGCCAAGCGGCTGTTCATGATCGTGGCGCAGATGCTGAAATATGCCGACGCCACCACTCCCGTGCGGTTCCTGATCGCCGAGTGCGAGTCCGCCTTCACGCCGCTGACGGCGCTCTACTACGCCCGCCTGTTCGGGGTCGCCGACAAGATCGACATCAGCCCGCTGTTCGAGACGGAGAAGGCGCTGGAACTGGGCAGCCGGGTGATCGACCAGCTGCTGGAGAACCCGCATTACCGGGCCTATGTCCAGGCGCGCGGGCGGCTCTGCATCCAGACCGGCTTCTCCGACGCGGGGCGCTACCTGGGGCAGACACCGGCCTCCGCCTCGATCGAGCGGCTCCGGCTGCGCATCGCGCGGCTGTTCCCCAAGCACGGCCTGACCGGCGTGCAGCTGGTGATCTTCGACACCCATGGCGAGTCGATCGGCCGCGGCGCCCATCCCGCGGGCTTCGAGGAACGGCTGAGCTATACCGCCACGCCCTATTCGCTTGAATTCCTGGCCGACAGCAAGGTGGACTTCAAGCAGGAGGTCAGCTTTCAGGGCGGCGACGGCTTCCTCTATTTCGTGACGCCGGCCGGCGCCCTCGCGGTGGTCACCCGGATCCTGGAGCATATGTTCGGCGACCGGGGCGACGCCCGGGGGGACCCGTTCTACGAGGACCCGGACTACATCACCGAGTTCTTCACCACGGTGAAGGAGTTCCAGGTCTCGCTGGTGAAGAGCCCGGACTACGCGACGCTGCTCGGGGCCTTCGGCACCAACCTGCTGTTCCCGTCGGGCAGCCGGGCGATCAAGCGCCAGCACGACAGCGCCGACGACAGCGAGCAGGCCTCGGTCAGCCAGATCCGGGCGATCCCGCACAACGCGATCCTCCAGCAGCTGGGCTTGCCGGCCAACACGATCAGCGGCGTCGGCGAGGCGATCGGCAAGGACCCGGAACGGTTCCGCCAGCTCTATGCCCGGTCCAGCCGGTTCCGCCAGCTGATCGGCATGGTCGAGTACGGCGCCGCGATCTCGTCGCCCGACGCGCTGCGGGCCTATGTGGACACGCTCGATCCCGGGCTGTGGCTGCTGCGCGCGGCCAAGACGCCGGACAAGGCGCGGGCGGAAGAGATGCGGCGTCTGGCGCGGTACCTGGAGGATACCCAGCTTCACGCCCGCCAGACCAAGGTGGGCCGCAGGCTGTTCGCCGACTATTGCCTGCTGCGCGACGGGCTGGCCCTGGTCGAGGGCGGCGGCTGCGGGGCGCTGGTGACCCCGGCCGCGCGCGAGCAGCTGGCCATCCTGCATGCGGTCCGGATCGCGCTGATCCACGAGATCTTCCTGCTGGCGACCCACATCCCGCAGTTCAGCAGCCAGCACAACACGACCCACGCCCGGCTGCTGATGCGGGTGCTCCACCTGGATATCCCGACCGCCGTCAGCCAGCTGGAACGCATCTTCCCCGCGACCACCGACGCCGCCGTGACCGGAGATTTCGGCGAGCGGGCGACCTATGCCAGCGACGAGAGCCAGAACTATCAGCGGGAGAACGAGGACATCTTCAAGCCGATGAACGGCCTGTACGAACTGATGCGCCGGGTCAGCGTCGGCGTCGTCCACCGCATCGGCTTCTTCGGCTGAGGCGATCCGGCCGGCAACTTCGCAGGTCCGCCGGCGTTGATGCGGCATCTGGTCAGCGTCGGGAGGTCCGTCATTTCCACCTTGAATCTACTGCTCGCCGTGGCGCTCCTGGCCGCCGGGCTGGCGATCCTCTACGGGCTGGCGCGCGGACTGCTGTGGCTGGTCAATCGGGGGGCGGAGCGCCTCCAGGGTCCCGTGAAGATGTCGCGGCACTGGGTGCGCGACCGGCCGGTGGTGGCGCTGTTCGAAAGCCGCTTCCCGCGGGCGTTCCGATTCCTCAAGGCGCGGCTGAGCACCCGCCCGTTCACCGGGCTGCCCCTGACGCTGATGGTGATCTTCACGGTCTATCTGGTGGCCCTGTTCGGCGGGATGGTGCAGGAACTGCACGAGGCCGAGGACTTGGTGGCGCTGGACAACGCCGTGGACCGCTGGTTCGACGCCCACCGGGTCGAGCCCTTCATCGGGGCCATGGTCTGGCTGACCCTGTGGGGCCAGGGACCGACCATCACCATCGTCGGGCTGGTCGCCTCCCTGCTGTGGTGGAGCAGCAGCCGAGGCCATCTGGTCGTCCCGTTCTGGATCTGCCTGATCGGGGCCCAGGCGACGACCTGGACCGCCAAATACGTGATCGCGCGCGAGCGGCCCGGGGCCTGGGACCTGCTGGACGAGCACAGCCCGGCCTTTCCCAGCGGCCACGCCACCGCCGCCATCTCCGTGTACGGGTTCATCGCCTACAGCGTCTGGCGGACCATCCAGACCCAGCCCCGCGCCCGCTTCGAGGTGCTGTTCTGGGGAGCGGTGGCGATCATGCTGATCGGCTTCAGCCGGATCTACCTGAGCGTCCACTTCGTCAGCGACGTCGCCAGCGGCTATCTGGTCGGCGGCTTCTGGCTGGCGGTCGCCGTGACGGTGACGGAGTGGCGCACAGCCCGGCGCGACGGCAGGCGGAACCCGAATGGTCATGGCACCGATCGGGGATCCGATAGGGGGCCTCCCCTTGACCTGATCGGCACTTAGACCAAAGTACAGCGTTACAGTCTCGTCCGGAACGCTATTATGGCGTTCCTTACCGCGAAAAGGTGAGGCGAGTGCTGCTCGTAACATCAACCTGGAGAGGATCACGCTATGAAGTGGAAGACCCCCCGCATCGTCGAGATCGCCGTCGGCATGGAAATCAACTGCTACGCCTGCGCTGAGATCTAAGCTATCCGCCCCCGCCTGCGGTTGAAGACTGGATACGGCCGTGAAAATAGTTGTGCTGGGCTCGGCCGCCGGCGGTGGCTACCCTCAATGGAACTGCAACTGCGACACCTGCCGGCGCGCCCGCACCGGTGATCCGGCGGCCAAGCCCCGGACGCAGTCGTCGCTCGCGATCAGCGCCGACGGCGAGCGCTGGTTCCTGCTGAACGCGTCGCCCGACCTGCGCCAGCAGATCCTGAACACTCCCCTGCTCCACCCGCGCCACGGAAGGCGGCACAGCCCGATCGCCGGGGTCGTCCTGACCAACGGCGACGTGGACCATATCGCGGGACTGATTAACCTGCGCGAAAGCCAGCCGCTGTCGCTCTACGCGACCTCGCGCATCCATGCGGTGCTGGCCGCCAACAGCATCTTCCAGGTTCTCAACCCGGACCTCGTCGAGCGCCGCACCCTGGCGCTGAACGATCCGGTCGAGCTGGTCGGCCCCGACGGCCCCAGCGGCATCCGCGTCGAGATGTTCGCCGTGCCGGGCAAGGTGGCCCTTTATCTGGAAGACGCCGCCCCCGTGCTGGACGGCGAGACCGAGGACACCGTGGGATTGCGGATCAGCGGCGGCGGCAAGAGCTTCTTCTACATTCCCGGCTGCGCGAAGCTGACCCCGGCATTGGCCGACCGCCTGCGCGGGGCCGACCTGCTGCTGTTCGACGGCACCCTGTGGCGGGACGACGAGATGGTCCTGAACGGCGTCGGTACCAAGACCGGCCGGCGCATGGGCCACATGAGCGTGTCCGGCGCCGACGGGTCGCTGGCCGCCTTCGCCGACCTGGGCATCCGGCGCAAGATCTTCATCCACATCAACAACACCAACCCCATCCTGCTGGATGACAGCCCGGAACGCGCCGCCGTCGAAGAGGCCGGCTGGGAAGTGGGGGAAGACGGACGGGAAGTTTCGCCATGACCGAACTGCTGAGCCAGGACCAGCTCGAAGAACGCCTCCGCGCCATCGGCGCCGCGCGCTACCACAGCCTCCATCCGTTCCACCAGCTGCTGCACACCGGCAAGCTGGATTTCGGCCAGGTGCAGGCCTGGGCGCTGAACCGCTACTATTACCAGTGCAACATCCCGATCAAGGACTCGGTCGTGCTGTCGCGCCTGACCAGCGTCGAGGACCGGCGGGCCTGGCGCCAGCGCATCATCGACCATGACGGCAGCCAGCCCGGGGAAGGCGGCATCGCCCGTTGGCTGAAGCTGACCGAGGGTCTGAAGCTCGACACCGCCTACGTGGAAAGCTGCGCTGGAATCCTGCCCGCGACCAAGTTCGCGGTGGAGGCCTATGTCCATTTCGTGCGCGACCGGACCGTGCTGGAAGCGGTCGCTTCGTCGCTGACCGAGCTGTTCTCGCCCGGCATCATCCAGAACCGGGTCTCCGGCATGCTGGCGAACTACGACTTCGTCAGCAAGGAGACGCTGGCCTATTTCAACAACCGCCTGACCGAGGCGCCGCGCGACGCCGACTTCGCGCTGGCCTACGTCAAGCGGGAGGCCCGCCGCCCCGACCAGCAGCAGGCGGTGCTGGCGGCGCTGGAGTTCAAGTGCGACGTGCTGTGGGCTCAGCTCGACGCGCTGTACCACGCCTATGTCTCCCCCGGCCACATCCCCCCTGGCGCCTTCGTGCCCGAGCGGCGCTGAGCCATGGCGACGATCACCGAGGAAAACGTGCCGCGCCTGCCGCGGCACGTGAAGTTCCGGTTCGACCAGGCCCGGGAGGCCTGGGTCGTCCTGGCCCCGGAAAAAGTCTTCATGCCCGACGAAATCGCGGTCGAGGTCCTGAAACGCTGCGACGGGGACACCACCTTGAAGGACATCATCGACGATCTGGCAAAGACCTTCGAGGCGGAACGCGACGTGGTCGCCGCCGACGTGGTCGCCATGCTCCAGGACCTGTCCGACAAGGGGATCATCACGATATGAACGCCCTCTCGCCGTCTCCCGCGAAGGACAGCACAGGCAAGGCTTCTCCTGCGCCGCCGCTGGCGCTGCTGGCCGAGCTGACCCACCGCTGCCCGCTGCAGTGCCCCTACTGCTCCAACCCGGTCGAGCTGGAACGCTCCGGCGCGGAGTTGGACACGGCGACCTGGAAGCGGGTGCTGACCGAGGCGGCCGAGCTGGGCATCCTTCAGGTCCACTTCTCCGGCGGCGAGCCGACCGTTCGGAAGGACCTGGCGGAACTGATCCGGCACGCGGCCAAGCTCGGCTGCTACACCAACCTGATCACCTCCGGCGTGCTGCTCGATGCGGCCCGGCTGAAGGAACTGTACGACGCCGGGCTGGACCATGTGCAGCTCAGCTTCCAGGACACCGATATCGAAAGCGCCGAGCGGATCGGCAATTTCGCGGGCGCCCAGGCCCGGAAGCTGGAAGTAGCGCGCCTGATCCGCGAAGCGGACCTGCCGCTGACCGTCAACGCCGTCGTCCATCGGCACAATCTCGGCCGTCTGGAGGAGATGATCCAGCTCGCGCTCGACCTGGGAGCGGAGCGGCTGGAGGTCGCCCATGTCCAGTATTATGGCTGGGCGCTGAAGAACCGGGCGGCGCTGCTGCCGACCCGCGAGCAGCTCGACCGGGCGACCGAGGTGGTAACCGAGGCGCGGGACCGGCTCAAGGGCCGGCTGATGATCGACTATGTCATCCCGGACTATTACGCCAAGCGCCCGAAATCCTGCATGGGCGGCTGGGGCCGCCAGTTCCTCAACGTCTCGCCGGCCGGCAAGGTGCTGCCCTGCCACGCCGCCGAGAGCATCACCGGGCTGGAATTCGACCGCGTCCAGGACCGGCCCCTGGGAGAGATCTGGCGGAACTCCGCCGCTTTCCAGGCCTATCGGGGCACCGACTGGATGCCCGAGACCTGCCGGACCTGCGACCGCCGCGAGATCGACTGGGGCGGCTGCCGCTGCCAGGCCTTCGCGCTGACCGGCAAGGCCGACGCGGTCGATCCCGCCTGCGGACTGTCGCCGTTCCACGACGAGATCTTCGCCCTCGCGGAACGGGAAGCGGGCGCGGCTCCCCCGCCCTTCGTCTATCGCCGGATCGGCGGGGCGTAAGTCACGACTCCGTCGGCACCGGGCAACGCCGCCCGGTCCAGGGCGGCGGCGCCGGGTCGGTCATGACGCCTTGGGCGCCGACACCGGCCAGCACGATCTGGTCCTCGGCGACGAGGTCGTAGAACTGGGTATAGCCCCCCTCGAACACGATGGTGAAGCGGGTGCCCAGTTCCTTGTAGGCCGATATCGCGCGCTTCTCGGTGCCGCCGAAGGTGCTCCACGAGGTCTGGACGCCGTCCTCCCATTGCAGGTAGCCGATGTCGCACCGGGCGCCCCACCGCCCGCGCAGCGGCGCCGGGACGGACGGCGAGCCCGCCACCGCGCGGGCGGCCTCGAAGCGGGACCGCGCGTCGGCCAGCCGCAAAAGCGCGGTCTCGCGGTCGATCGGGTTCGGCGTCCACTCCACGTGGGGCGGCGGCTCGGCGTCGGGACAGCGGACCAGCGTCGGCCCGCCCTCGTGCGGCCCGGTGCGGCTGCTGAAATAGGAGACCTGCCGGATCCTGTCCGGGGCCGCCGGGCGGTAGCGCGACTCGGTGACCCCGTCGAAAGCCGTGATGTCCCCTCCCTCCGCGCCGTAGAAGACCGGCCCGCCCGACGCGAGCGCCAGCCGCGCATCGACCAGGACGCTGCGATCGGGCAGGAAGATCAGGTAATCGCTCGCGCAGGCCTGCGCGTCCTTCGCCCATTTGCCCAGGATCGCCGATGTGTCCGCCGCCTGCTCCGGGGGAACGGGCTCGGCGGGGGGAACCTGCGCCGGAGCGGGGGGAACTGCGGCCGGCGGCGCGGGCGCCATGTCGGCGAGACGCGGGGGCTGTTCCGGCGGACGGGGCGGCGGCCGTTCGGGCAGGTTCAGCAGGGCGGCGCCGAAGATGCCCGAGATGACCAGCCCCGCGCCGATCGCCCGCCCGGCAAGCCGCCGGCTGGGCGGCCAAAGGCGAGGCGCCGCTGCCGCCGCCGGCCTGCCGCGGGAGAGCTTCCGCCTGGCGACCGCCCCCGGATCGTCGATTTCCGGCTCGGAACCCAGGCGGAAGGAGCGCGGGCCGTCCTCGTCCTCGCGGTCCAGCGGATGCCCGTCCGGCAGCGGGGTCAGGTCGAGGATGTCGGCGTCATCGGTGGCGTCGTCCGTGGCGTCGCCCGTGGCATCGTTTACCGTTTCTTCCGCCGGCGCCTTCAGGTGTTCCCAGATCACCCGCTCGGGACTGTCGCCCAGCGCCGGGTCGAACAGCGCCAGCCGTATGCCGTCATACGGATAGAGCGTCATCAGGGAATAGGCCATGCGCGCGGCGGCGATGTCGTCGGCCATCAGGCACAGCACCGACCATCTGCCTTTTTCCAGCGTCTCGACCGCGAATCTGAACCCGGCGACATCCATGCCGATTTTCCACCTGTGCTTGCGGCAATCCGCATGGCGATTGTCGCACATTACCCCTATCGAACGCGCCGGCAAAATTGGCGCAGCCGTCGGGATGGCGCGCATGCGGCTCAAATCCACTCTTTATAAAGAGGTAAATTTTCCGCGAATCCGACTATTTATCGTCCTTGTTCCGGCAGTCGATCAAGGGCGAGTTCCATGGGCATCCGTACCGTCTTCAAGCCCGGCAACGTCTGGGACCAGGGATTCTCGGCCGAGATCCTGGTGACCAACGATGGGCCGGAGACCGTGACCGACTGGCGCCTGTCGTTCGCGGCGCCGTGGGTCATCCAGTCCTGGTGGAACGTCACCGTGCTGCCGTCGCCTACGGGGGTGACCACCTTCGGCAATGTCGGCATGAACGGGACGCTGGCGCCCGGCCAGAGCGCCAATATCGGCTTCACGGCGCAAGGCACCCCGGCGGAGCCGGTCTTCCTGCCGTCCGCCTCCGGGCAAGCGGACGCGATGCCGTACCTGACGGTGACCGACGGCTTCGCGGTCGAGGGCGACTCCGGTACCACGCCGTTGACATTCGACTTCAGCCTGTCCCAGGCTTCGGCGACGCCGATAACGGTGCGCTGGGAGACGGCCGCGGGCGGTGCCACCGCCGGGACGGATTACGGGAACGCCGGCGGCACCGTGACCTTTGCCCCGGGCGAGACGAGGGCGACGGTCCGGCTCGACATCGTCGGCGACACCGGCGCCGAACTGAACGAGACGGTACGGCTGGCGATCAAGTCGGTCGAGGGAGCCGTTCCGGTCCGCTGGCAGGCGACCGGAACGATCCATGACGACGACGGCCCATCGCCCGCGACTCCTGGCTTGGTGGCCGACGGCTTCCTGTCCACCCGCGGCAACGAGATCGTCGATGCCGCCGGCACGCCGGTCCGCCTGGCCGCCGTCAACTGGTTCGGCCTGGAGTCCCTGCGCGCCTCGCCGGACGGGCTGAACGCCCGGAACTGGCAGGACATGATGAAGCAGATGGCTGATGCCGGCTTCAACGCGATCCGCCTTCCCTTCTCGTCCGAACTGCTGGACGGCAGGGTTCCGGCGAACATCAACGGCACCCTCAACCCGGACCTGATCGGGCTCGACGGCCTCGGCATCATCGACAAGATCGTCGAGCATGCCGGGCGGATCGGGCTGCGGATCATCCTCGACCATCACCGCAGCGCCGCCGGCGACGGACCGAACCAGAACGGCCTGTGGTACGAGGGCACCCATACCGAACGGGAGTGGATCGACGACTGGGTGATGCTGGCCCAGCGCTACAAGGGCAACAGCACTGTCGTCGCCGCCGACCTGCACAACGAGCCCCACGGCCAGGCGACCTGGGGCGACGAAAACCCCGCCACCGACTGGGAAGCCGCGGCCGAACGCGCCGGAGCGGCGATCCAGGCGGTCAACCCCGACTGGCTGATCCTGGTCGAGGGGATCGAGACCTACAAGGGAAGCTGGTACTGGTGGGGCGGCAACCTCCAGGGCGTCGCCGACGACCCGGTCGAACTGCCCGTCGCCGGCAAGCTCGTCTATTCGCCCCACGACTATCCCAACTCCGTCTATCCCCAGCCGTGGTTCCAGGGCGACGGCTACGCCGCGGATCTCCAGGACCTGTTCGACACCCAATGGGGTTTCATCGCGCGGCAGAACATCGCCCCCGTCCTGCTGGGGGAGTTCGGCACCAAATTGAACGACCCCAAGGACCTGGTCTGGCTGTCGAAGCTCACGGCCACGCTGAACGGCGACCTGGACGGCGACGGCGCGACCGACGCCGGACAGCCCACGGCCGGACTGTCCTGGGCCTGGTGGTCGTGGAACCCGAACTCCGTCGATACCGGCGGCATCCTGGCCGACGACTGGCGCACCGTCCTCCCGGATAAGCTGGCGGCCATCGCGGCCTTGCGCGGCAGCGTCTTCGCCACCGACGACGGCGGCTCCTTCGGCGACGGCCCCGTCGGGCTGACGCTTGCCGGAGGTGCCGGGCCGGACCTGCTGCGCGGCGCCGCCGGAAAGGACCTGATCCTGGGCGAGGCTGGCGACGACCGGATCTACGGCAGTGACGGCGACGACCGGATCTACGGCGGCACCGGCGGCGACTGGCTGGAAGGCGGCGCCGGAAGCGACCTGATCGACGGCGGTCCCGGCATCGACACCACCCTGTGGGCGGCACCCCGCCGGCAATACGCCTTGACCTTCGACACGGGCGGAGACCGCAAGGTTTCAGGCCCCGACGGCATGGACACCGTGCGCGGGGTGGAGCATCTGGTCTTTGCCGACGGACGCTACGTGACCGATACCGGGGATACCGCCGCACAGGTCTTCCGCCTCTACGGGGCCGCCCTGGGCCGCGCGCCGGAACCCGACGGCCTGCTCTGGTGGAAGGCGGCCCTGGACGCCGGAGGCCTGACGCTCACCCAGGCGGCCGACGGTTTCGTCGGGTCCGACGAGTTCAAGTTCCGGTACGGCCCGCTGGACGACCGGGGTTTCGTCGAACAGCTCTACCGCAACGTCCTCCATCGCGAGGGCGAGGAGACGGGCGTGTCCAACTGGACCGGCGCGCTGGGTGCCGGCCTCACGCGGGCCGAGGCGCTGGTCGGCTTCTCGGAGTCGGCGGAGAACATCCAGCGGACCGCTCCCGCCGTCGAGCAGGGACTTTGGCTGCGCGACGATCACGCCGCGGCGGTTGCCCGCCTCTACGACAGCGCGTTCGACCGCCTGCCCGACCCCGGAGGGCTGGTCGGCTGGACGGCGGCGGTCAAGGCCGGCATGACGCTGCATGAAGCCGCAGGAGGTTTCATCGGCTCCGACGAGTTCCAGCAACGCTACGGCGCCGTGGACAATGCGGGGTTCGTCAACCTTCTGTACCGCAACGTGCTGGACCGCCAAGGCGATCCGGACGGCCTGCGGAACTGGACCGGCGCCCTGGACGCCGGGATGACCCGGACCGAGGCGCTGGTCGGTTTCTCCGAATCTGTCGAGCACAAGATGCAGCGGGCGCCGTACATAGACGACGGGATCTGGTTCGCCTGACTGGAATCAATGGTTTAGAACATTGCGCCGGCCACACCGTCGGCGTCGGCCTCCGGCCGAGGCCGACCTACTGGCCGGGTACTGCCGGAAAGACGACCACGCCTTCGCGCATCGCCCGGGTATGGAACGAGTGGCGCTCGGCGAGGTAGCGGGCCAGGCGATCGTGCGGCACGTTGACGACATCGATCCGCTCGGCGTCCGGCAGCGTCAGCACGTCCAACGTCACGCCTTCATTGTCCGTCACCACCAGAAGGTCGATGTCCGACAGGCCGTCGAAGTCGCCGCGAGCCCACGAGCCGAATAGCCTGACCTCCCGCACGCCGGCGGGAGGATGCGCGGACATGGCGGCCCGAAGGCCGGCGATCAGGTCGTCCCGCCTGCGGGCGCGCACCGAGTTGGTCCGCGCGGCATACCGCTCATGATCCAAGGACGTGCATCCTCAGGAACTCGCGGATCCGCTCGGCCGAAGCGATGGCTCCCTCCGCCTGCGCCCGGGTGAACAGTTCGGCGGGCGCGATCGCTTCGTCTCCCATCGGATACCGCGCGAGCACATTGTATTGCGTGAGCATCCGGGCGTCGTCCATCAGGTCGGCAGCGACGGCCATTCCACCCATCTTCTGAACACGATCCAGCAAGGCTACGAGATTGTGGCCCCAAACCGAATCGGCGCCGAGAGACAGGAGAGCGGCCTTGAGGGACTTTTCCGCGGATTGGGAGGCCGCATAGCAGACCCAGTCGAAGCCGCCCGCCGCCAGGGAGTCGTGGGCATGCTTCAGATCATGATCCGCCTGCCTTATCCAGGCTGCCACCCGTTGGGACATACCAACCTCCGATTCCGCATCAAAGGCACCGCTTGCAGGGTCGATTGTCAAGCGGCGTCGCATTACCCCTCGTCGGCCAGCCGCGCCGCCGGTTCGTCCACCAGCTCGATGAAATGGCGGTGCGCCCGGGCGGCGATGCCGCGGGCCTTGGATTCCAGCGCGTCGAAACCGAAGCCGGCGTCATCGGCGCTTTCCGGGAAGGCGGCACGGATCAAGGCATGCCGCAGTCCGGCGGGAGCCTTCTCGGCGACGAACCGTCCCTCCGTGGTCAGGCGAAGGAAGCCCTGGATGCGGCGCCACAGGGACAGCGCCGCGCACAAATCATCCGCGATCCTGCCGTCCAGCAGGCCGGCGCGGGCCGCGGCGCGCAGGGACGCCGCGGCGTCGCCGCTGAGGATTTCCGGGTGCTCCGAGGCGTGGCGGAGCATCAGGTACTGGGCGACGAACTCCACGTCGATGGTGCCGCCGCGGACATACTTGACGTCCCAGATGTCCGTCGTGCCGAACTCCTTGTCGATCCGGGCGCGCATCTCGGACACGTCGCGCAGCAGCTTGCCGGAGTCGCGGGGGCGGGTCAGCACCGCGCGAACGGCGGCCTCCAGCCGCTCGACCAGTTCCGGCGGTCCGTGGATCACCCGGGCTCGGGTCAGCGCCATGTGCTCCCAGGTCCAGGCGTCGTTCGCCTGATAGCGGGAGAAGCTCTCCAGGCTGATCGCCAGGGGTCCGGCGTTGCCGCTGGGGCGAAGCCGCATGTCAACCTCGTAGAGGCGCCCCTCGCCGGTCGGCGCCGTCACGGCGTTGATCATGCGCTGGGTCAGCCGGATGAAATACTCGTTCGGCGCCAGCGGCTTCTCGCCGTCGGACGCGCCCAGGTCCGGCGGCACGTCGTAGACCATGATCAGGTCCAGGTCGGAGCGCAGGGTCATCTGGCGGCTGCCCAGCTTGCCCAGCGCCAGGATCGCCACCCCGTGCCCGTCGAACCGGCCGTGGCGGCGGGCGAACTCCTCCGTCACCCGCGGCTCCAGGGCCGCCAGCCCCAGGTCCGCGACGTCGGACAGGAAGGGACCGCAGTGCTCGCCATCGGTGATGTTGCGCAGGATATGGATGCCGGCCCAGACGATCTGGTCGTTGGTCCAGCGCCGGGTGATGTTCAGCACGTCCTCGAAATCCCGCGCCTGACGCAGCAGCAGGCCGAGCTGCTCGGCCAGCGCCTCGCGGGACGGCAGCGCGTCGAAGAAACCCGGCGTCAGGACAGCGTCGAGCCGGTTGGGGTTGCGGCTGAGCACTCCCGCGAGGCGTGGGGCGCTGCCCATGATCTCCGCCACCAGGTTCAGCAGGTTGGGGTTGCTGTAGAACATCGAGAAGAGCTGGACGCCGGCTGGCAGCCTTGCCAGGAACTCGTCGAAGCGGTTGAAGGCGTCGTCGGGATTGGCCGTGTCGCCCAGCGCCCGCAGCAGGGTCGGCGCCAGTTCGGTCAGCAGTTCCCGCGACCGGGTGCTTCGGGTCGCCCGGTAGCGACCGTGATGCCAGGCGCGCACCGCGGCGGCGATAGAGGACGGGTTGCCGAAGCCCATGGCGCGGAGCGTCGCCAGGGTATCCGGGTCGTCCTCCGTCCCGGTGAACACGAGGTTGCCCGCGCCGGCCAGGGGCGGCGCCTCCTCGAACAGGGCGGCGTAATGGTCCTCGACCAGGTCCAGCGTGCCCAGTAGGTCGGCGCGGAACGGCTCCGGCGCGTCGTAGCCCATGAAGGCGGCCAG
The DNA here is from genome assembly GCF_016765655.2 of Skermanella mucosa. Taxonomy (NCBI): domain Bacteria; kingdom Pseudomonadati; phylum Pseudomonadota; class Alphaproteobacteria; order Rhodospirillales; family Azospirillaceae; genus Skermanella; species Skermanella mucosa. The sequence goes on from NZ_CP086106.1 coordinate 4,553,337, forward strand.
CGCCGCGACACCGGCATCGTCGGTCGGAAGCGTATGGGTCTGACGGTCGTCCTTCATCTGGACGCGGTGCTCGACCTTGCGCAGGAAGGCATAGGCCCGGATCAGGTCGTCGGCGACCGAACGATCGATCCGTCCGGCCGCGACCAGGGCCAGCAGGCTCTCCACCGTGCCCGATGTCCGGAGGGTCGGGTCGCGGCCGCCGAAGATCAGCTGCTGGGTCTGGGCGAAGAACTCGATCTCCCGGATGCCGCCCCGGCCCAGCTTGACATTGTGGCCGTTGACCGCCGTCGTCCGGTAGCCCCGGTGGGCATTGATCTGGCGCTTGATCGAGTGGATGTCCTGGATCGCCGCGAAATCCAGGCTGCGCCGCCAGATGAAGGGAACCAGGAAGCGCAGGAAATGCGCCCCCGCCTCCAGGTCGCCGGCGACCGCGCGGGCCTTGATCATGGCCGCACGCTCCCAGTTCTGGCCCAGGCTGCCGTAATAGGACTCGGCGGCCGAGATGGAGACCGCCAGCGGCGTCGCGCCCGGATCGGGGCGCAAACGGAGATCCGTGCGGAAGACGTAGCCGTCCCGCGTACGTTCCTCCATAATGCGGACAAGATCGCGGGCGAGACGTACGAAGGTCCGGGCCATGTTGTCCGGCTGGGTGGTCTGGACGACATGGTCGTCGTAGAGGACGATCAGATCGATATCACTGGAATAATTGAGCTCCCGCGCCCCGAACTTGCCCATGGCCAGAATGATCAGACCGCTCCCGACCGAGGGCCGCTCCGGCTCGGGAAGGATCAGCGCCCCGCCCGCCGCCGCTTTCGACAGCAGATGGTCGCAGGCCAGCCGCAACGCGTCCTCGGCGAAGGTACTGAGCGCCCCGGTGACGCGGGCCAGGTCCCAGCCCCCGGCCATGTCGGCCAGCGCGGTGACCAGGGATACCCGGCGCTTGGCGACCCGCAGCCTCGCCATCAGGCGCGCCATGTCGCGTTCCCCGGCCAGATCGGCGCGGACTGCCTCCAGCTCGGCGTCGAAACTGGCGTCCCATCCCTCCGTCAGCATGCGCCGGGCGAAGGGCAGGTCCATCACCATGGCCTGGGTCAGGAAGGGCGAGTTCCCGAACACCGATTCCAGCAGCCGGCGGCCGGCCGGGTCCTCGGCATATGCGCGGGCGAACGCGGCGGCCTCGGCGTCGGGGCAGCGGGCGGCCTGCTCCGCCCAGCGCTCCAGCCCGAGGGCGGTCGCGTTGGGGTCGGCCGGCTTCGGCAGGGATGCTGGGTCGAAAAGGGCGTCGGCGGCTGTCATGGCGGCTGAACTGTTCGCTGCGGAGGTCCGGCTGGGGCCGGCGGTGGGGTCGAGACTGCGCGCCGGAGCCGTGCGGGTCAACCATGGCGCCGGCCATGGTGCCTCTATTTTCGCCAAGGGGACCGTCATCGGGATGGACGTGTCGAGGTGATCCGGAAGGCGGGACGATTTACCGGCCTCGTGCTGATCGAAGCCGTCAGCGCCGTCCTGATCGGCTTGACGGTCCTGGTGGCGCTGTTCCTGTGGCGGCTGTCCAGCGGCCCGATCCAGGTCGATTTCCTGACGCCGGTGATCGAGCAGACGCTGAACGACTCACGGATGGGCGTCCGGGTCGACATCGCCGAGACCGTGCTGAACTGGGGCGGCACGGGAGCCGAGGACGGGGAGAGCCCCTTCGACTTCCAGGCGTTCGACGTCCGCGCCCGCGACGCCCGGATCTACGGTCCGACCGGCGCGCTGATCGCGGCGGTGCCGGCGCTGGGCATCAGCTTCGATATGCGCGAACTGGTCCAGGGCCATGTCCAGCCGACCGTGCTGCGGGTTTTCCAGCCGGACATCCAGCTCCAGCGCGGGGAGGACGGCTCGATCGACGTCGACGTGCGCACCGGCGACCTGCCGGTCGAGCATGGCGAGGTCGACGTGGTGGAGGAGGTGCTGGAAGCGCTGCAACTGCCGCCCGGCAGCCGGCCCGGCCCGCTGTCGCGCCTGTCCGAGGTGCGGATTTCCGGCGCGCGCCTGACCTTGGACGACCGGCTGCTCGGCCAGGTCTGGCAGGCGCCCCGGGGCGACGTCACCCTGCGGCGCGACCAGGCGGGCCTGAGCGGGACCGCCCGGCTCGACCTGGAGATGGGCAACCGCGTCGCCCGGCTCGATACCCGGCTCCGGTTCCGAAGCGCCGACGGGGTCACCGAGGTCACGGGACGCTTCGCCGACGTGTCGCCGGCCGACCTTGCGGACCGGGCGCCCGCGCTCGGGCCGCTGTCCGCCGTCGCCATGGTGCTGGACGGCGAGGTGGAGCTTCGCCTGGACCGCGCCTTCATCCCGATGGAGGCGAATATCGACGTCTCCGGGCGCGACGGCGCCGTCACCCTGCCCGATTTCTACGCCGAGCCGCTGAAACTGGCGCAGGCGCGGCTGCGCGCCTCGTTCGACAGCCTGAAGCGCCGAGTCGTGGTGGACGAGCTCACCGCCGACCTGGGCGCGGAACCGGGAGGCCCGACGGTCTCGCTGAACGCCGTCGCGGTCGACCTCGGCAGCCGCAGGCTGGACGTGACCGGAACCGTCGAGGCCGCCGGCGTGCCGATCGACGAGCTGAACCGGCTGTGGCCGCAGGGCGTCGCCGGCAACCCGCGGAACTGGATCACCGCGAACCTGTCGGCCGGGCGCGCCGAGCAGGCCCGCGCGGCGGCCCATGCGGTGATCGACCTGGACGCGCCAGACGAGTCCACGCTGGAGTCCCTGGACAGCGAAATCCGGGTCAAGGGCGTGCAGGTCCGCTATTTCAAGGAGTTGCCGCCGGTCACCGGGGTGGACGGCGTGGTCCGGATCTCCCCGACCACGCTGACGGTGGACGCCGAAGGCGGGCAGCTCCGCGACATGGCCGTGGGAGCGTCGAAGGTCGTGATCACCGGGCTGGACCGCAAGGACCAGGCGATCGACATCGCGACACCGGTTTCCGGCCCGCTGCGGACCGCGCTGGAGGTGCTGAACCACAAGCCGCTGGGCTTCCCCGACAAGCTGGGACTGAAACCCTCCTCGGTCGGCGGATCGGCCAGCGCGCGGCTGACCTTCAAGTTCCCGCTGGTCAACCGCCTGACGGTGGACGACGTCGTGTTCGGCGCGAAGGGCAAGCTGTCGGACGTGTCGGTCAGCGGCCTGCTGCCGCGCCTGCCGGTGACCAAGGCCGACGGTGAACTGACGCTCGACCCGCAGAAGCTGGTCATCACCGGCAAGGCACGGGTCAACGGCATTCCGGCCGACATCAGCTGGATGGAAAGCTTCTCGTCCAAGGCCGACATCCTGACCCGGATCACCGCGCGCGGCGAGGTGGGGGACGCCGACCGCGAGCGGCTGGGCTTTCCCACCCGGCCCTATGTGACCGGTCCGGTCGGCCTGGACGCCGTCTATACCGTCGCCAAGCCGGGCCAGGGCAGGCTCGAGGCCAACCTGGATCTGCGGGACGCCGGCATGGCGGTGGAACTCCTGGACTGGACCAAGCGGCCGGGCGCTCCCGGCACCGCCCGCGCGACGCTGGAACTGGCCAGGGGCGACGCCGTCCGCCTCTCCGACATCGCCCTGGACACGTCGGGGCTCAAGGCGACCGGCGCCGTGGACCTGGCGCCGGACGGCGCGGTCCGGGGCGTGACCGTGGCCGGCCTGTCGCTTGGGGCGACGCGCCTTGCGGGCGACGCGGCGCCGATGGCGGGGGGCGGCTGGAAGGTGAACCTTTCCGGGCAGAGCCTGGACCTGCGCCCGCTCCGCGGCGGGGACAAGGTCAAGCCCGCGGACGGAGAGGACAAGGTCCCGCTCGAAGTGACGGCGGCACTGGGCCAGGTCGTCCTGGGCGAAGGGCGGAGCCTGGGCGAGGTCTCGGCCAATCTCCAGCGCGACCGGAAAGGATGGAACGCGGCCCAGGTCAATGCCCGGGTCGGCCAATCCGGTTCCCATCTGGTTCTCCAGTACGCGCCCGACGCGGCTGGCCGCCGGCTGGTGCTGGAGACCGGCGACGCCGGCGCGATGCTGTACGCCCTGGACCTGTTCGACAATATCCGCGGCGGCAGCCTGACCATCGTCGGACATACCGACCCGTCCAAACCGGGCAGCCCGCTGGCCGGACGGATCGAGATGAACGATTATTCCATGGTCAACGCGCCGGTGCTGGCCAGGCTGCTCAACGCGGTGTCACCCAGCGGCTTCGCCGAGCTCGTGGAGGGCCGGGGCCTGAACTTCGCCAAGCTGAACGGCGAGTTCAGCTGGGAACAGCGGCAGGAGAAGGTGCGCTTCAACGAGGTGCGCACCTCCGGATCGGCGCTGGGCCTGACCATGGAGGGAACCGTCGACGTCGGAGCCGAGCAGGCGGACCTTCAGGGCACCATCGTGCCGATCTATGGTCTCAACCGCCTGCTCGGCTCCATTCCCGTGCTGGGCGACATCCTGACCGGCGGCGAGGGCCAGGGAATCTTCGCCGCCACCTACCAGATCCAGGGGCCGCTGAACGACCCGTCGGTCCGCGTCAATCCGCTGGCCGTGCTGGCACCGGGGTTCCTGCGCAACCTGTTCTTCCTGGACCACGATGCCGGCTCGGACAAGAAGAGCCCGTGGGTCTACGAGTATCCCGAGAGCGACTGAGCCGAAGGGGACGAGCCGGCCGCCGGCTCACACCGCCTTGACCAGGGCGTGGCGCTTCTTGCCGGCCGACAGCTTCAGCACGCCCTCGGCGTTGAGATCGCCCGTGCCGGTCACCTGCGTCTCCTCGACCACCACGGCGTCGTTCAGGCGGGCGCCTCCGCCCTTGATCAGGCGCTTTGCCTCGCCCTTCGATGCCGCGAGGTCGGCGCGGACCAGCAGGTCGATCACCGGGATGCCGGCGTCGAGTTCGGCGCGGGCGATCCCGACCGTCGGCAGGCCCTCGGCCAACCCGCCCTGCTCGAAGGTGCGCCGGGCGGTCTCGGCCGCTTCCTGCGCCGCGGCCTCGCCATGGCACATCCGGGTCGTCTCGAACGCCAGGCGCTTCTTGGCCTCGTTGATCCCGGCCCCTTCCAGCCGCTCCAGCTCGGCGACCTCTTCCAGCGGCAGTTCGGTGAAGAGTCGCAGGAACCGTCCGACGTCGGCGTCCTCGGTGTTGCGCCAGAACTGCCAGTAGTCGTACGGCGACAGCCGGTCGGCGTTGAGCCAGACGGCTCCGCCCAGGCTCTTGCCCATCTTGGTGCCCGACGCGGTCGTCATCAGCGGGGTGGTCAGGCCGAACAGGCCGGCCTGATCGACCCGGCGGCCCAGCTCGACGCCGTTGACGATGTTGCCCCACTGGTCGGAGCCGCCCATCTGGAGCCGGCAGCCGACGCGGCGGTGCAGCTCCAGGAAATCGTAGGCCTGGAGGATCATGTAGTTGAATTCCAGGAAGGTCATGGGCTGCTCACGCTCCAGCCGCAGCTTGACGCTGTCGAAGGTCAGCATGCGGTTGACCGTGAAATGCACGCCCATGTCGCGCAGGAACGTGATGTAGCCGAGCTTCTCCAGCCAGTCCGCGTTGTTGACCATGACGGCGTCGGTGGGACCGTCGCCGAAGGTCAGGAACTGCCCGAACACCCGCTTGATGCCGTCCATGTTGGCCGAGATCTGCTCGTCGGTCAGCATCTTGCGGCTCTCGTCGCGGCCGGTCGGATCGCCGATCTTGGTGGTTCCGCCGCCCATCAGGACGATCGGCTTGTGTCCGCAGCGCTGCAGCCAGCGCAGCATCATGATCGACACCAGATGACCGACATGCAGGCTGTCCGCCGTGCAGTCGAAGCCGATATAGGCGGTCACGATCCCCTCGGAGGCCAGCGCATCCAGGCCTTCCAGATCGGTGCATTGATGGATGAATCCGCGCGTGGTCAGGATGCGCAGGAATTCCGAACGGAGATCGCTCATCGCTAGGGTCCTGGTCTTGAAGGATGGTACCGAGGGCGGCGTCTGTTAGCACAAACCCCGGGACCGGGCCAGCGGGGCTTGCGCGCCCGAGCCTTCCCATGGGAAACAGGACCTGATCTGACCAGCCCTGTTCTTCAGCACCATAGCAGCCATCATGACGCTTAATCCCGTTCGGACCGCCCTGGGCCTGATGAGCGGCACGTCGCTCGACGGCATCGACGCCGCAGTGGTCCGCACCGACGGCCTCACCTATGTCGAAACCGGCGATTTCATCACCGTTCCCTACGAGGACGGTTTCCGCGAGCGGCTGCGCAGCTGCCTGGGCGGCCGCGGCCCCGTCGAGGCGGTCGAGCGCGAGTTGACCGAACTGCATGCCGGCGTGGTCCGCCGGCTGGCGGAACGGGCCGGCCCGATCGATCTGATCGGGTTCCACGGCCACACCATCCTGCACGCCCCCGAGCGCCGCCGCACTTGGCAGATCGGCGACGGCGCGCTGCTGGCCTCGCTGACCGGCATTCCCGTGGTCCACGACTTCCGGAGCGCCGACGTGGCCGCCGGCGGCCAAGGGGCTCCCCTGGTCCCGCTGTACCATCAGGCGCTGTCGGCTGACCTGGACAGGCCGCTGGCGGTGCTGAACATCGGCGGCGTGGCGAACGTGACGTGGCTGGGCCGACGCGGCGGCAAGGACGTGCTCGCCTTCGACACCGGCCCCGGCAACGCCCTGATCGACGACTGGGTTCTGTCCCGCACCGGACGGCCCTTCGACGCCGACGGCGCGCTGGCGGCATCCGGCACCATCGACCGGAGTATCCTGGACCGCCTTTTGGCGGCGCCCTATTTCAAGAAGCAGCCGCCGAAATCGCTCGACCGCGACGGCTTCGACATCTCCCCGGTCAAGGCGCTGAACACCGCCGACGGCGCCGCCACCCTGACCGCCTTCACCGCGGGCGCGGTCGCCGGCGCGGCGGCGCTGCTGCCCCAGCCGCCGCTGCGCTGGCTGGTGACCGGCGGCGGGCGGCTCAACGGGTTCCTGATGGAGCTGCTGCGGGACATGCTGGGCGTGCCGGTCGAGCCCGTGGACAGCGTCGGCTGGCAGGGCGACGCGCTGGAAGCGCAGGCCTTCGCCTATCTGGCGGTCCGAAGCCGCGCCGGCCTGCCGCTCAGCGTGCCGGGCACCACGGGCGTTCCCCGCCCCATCACCGGCGGGCTCTTCAACAAGCCTTGAGCGGGACGGTTTTCCGTACCAAACTCCGGTCTGGTATGGTTTGATGTACCGAAGTCGCCCCGAGAAGGTGAGCGAGTACGGAAAACCATACCATGGCTACCCTTCGATACGGGATCGTTACCTACAAGGGCACCCCCGCCGGAACCCTGACCGAGGAACCGGCGGGCGGAACGCGTTTCCAGTACGCCGACGGGTTCGGCGAAACCATCGGCTGCGCCCTTCCGGTTGCCCGGCGGAGCCACGATGATCCCCATGGCCTGATCCCGTTCTTCGCCCACCTGGGTCCGGAAGGATGGTTGAGGCAGCGCCAGAGCGCCTATGCGGAAATCGACAGTGCGGACGATTTCGGACTCCTCCTGGCCTACGGCCGCGACTGCGTCGGCGCGGTCGGCATGGAAGACCCCGCCGGACATCCAGCGAGCCACGCTCCCAGGATGGCGGCCTCCTCCCTGGACCGTGCCGCGACGGCGGTCGAGCGGACGATCAGCGGAGTCCAGGCCAAGATCCTCTGCACCGACCGGAACGGCCTGATCTTTCCGGCCGGCGCGACCGGGCCGGCGCCCTTCATCGCCAAATATCCCGACCGCATGCTGCCCGGCATGATCCGCAACGAAGCGACCACCCTGGAGCTGTGCCGGATCCTGCTGGGAAGCGGCGAGGTCTGCGAGGCCCGCGTGGGAACCGTCGAGGGGGTGGACGGGGTCGGCCTGATCGTCCGGCGGTTCGACCGGCATGGAGAGGACAAGCTGCGCTGCGAGGATTTCATGCAGGTGCTGAACCGCCGGCCCGGCCGGGATCACCAGGGAAAGTACGATGCGGCCTATGAGGACCTGGCCGCCGCCTTGCGCCACTCGGCGGCTCCGCTGCTCGACGCCCGGCGCGTGTTCCGCAGGCTGACGGCTTACGTGCTGCTCGGCAACGTCGATTGCCACATGAAGAACTGGAGCCTCCTGGAAACGCCTTCGGGAATGAGGCTCGCTCCGGTCTATGACGCGCTGAACGGATACATCTACGCGGCGCAAGGCTACACCACGCGCTTCGGCCTGGAGTTCGACGGCGAGCGCCGCCAGTGGGACGTCTACGACCGGGACTTGCTGTTGGAAATCGCCGCCAGGCTAGGGCTCGGGCGGCCCGCCGCCGAAACCGCGCTCGCCTCGCTGGCGCGCGGAGGCGACCGGCTGTTCAGCCGCCTGGACCAGCCGCTCGGCCTGCCGGAGGAGCAGTCCCTGGCATATCGCGGGGCGGTGCGCGAAGCCTGGAGGAGGCTTTATGGATAAGCTTCCCTCGCTGCGCGAGATCGGCCGGATGGCGAGGGAGCGCCGGGTCGCCGAGCGGCTGTCGCAGAAGGAGCTCGCCGAGCTGGCCGGCGTCCACCACGCCACCATCGTGGCGCTGGAGAAGGGCGAAGGCACCCTGCGCCTGGTCAACGCCTGGCGCGTGCTCGGGGTCCTGGGGCTGGCGGAGTCCGATACCGGCGGGGAAGGCCCGGAACGGTGACGCCCGCCTATTCGGCGACCGCCGCCATGCGGCTTCCCAACGCGTTGTCGAGATAGTCGTCGACATGCTTGTCCAGCGCTTCCACGTGGGTCGAGAACAGGTGGGTGGCACCATCGACGACCTTGTACTCGATCCGGATGTCGCGCTGGTGCGACAGCTTGTTGACCAGCTTGTGGACCGAGTTCTCCGGCACCAGCTCGTCCTTGGTGCCGTGGACGATCAGGCCCGACGACGGGCACGGCGCCAGGAAGCTGAAGTCGAACGAGTTGGCCGGCGGGGCGACCGAGATGAACCCGTCGATCTCCGGCCGGCGCATCAGGAGCTGCATGCCGATCCAGGCGCCGAACGAGTGCCCGGCGATCCAGCAGGCCGACGCGTTGGGGTTGAAGGTCTGGAGCCAGTCCAGCGCCGAGGCCGCGTCGCTCAGTTCTCCCTCGCCCCGGTCGTAGCTGCCCTGGCTGCGCCCGACGCCCCGGAAATTGAACCGCAGCGTCGAGAAGCCGCGCCGGCCGAACGCATGAAACAGGGTGTAGACCACCTTGTTGTTCATGGTTCCGCCATGATGGGGATGGGGATGCAGGAACAGCGCGACGGGAGCGTTGGGCTGCTTGCCGTGAACATACCGGCCTTCGATCCGTCCGGCCGGTCCATTGATCATTACTTCGGGCATTGCGGTGTGGGTCCCGGCGAAAACAGGTTGGCCCATACCTGACGGCATGGGCGGCGGGGCTCGGGAGAAATCCCGACCAGGGAAAAACCGAGGCGGAAGGTAGGACATTCACCAAAGCATGAGAAGATCCCGCCGTTGCAATACTTGACCACTGCACTAGGTCATCATATATCGGATGCCACCTCCAACGTCATCAGGCGGGAACCGCCCCGACGTTGGTCATACCAGTCCGACAAGACCGCCGACTATATCACAGCGAGCAACCGAGTGATCAAGCATCTTCGCAAGCAAATCCATGGCGAGATCACCGGAAAATCGCGAGGGTAGTGCCGATGCACCGCCCGGGAACAGGAACAGGGAGGCCGACGTGAGACTGAGCACCAAGGGGCGGTACGCCGTGATGGCGATGGTCGATCTCGCAAGCAGCAGCCGAGGCGGCCCGATAGCGCTCGCGGACATCGCCGAGCGCCAGGAAATCTCGCTCTCATACCTGGAGCAGCTGTTCGCAAAGCTGCGCAAAGGCGGCCTGGTCAAGAGCGTGCGCGGTCCCGGCGGCGGCTACCTCCTGGCCCACCCGGCCGACGCCATGCGGATCTCCGACATCATCCTGGCGGTGGACGAGCCGATCCGCGCCACTCGCTGCGCCGCCGGGTCGCCGGCCGGCTGCAGGACCAACCGCAGCCGATGCCTGACCCACGACCTGTGGGAGGAGCTGGGCAACCAGATCCACCTCTATCTCAGCAGCGTCACCGTCGCCGACGTGTGCGAGCGCCGCATCCTCGGATCGTCCCACGTCATGCTGCCGGAAGCGGTCAGCGAGCCCCGGGCTGCGGCGGCCGAGTAGGAACCCGCTACGCGAAGAACCCGATCCCGATGTCCGGCACCGCCTATCTCGACTACAACGCGACCGCCCCGACCCTGCCCGCCGTGCGCGACGCGGTGATGGCGGCGCTGGAGGTCGCCGGCAACCCCTCCTCCGTCCACGGCTTCGGCCGGCGCGCGCGCCGGCTGGTCGAGGATGCCCGGGCCGAGGTGGCGGCGCTGGCCGGGGTCGTGCCGGCCCGGATCGTGTTCACGTCCGGCGGGACCGAGGCGAACGCGTCAGCGTTGGCCACGGGAGCCTCCGGGAGGACCGGCCGCCGCATCCTGGTGTCGGCGATCGAGCATGACTCGGTGCTGGAGACCGTTCCCGACGCGGAGCGGATCCCGGTCATGCCGGACGGCACGGTGGACCTCGCGGCGCTCGACCGGATGCTGGCGCGGGGAGACGGGCCGGCCCTGGTCTCGGTCATGCTGGTCAACAACGAGACCGGGGTGATCCAGCCGGTCGCCGAGGCGTCGCGCCTCGCCCATGCCCATGGCGCGCTGTTCCATTGCGACGCCGTCCAGGGAGCCGGCCGCGTCGCGATGGACGCCGATTCCCTGGGCATCGACCTGATGACCCTGTCGGCCCACAAGCTGGGCGGGCCCCACGGCGTGGGCGCCCTGGTGGTGCGGGAAGGCATCCCGATAGCACCCGTGCTGCGCGGCGGCGGACAGGAACAGCGCCGCCGGGCCGGAACGGAGAACGTCGCCGGGATCGCCGGGTTCGGCGCCGCCGCCAGGCTCGCCCGGAGCGCCGCGGACGAGGCCGTCCGGATCGGCCGGCTGCGCGACGGGCTGGAACGGCGCATCGCCGAAGCGGCCGAAGCCGCCGGCGTCGCCGTCACGATCCACGGCAGGGCCGCGCGCCGGGTGGCCAACACCACCTGCGTATCGATGCCCGGGGTTTCCAGCGAAACGCAGATCATGGCCCTGGACTTGGCCGGCGTGGCGGTCAGCGCCGGTTCGGCCTGCTCCAGCGGCAAGGTGAAGCCGTCCCACGTGCTGACGGCCATGGGAGTCGACGCAGGCGAGGCTTCCTCCGCCATCCGGGTCAGCCTGGGCTGGGCGACGGGGCCGGAGGACGTCGACCGCTTCGTGGACGCCTGGAGCACGCTGTGCCGCCGCCGGGCGCGGGCGACGGCCGGCCCCTGAAGGCCTGCTCAAAGGTCTGGCCGCGACGTATGGCGTTGCCCGGGCGGCACCTTATCTGTAAAGACGCGGGGGAGCGGGCACGGGTCCGGGCACCGGGCGGGGGCTCCACAACATTCAAAAGCGATGCGGCATGAGTGAACGCAAAGGCGGCGGGCCGCGGGGCGGCTCGGGAAAAGGCGGGATCGGCGGCGGGCCGGGAACGGTGGCGGGAGACCTGGTCCCTTGCTGGCTGTGCTCCCATTCTGTCTCGCCGCGCGCCCTGTTCTGCCACAACTGCGGCACGGTGCAGCCGCCGCGCTCGATCGATCCCTTCACGCGGCTGGGGCTGCCGATCCGTTTCGACCTGGACCCCGCCGGACTGGAGCGCCAGTTCGCCGGCTTCCGCCGGACGCTCGCCCCGGAACGGTTCGAAAGCAAGGGCCCGCGGGAGAAATCCAACGCGCGGGCGCAGCTCGACACCTTCAAGCATGCCTATGACACGCTGCGCGACCCGATCCGCCGCGCCCGCCTCCTGCTCGACGCCGCCCACGGCGCCGGCGCCCGGCAACCGCTCCCCGCCGACCCGGAGCTTGACGCCCTGGAGGGGGCCCTGGCGGATGCCGGCGACACGGCGGAACTGGACCGGGTGGCCAACCAGGCGGTGCGCGGCACGGAACAGTGCATCCACGACCTGGCGTCCGCGTTCCGCGCCGGGGATCTGGACGCCGCGGCGCGCATCGTCGATCGGCTGGAGCGGCTGGAAGCGCTCGCCGGCGCGGCGCGGCAGCGGCGTCCCGGCCTGCGCGGCGACGCTCCCTGAGATGGCCCGCTGCAAGGGCGTACCGGAAGGACACGCCGGGGAATTCTGTGGAAATGATGAAGGATTCGCTTGACGGGGCGTTGGAGCGAACCTTTAGTCCCGCGTTTCGGGTTTAGGACCGGTAAGAGAAGAACGACGGAGTTGTGGCATCATGCCGAAGATCACATTCATCGACACCGAGGGCAACAAGCGCGACGTGGATGCGCCCTTGGGCCTGTCGGTGCTGGAAATCGCCCATCGCAACGACATCGACCTGGAAGGGGCGTGCGAGGGCTCGCTGGCCTGCTCGACCTGCCACGTGATCGTCGAACCCGAATGGTACGACCTGCTGACCGACGCGTCCGAGGACGAGGAGGACATGCTGGACCTCGCGTTCGGCCTGACCAAGACCTCCCGCCTGGGCTGCCAGATCATCATGTCCGAGGAGCTTGACGGCCTGACCGTCCGGCTGCCGTCCGGCACGCGCAACATGATGGGCTGACGCCCGATGGCCGCACGCCTGTTCGACCGCCTGAAGGAGGCGGCGGGACCGGAATGGACGGGCTATACCCGCCACGAGTTCGTCCGCCGGCTGGGCGACGGCAGCCTGCCCGAAGCCTCGTTCCGCCATTACCTGATCCAGGATTACCTGTTCCTGATCCATTTCGCCCGCGCCTACGCGCTGGCGGTCTACAAGAGCGACACCCTGGCCGACATGCGGCAGGCGGGAGCCTCGCTCTCGGCGATCCTGGACCTGGAAATGGGGCTTCACGTCGGGTTCTGCGCCGGCTGGGGCCTGGACGAGGCGGCCATGGCGGCCTCCCCCGAGGCGGCGGGCACCCTGGCCTACACCCGCTACGTGCTGGAGCGCGGGACGGCCGGCGACCTGCTCGACCTGCATGTGGCTCTGGCGCCCTGCATCGTCGGCTATGCGGAGATCGCGGCGGAACTGACGGCCGACCCGGCGACGCGGCTGGAGGGAAATCCCTACCGGGCCTGGATCGAGATGTATGCCGGCGAGGAGTACCGGGCGGTCGCGGCGGCCGAGGTGGCCCAGCTCGACAGCCTGTACGGCCGGCGCGGCGGGGAGGCGCGGTTCCCCGACCTTGCCCGCACCTTCACGACCGCGAGCCGGCTGGAAGCCGGGTTCTGGGAGATGGGCCTGAAGCTGCTTCCCTGAGCCTGGCTTCCCTGAGCCCTCCCCGATTTGGCGGCAGACGTGATTAACCGCGTCTTCACCATATTGGCCCAGGGTCGGGGCATCCTTTCCCCTGGCCCTCCCTCCGGTGAGTCTCCATGACCTTCCATGACCGGCCGATCGGCATCTTCGACAGCGGGGTCGGCGGCCTGACCGTGCTGCGGGCACTCCGCGAGCGGCTGCCGACCGAGCCGCTGCTCTACCTGGGCGATACCGCCCGCCTGCCCTACGGCACCAAGAGCCCCGAGACGATCGCCCGCTACGCGGTCCAGGCGGCGGGATTGCTGGTCGAGCGCGGCATCAAGCTGCTGGTGGTCGCCTGCAACACGGCGTCGGCCCACGCGCTGGACGCGCTGCGCGACGCCTATCCCCAGATCGAGGTGACCGGCGTGATCGAGCCGGGCGCCGAGGCGGCCTGCGCCGCGTCGGCCAGCGGACGGATCGCGGTGATCGCGACCGAGAGCACCGCGCGGGCCGGCGCCTACGAGGCGGCGATCCGCCGGATCCGCGGCGACGCCGAGGTCGCGACCCGGGCCTGCTCGGTGTTCGTGGCGCTGGCCGAGGAAGGCTGGCTCGACGGGCCGGTGGCGGAAGCCGCGGCGCGGCGCTATCTGGCGCCGCTGTTCGCCGATCCGGAACCCGGCTCCAAGCCGGATACCCTGGTGCTGGGCTGCACCCATTTCCCGCTTCTGAGCCCCGTGCTGGAGACGGTCGTCGGGCCCGGCGTGACCCTGGTGGACAGCGCCCGCACCACCGCCGACCAGGTCGCCCTGATGCTGGACCGCGCCGGGGTCGCCTCCCGCAACGTGCATTTCCCGGCGGAGATCCGGCTGCTGGCGACCGACGCCCCGGACCGCTTCGCCCGCGTGGCCGCGAACTTCCTGCCCTTCCCGATCACGCCGGCCATGGTCGAGCTGGTCGATCTCCAGCAGGCTTCCCATAGAGCCGTGCCCGCCCTGCCGGCGCGGCCGCTGGAAGTTTGATTTCCGGGCGCCCTCGGCTTGACTTCTCCGGACGGCCTGCCTATAAACCCGCTTCCGCCGGGCGGAGGTGCCGTCCGGACCTGGTTTTTGTGTTCACAGAGTTAAGGACCTGTCCGATGGCACGACGTTGCGCCGTGACCGGCAAGGGCGTGATGTTTGGCAACAACGTCAGCCACGCCAACAACAAGAATCGCCGCCGCTTTCATCCGAACCTGCAGGAAACCTCGCTGCTGAGCGACGCTCTGGGCGGCATGGTGCGCCTGCGCCTGTCGACCAACGCGATCCGCACGATCGAGCACAAGGGCGGCCTCGACGCCTTCCTGCTCGACACCAAGGACGCGACCCTGAGCCTCGAAGCGCGCCGCATCAAGCGCCGCATCGCCGCCAAGGTCGAGCAGAAGCAGGCCGCCGCCTGACCTGCCCGGGCCCGGTCGACCGGAAAGCATTCACCGGGGATCGGTGCCGTAAAGTTCGATGGATTGGAGCCGGCCGCGCAAGCGTGCCGGCTCCAATCTTTTCCAGCCGCACGCTTCCGGGCTTTCGCCCGCCGCATCGATGACCTGACGCGAGGCCACGAGCGGCAGGCCCGCGGTCTTGCAGGTTTCCTCAAGCCGGGCGGCGACGTTGACGGTGTCGCCGAGCACGGTGAATTCCAGGCGGGCATCGTCCCCGATGGCGCCGCAGAACACCTCTCCCCAATGGACCCCGACGCCGACGGCCACCGCGTCCCGCCCGGCGGCAAGGCGCTCCCGGTTCCAGTTACATATCTCCGCCAGGATGGTCCGGGCCGCCGATAAGGCCTCGGCGGCGTCCCGCGGCCCGGGATCGGGCACGCCGAACAGCACCATGACGGCGTCGCCGATGAACTTGTCGATCACCCCGCCATGGGCGGCCACGGCGGTCGAGACGCGGGCGCGGAACTCGCCGACGAAGCGGCCCAACTCGACCGGGTCCAGCGACTCGGCACGCTGCGTGAAGCCCCGGATGTCGGTGAAAAGCACCGCGACCGTCTGGCGCCTGCCCCGCCGGGCCTCTTCGGATCCGGCCTCGGCCAGGCGCGCCGCGATCTGGGGCGGCAGGTAGCGGGTCAGGTTGGCGCGCCGCCGGGTCTCCTCGACCGCCTGGCGCAGGAGGCTCCGGGCCCTGGCCGCCGCGAGCGCCAGCACTGCGCCGGCCGCGACCAGCATGACCAGCCTCATGATGTTCGGCGGAACGCTGAAGAAAAGGCCCAACTGCTCCGGAACGCCGATGCGGGTCACGCTGTCCGGAGAGCCGCTGGTGGCCGCCGCCGCCGCGAGGCCCGCGGCCAGGAGCGCGGTCACATAGGCCTGGAGAACGGGATTGTAGCGCAACGCGCCGAACGCCAGGACCAGGGGTGACAGCCAGACTGCCGGAAAGCCCGCCAGATAGTCCGCCTCGATGCCGGTGTTCAGGATCGCGACCGCGACGCTTGCCAGGATGAAACCGACGTCCAGGGTGACGAAGACCCACGACATCCAGGGCCGGAAACGCCCGCTTCCGGTGACGGACCAGGCCAGCAGCCCGACCGCGGCATAGCCGCCGAGCGTGACGGCCACCATGGCCGCCTGCCGGTCCAGCACGCCGCCCAGCACCCCGTCCCCGTCTGGCCTCCTGCCGGAGACCGCGATGACGAACGCCAGGGCGAGGATGGCCGCCACGAGGATACGCAGCACGCCGACCGTGCGCTCGGCCCGCCTGTCGGCCTCGGCGAACAGATGCTCCGCGATGATGTTCACGACCGCCCTTTCTCACTCCGTCTCCGCGCGCTATCCTGCCGCGGTCGATTCGATCGCTTCGTCCCAACAGCTTCGGAAAAAAGCCCGCCCATGCAGACTCATCCCGATTTTCCGAACCTGTTTATCCTGAGCCATCCGCTGATCCAGCACAAACTCAGCCACATGCGCGACCGGAACCGCTCGACCATGGGGTTCCGCGCCCTCCTGAAGGAGATCGCGCTGCTGATGGGCTACGAGATCACCCGCGACCTCCCCATGACGACGGAGCGGATCGAGACTCCGCTGGCGCCGATGGACGCGCCGGTGCTGGCCGGCAAGAAGCTCGCCATCGTGCCGATCCTGCGCGCCGGCCTGGGCATGGCCCAGGGGCTGCACGAGCTGGTGCCGTCCGCGCGGGAGGGCCATATCGGCCTCTACCGCGACCACGAGACCAAGCAGCCGGTGGAGTACCTGGTCAAGCTGCCGGAGCCCGAGGGCCGCATCTTCGTCCTGGTCGACCCCATGCTGGCGACCGGCAACTCCGCCGCCTATGCCTGCGACGTGCTGAACCGCCACGGCGTGGAGGACCGCAACATCCGATTCATGGCCCTGGTCGCGGCGCCGGAAGGAGTTCGGGTCTTCCAGAAATCGCATCCCGACGTGGCGGTCTTCACCGCGGCGCTGGACAGCCACCTGGACGAGAACGCCTATATCGTCCCCGGCCTGGGCGACGCCGGCGACCGGATGTTCGGCACCAAGTAGCCCCGCTCCGGGCGCGCATCTGCCCCGAGCCGCGGCGGGTGCGGCGATCTTGTCATTGCGACTTATTAGCAGCATGTGGAACGATAGGGATTTCCGGTGAACCCTGTTCCAGCGAAGTCGAATCCTTGACCCTTCACGCCCTGAACAACGCCGCCGACCGAGCCCGCCACCGCCTGATGCCGAGCGGCTGGACGGTCGCCACCCTGCTGATCGCCTGCCTCGTGGCCCTTCCGGTGGCGGTGGTGGTGAGCCGCATCTTCATCCCGACGGACGGCGTGTGGTCCCATCTCGCCTCGACCGTGCTGCCCTATTACCTGGGCAACACGGTCAAGCTGGTCCTGGGCGTCGGGGCCGGCACGCTGGTGATCGGGGTCGGGACGGCCTGGCTGGTCACCATGTGCCGTTTTCCCGGAAGCCGCGTGCTGGAATGGGCGCTGCTGCTTCCCATGGCGGTCCCGGCCTATGTGATGGCCTATGTCTACACGGACCTGCTTCAGTTCGTCGGGCCGGTGCAGACGACGCTGCGCGAACTGACCGGCTGGACCCGCCACGACTACTGGTTCCCCAACGTCCGCTCGCTGGGCGGCGCCGTCGCCATGCTGACGCTGGTGCTCTACCCCTATGTCTATCTTCTGTCCCGCGCCGCCTTCCTGGAGCAGTCGGTCTGCGTGCTCGAAGTCAGCCGGACGCTGGGCCGCGGCCCCTACCGCAGCTTCTTCGGCGTTGCGCTGCCGCTGGCCCGGCCGGCGATCGTCGCCGGGCTGGCGCTGGTCCTGATGGAGGTGCTGGCCGACTTCGGCACGGTGCAGTATTTCGCCGTGGACACCTTCACGACCGGAATCTACCGGACCTGGTTCGCCATGGGCCAGCCGGTCGCCGCGGCCCAGCTCGCCTCGGTGCTGATGCTGTTCGTGCTGGTGCTGATGCTGATGGAGCGCTGGTCGCGGGGGTCCGCCAAGTTCCACCACACCACCAGCCGGTACCGCCGCCTGCCCAGCTATCGCCTGCGTGGCCCGCGCGGCGCCGCGGCGCTGGCCGCCTGCGCGCTGCCGCTGCTGCTGGGCTTCTTCGTGCCGGCGGCGGCGCTGCTGGACTTCACCTTCGAGGAAGGCGACGCGCTGCTCGGGCGGATGTTCTGGACCCTGGCGACCAACAGCATCGTGCTGGCGGCGCTGACCTCGGCGCTGGCGGTCACCCTGGCCGTCGTCCTCGCCTACGGGCTGCGGCTCCGCCCCTCCCCCGTCCTGAAGGGCGCCGTGCGGGTCGCCTCCATGGGCTATGCGGTGCCGGGGTCGGTGATCGCGATCGGCGTGCTGATCCCGTTCGCCCGGCTGGACAACGCGCTCGACGCCTTGATGGTGGAGCATTTCGGCATCTCCACCGGCCTGCTGCTGAGCGGCACGATCGCGGCGCTGGTGTTCGCCTATCTGGTCCGCTTTCTGGCGGTGTCGTTCAACACGATCGAGGCCAGCCTGGGCAAGATCCGGCCCAACATGGACCAGGCCTCCCGCGTGCTGGGCCAGACGCCGTCGCGCACGCTGGTCAAGGTCCACGCGCCGCTGATGCTGGGCAGCCTGCTGACGGCCGGCCTGCTGGTGTTCGTCGACGTGATGAAGGAGCTGCCCGCGACCCTGATCGTCCGCCCCTTCAACTTCGACACGCTGGCGGTTCGGACATACCAGCTCGCCGCCGACGAGCGCCTGGCCGAAGCCTCCGCCCCGGCGCTGGCGATCGTCGCCGTCGGCATCCTGCCGGTGATCCTGCTGAGCATCGCCATCACCCGCTCCCGGCCCGGCCACGCAGAGGATTGAGGCGGATCGGACCGCCTCGTCCTCAATAAATCCCCGGCACCCACCGCTGATCCGACTTCGCCGGGCGCTTGTACCCCGTGTCCGCCTGCCGCGGCGGCAGTTCCAGTGCTTCGGGCAGCAGGTCCTTGTAGGGGATCTGGCGCAGCAGATGGGCGATGCAATTCAATCGGGCGCGCTTCTTGTTGTCGGCGTCCACGATGTACCAAGGTGTGCGTTTCAGGTCGGTATGCTTCAGCATCACGTCCTTGGCCTGGGAGTACTCGACCCAGTGCTTGCGCGACTCGAGGTCCATCGGGCTCAGCTTCCAGCGCTTGATCGGGTTGGTGGTGCGCTCGATGAAGCGGCGTTCCTGCTCCTCGTCGCTGACCGAGAACCAGTACTTGATCAGGATGATGCCGGACTGGACCAGCATCTCCTCGAACAGCGGGCAGGAGCGCAGGAACTCCTTGTATTCGTCGTCGGTGCAGAAGCCCATCACCTTCTCGACGCCGGCGCGGTTGTACCAGCTGCGGTCGAACAGGACGATCTCCCCCTTGGCGGGCAGCTGGGCGGCGTAGCGCTGGAAGTACCATTGCCCCCGCTCCTTCTCGGTCGGGGTGCCCAGCGCCACGATCCGGCAGACGCGCGGGTTCAGGCTCTCGGCGATGCGCTTGATCACGCCGCCCTTGCCGGCCGCGTCCCGTCCCTCGAAGATGATGCAGACCTTCAGCCCCTCGACCCGCACCCATTCCTGGAGCTTGATCAGCTCGAACTGCAGCTTCGCCAGCTCGTCGACGTACTTGTACTTCTTCACCGGCTTGTCCGGCAGGTGACCGGATGCCAGGCCGTGCCAGTGGGCCTCGACCGCGGCGACCTCCCGGGCGTCGCGCAGCACCTCCCCCGCCAGTTCCAGGACCGCCTTCTTTTTCTTCCCGCCCGTCTTCCCGTCGCCCATGGCCGCATCCACCCGGTGGCTGGTTCTGATCATGTCAATAGTATTACAACCGAATCGGCTGGTGGGAGGATGGGACACATTACCGCTGCCGCGGGATCATCCGCAGCTGGACGCTACAGAGTATCTTTACCGTTGCCGCGCTATACCCCGTTCATCGGTTATGGGGTGCCTGGGAACTTCACTGTGATCATGAACGTGCTGGAAGTCGCGGTTTTCGCGATGGTCGCCCTGGGTCCGCACCAGCAGCCCTTCACCTGCGAAGTCTCGATCGGCGGCGTCCGGTGCTCGCATGGGATCGCCGCCTTCCGGGACGGCGCCGACGACATCATCATGTCCGACGGCATCAAGGTCGCGAAGTCGCCCAAGGGCGAGCTGCTGTTCTCCAACGGGATCCAAGCCCACATGGATTCCCTCGGCTGGGTCCAGTTCTCCAACGGGACCGCGGTGCGGCGCGAGGGAACTGAGAAGTTCCGCTTCAGCACCGGCATGGTGTGCCGCTACACGGCGGTGGGCCGGGTCAGCTGCGCCCGGGAATGAGGGTGCCGAAGGCGTCCGCCGCGGTCGCGATCTCCCTCAGCTTGGCGTGCCAAGCGGACCAATCGTCCGACTGTGCGATCGGCGCCCACAGGGCTTCGATCTCCTCGATCAGAAGCGTGCAAGGCTCTCCCTTGAAATAGGCGTGGGACAGGTTGGCGGCCGGTGTCGGCCGCCGTTCCATCAGGCCGGCGCGGACAGGGGCGAAATCGGCCCCGGCGTAAAGCTCCGCGACCGGGCTTTCCCCGGCGCGCCTCTCGCTCTCCGGGCCGCCGCGCCAGTCGAAGAAGAAGCGTTCGAACGGAACCCCGCTGGACGCCATGAAACCGTACAGGGCGCTGACGAAGTCCAGGTCGGCGGCGGGGTCGCCATGTTCCAGCGCCAGCCGGTCCAGGGTCGCCCGGGCCAGCGCGCCGGCAAACAGGGCGTCGAACCCGTTGACCGCAAGCTCCAGCTTCGCCGGCGACGTGAAGGGAAGCAGGCATTCGGCCAGCCGGCACAGGTTCCAGCGCAGCGCGTTGGGCTGCCGGCCGAAGGCATAGAGCCCGACCGGATCGAAATAGGCCGCGACGAACTTGGGATCGTAGACCGGCAGGAATCGGTAGGGACCGTAGTCGAAGCTCTCGCCCGTGACGGTCACGTTGTCGGTGTTGATGACGCCATGGACGAAACCGGCGGCTGTCCACTCCGCGCCCATGCGGGCGACGTTGGCGCAGGCGCGTTCGAAGAACGCCAGGGTCCGGGCGCCCTCGTCCTCGCTCCAGGCTTCCGGCATGTAATGACGGATGCCGTGGTCCACCAGCCGCCGCAGGCCGTCCTGGTCGCCCAGATAGGCCAGACGCTGGAAGGTGCCGATCCGGATGTGGGAGTGGCTGAGCCGGACCAGGACCGATGAGCGGGTCGGCGACGGCTCGTCGCCCCGGAACAGGTTCTCGCCGGTCTCGATCAGGCTGAAGCTCTTGGACGTGTTGACCCCGCGGGCCTCGAGCAGTTCGGTCGCCAGCACTTCCCGGATGCCGCCCTTCAGCGTCAGCCGCCCGTCCGCCCCGCGCGACCAAGGCGTCTCGCCGCTGCCCTTGGTGCCGAGGTCGAGCAGGCGTCCGTCCACCGGGTCGCGCAACTGGGCGAACAGGAATCCCCGGCCGTCGCCGAGCTGCGGATTGTAGTTGCGGAACTGGTGGCCGTGATAGCGGAGCGCCAGCGGCCGCTCCAGGCTGCCGGGCAGCGGTTCGAAACGGCCGAAATGCGCGATCCACTCGCTCTCGGTCAGGTTCCCCAGCCCGACCCGGTCGGCCCAGCGGTCGTTGCGCCAGCGCAGGAGGTGCTTGGGAAAGTCAGCGGGCTCGACCGCGTCGAAGAAGGCGTCACCCAGTTCCGCGTGGTGCCGGGCGGGAAGAAATCCGGCTGAGTCCGGTTCGGCCATGGGAGTCCCCGATCAGAATGGTTTCGCGAAGTTACCCAGGCCAACACGCGCGGCAGACAACCGTCACGATACGTCGATTCCCCGTATAAGTAATAAAATTCGCTCCATTCGGCGAATATATTGTATTAACCCCGATGTGATATTCCGACAGCCGTCGAGCAGTGCGTCCCTGGAGAGCTTCTGAATGAGTTCGGCCGACTTAATCGGGCAGATCATGGAAAAGCCGGCGGAGTTCGCTCCGTCGACATTCGCCCAGCGGGGGGTGGCGGTCGACTTCACCACGCCGCTGCTCGTCCAGGCCCGGATCAGGCAATCCAACGGAGATTCCGTGGAACTGATCCTGCCGAACCTCGCCGGCGGCCGGGGATCCTACATCCTGGCATGGCGCTCGCTGGTGCAGTTCGCCACGATCACCATGCACGACCACGCGCTGTACGAAGCCGTGCTGCGCGTCGATCGGATCGATCCGGCCACCGTGCGGACCGCGACGCTCGGCGTCGCGGCGGAAGGTCTGGCCGGCCGCGACGCCATGCGCCGCGCCCAAACCCTCCTCGCCCAGGAGAAGGAGGAGGCGTTGCTGACCAACTTCCTGCTGGTCGTCGACCTGCTGAAGCTGGCCGGCATCTCCGCCCAGGAACTCATGACGGGCCGTCCGGGGGAGGATACTGAAGTCCGCATGAAGCGGGCGATCTTCCAGGTCGCGGGGGCGCTCAACATCTCGCCGGAGATCCTGTACCAGCGGATCGAGGGCCTGACCAAGTCGGCCTTCTCGGTCGGGCTGCCCTGGGCTCCGGCGCCCGGCCGGCTCCGGCGCCTGCTGCTCGACCTGGATTCCTTCCAGGAGACGGTGACCCAATGGCAGAGCCGGGACATCTCCGGCGCCGCCGAGGTCGGCCGGTTCGCCGCCCAGGTGGCGATCCATACCACCACCATGGCGCGGCTCGCCCTGGCGGAAACCGACGCGATGCTCCGCAACGTCCTGAGCATCATGCGAAACTGGGATCGCGACTCCCGGATCGTCAGCGGCCAGATGTCACGGCTGGCATGGCTGCTGGACGGATGGTCCTACATCGTATCACTGTGGAATTCGGTCGAGAACGAGCCGCATGAGCGGCAGCGCGACGCGATCCTGGACCTCGCGAGGCTCATCCCGGTGATGCCCAAGGAGGTTTCGGAATGGACCGAAAGCGGCCTCGACCATGAGGCCCGGACGATCCAGCGCAAGTGGGTGCGGCTGAACCAGGATTGGCGCACCGGCAGGAACCTCCGCGACCAGGTGGTCCGGAACGAGTTGCTGAAGGGAGCCATGCGATGACGCTGAACTGGGCGGAACTGCAGCAGCTGGGCCTGGCGATCGCGCAGGCGTCGGACGAGAAGCTGGTCCAGATCGTCAGGATGGTGGACATCCTGCCGGAACGCACCCAATTGGACGACGCGATCGCCAAGGTCCGCCACCGGCTGTTCTGGCTGAAGCCTCCGCGCCCGCTTTCCATGGCCCGGATCCTGTTCTCCCCGGTCGAGGACCTGCTGGACACGCCGCTCCGCTACCGGCGCGGCACCCGGCGGTTCAACCGCGCCACCATCCGTCCGGTGGTCGAGCTGGTCGAGGCCGGCCTCGGCGCCCCCAAGGCCGCCGCGATCAGGGCCGAGTTGGCGGGCAAGACGACCCTGGACAAGGCCTTCATGCTGGCGCTGGGCGAGCGCCTGTGGCCGGTCGCGGCCGGGATCCTGGCGGATTTCGTCAAGCAGGCCGGGCTGGACGGCCGGCTGCGGATCGAGCGGATCGGGCGGGACGACGACGTGCTGGTCCAGATCGCCGATCTCAGCGGGTTCCTTCAGCTCGGCGCCAGGATCGAGCGCATGAAGGCCGACCTGCCGCCCAAGCCGTTCGACGACCTTCAGGCCCACCATGTGCAGCTGATCGAGGAAGCCTTCATCGCCCTGCCGACCGCCGAGGATGTCTCGCTGCTCACCCGCATCCTGCTGTCCCTGTCGGGCGAGCCGGCGAAGATCCTGGAACTGCTGGAGCGGGTCAAGCTCCAGGCGAACCAGCGGCAGCGCGACATGCTGGTCGGCGACCTGACCCAATCGGTGATCGACCGGCTGGGCGACGATGCGGAACGGCTGATCGACATCCCCGAGACCGACATCCAGGTGGCGGCCAAGGTCGCCAGCCGGCTGGTCAGCAGCCTGGACAGCCTGGGGCGCAAGCGCCAGTGGGGAACGGTCAGCATCGACAACCGCACGCTCGACCGGACGCGCCGCGCGATCGGCGACTTCGTGATGGACAACCTGGACCGCACGGCCGGGAAGTCGGAAGCGTCCCGCGCGGCGATCGCGGCCAACCCCGGCTCGTCCAGCGACGCCGAGGTGGCGGAGGCCGAGGACCGCGCGTCGGCGCTCCGCCAGTTCAGGGACCTGTCGCGCGCACTCAAGATCGAACACCAGACCAAGGCCAAGTTCGACTCCATCACCAGGTCGATGGAGGCGGAGGCGATCGAGCAGATCCGGTCCGCGGTCAGGTGCGGGCTGCCGCGCGCCGAGATCAACCAGATCATCGTGGACCGGCTGCGGCTGTGCGACATCCTCGAAGGTTACGACCGGGTCAAGGAGCTGAAGGCCAAGCTGCTCGCCGCGGCGGGGTGAGCCGGACCGCCTGCCCGCCTCAAGCCCGCCTCACGCCGATGGCCGCGCCGCCTCGGCCTCCGCGTACGGCGCCTGCCTCCGCTGCCCGGTCGGGCAAAGGTCGAGCAGGACGCAGCGGCCGCAGGCGGGATTGCGGAAATAGCAGCAGCGCTGCCCGTGCAGCATCATGACTTCGTGATTGTCGTAGATCCGCTGCGCGGTCCAGTCCTCCGGCAGCTGCGCCGACAGCACGGCGTGCGAAGGTCCCACCGCCAGGGTGGCCGGTATCATGCCGGTGCGGACGGCGACCCGATGGTGATGGCTGTCCACCGGCAGGGCCGGCCGCCGCAGGGTGCTGAAGCTCAGCACGGCGGCGCTGGTCTTGGGGCCGACGCCGGACAAGGCTTCCAGCCAGGCCCTCGCCTCGGTGACCGGCAGGTCCGCCAGGAAGTCGAGCGACAGATCACCGCCCCGCCGCTCGGCGATCCCCCGCAGGATCTGCTGGATACGCGGGGCTTTCTGCTCCGGCCAGGTCACCCCCGATATGACTTCCTGGATTTCGGCCAACGGCGCGTCGCGCACCGCGGCCCAGTCCGGATAAGCCGTGCGCAACGCCTTGAAAGCCCGCCCCGAATCGGCGTTGCGGGTCCGGTGGGACAACAGGGACGAGACCAGTTCGCTCAGCGGGTCCAGGCTGTGGAAATAGGCCACCGGACATTCGTAGGCGACGCAGAGCCTGCGGTGGATCTCCAGCACCTTCGCGGTCAGATCGTCCAGCTTTCCGGTCATCGGCAACCTCCTGTCGCAGGAACAACGACTTAGGACGATGGGCGGCTCAGAAAAGCCCATGCAGCAAGGTCCGGCGGGAGTGCCGGACGGTGACGACCAGCCCGGCCGCCCGGCGCTGGATGTCCTGGCAGCGGAAAGGGTCGGCGGCGCGCCCTGATTCGGTGAAGTCGCCGCCGCTGACCGCGTCGAACAGGCCGATCAGGTCGGAATCCGCGTCGAACCGGAAGACCCAGCTCTCGCGGTCGAGCAAGTCCAGCCACAGCTCGATCCGGCGCTGCAGGCCGAGGATCTCGGCACGCAGGCGGATTCCCTCCGCGCCCAGGTCGGCGGCGGGCAGGCTCCAGATGCGCACGCCCGCATCGGCGAAGCGCTCGATGTCCCGGCACAGGTCGTCGATCCTTGCCGAAAGGTCGCCGCTGCGCAGGCCCATGCGGTTCAACGCGGTGTTGGTCAGCGCCGTGAGCATCGCGCCGCCCAGCGCGCCGCCGAGCAGGCTGCCCAGGAACGCCTTGTCCTCCCACATGGATCCGCCCCCGAGCCATAGTTTGCGAACAAATGTTCTATGTTTGTTCACTATAACCGCGAGTTCGTCCGGAGCCAAGGGGCGGCTCGGCGCTTGGAGGATTTTATTCCAGGGAGTCGGAGGGGTGCGGCAGCCCGAGGATGTAGGATTCGATCGCCAGCTTCGTCCGGCGGTACCCCCCGTCCGCTTCTATGACGATGCGGCGGGCAAGATCCTCGCGGGAGAAACCTGCGGTTTCCAGGGTCGCGAAAACTTCATGAAGCCAAGCCATGGAATAGGACGGTCCACCTATTCTCAGCACCACGGTATCCCCGTGCCGCAGGGCCGGGACCAGCAGATCTTCACGGAACGCCTCGGCGCTGTGGGGACCGCCGCTGCGATGGCGGCCACCCGTAACCAGGGAAAAATCCCTGCCGATGTCGATCAAGGTCATCGCGTCCTCCGGCGTGGCGGCGATCGGTCCGCACCGGCGACATTAGCGAAAATCTCCCGAAACTTCGAGAGCGCTGTTGCTCAGGACCCGGTCAGGCCGCAACTCCATTTGCGGACGCGGTACTTGGGATGCGCGTCCGCCCACTGGACGGCGAGCCGCTGGCCTTCGAACATGCAGGCATGCATGCTCATCTGGCTGGATTCAAAGGGCGGCCATTCCTTGTGGCACTTGGTCGGGTCAGACGCGAGGCAGACGAGCAGGACCAACTCAATCATTCGAACCTCTCCACTTGGCTCATTGCGCGGAAGCCGGGCCTGGGATTCCCGTGCGGGGAATCGTCGGCGGGGTCACGTGATGAAACTGTGAACGGTTTAACGGACGGCCAGTGCCACCCGGCTCTTCGATTCGCCCTCGGCGATTCGCACTGAAGTTTTGTTTCTCGCGACAGTTTTCATGTTGCGCCGCCGAAGAAGAATGCTGCATCGCCGAGGAAACATCGCAATAAGTTTGCTAAAACTTAGTTTCATTCGCCTTTTAGTACGAACTAATGTGCCGACAACCCATCAAAAGATCTTACCCTAGAGCGCTAGTTGCACGCTGTTTCAACGCTTTAGGGTCAGTTCGCCTGAAGCCTTCTAAAGTCTTATTGTCGGCCTCCGAGAGAGGCGTTACGGTGATCTTCTAAAAATCCGCCCATTACCACGGAGGCGGATAAACGGTCGGCGGGGCAATGCCGACCGATCACAAAGTCGGTTGCGTCAGAGACAACGAACTCGGGAGGAGACGAATATGCGGCGGATGAAAATCCTGCTGACCACGGTTGCCCTAATCACCGCGGGAACGGCATACGCCAACGACGAAGTGATGAAGCTGCAGAAGGACCCGAACAACTGGGCGATGCAGCTCGGCGACTATTCCGGTAAACGCTACAGCCCGCTCGACCAGATCAATACCCAGAACGTCAAGAACCTGCGGGTCGACTGGAGCTTCTCGACCGGCGTCCTGCGCGGCCACGAAGGCGGCCCGCTGGTCATCGGCGACGTCATGTACGTCCACACCCCCTTCCCCAACATCGTCTTTGCCCTCTCCATCCCCGAGAAGGGCAAGATCCTGTGGAAGTACGAGCCGCGCCAGGATCCCAACGTGATCCCGGTGATGTGCTGCGACACGGTCAACCGCGGCGTGACCTATGCCGACGGCAAGATCTTCCTGGCCCAGGCCGACAACACGCTGGTGGCCCTCGATGCCAAGACCGGCGAGGAAGTCTGGAAGGTCAAGAACGGTGACCACACCAAGGGCGAGACCCTCACCGCCAACCCCGTGGTCGTCAAGGACAAGATCTTCGTCGGCATCTCCGGCGGCGAGTTCGGCGTCCGCGGCCACCTGACCGCCTACAACATCAAGGACGGCAAGCAGGTCTGGCGGGCCTACTCGACCGGTCCCGACGCCGACGTCAAGATCGACCCGCAGAAGACCACCATGCTCGGCAAGCCGATCGGCGACCGCGACCTGGGCGTGTCGACCTGGAACGGCGACGAGTGGAAGATCGGCGGCGGCACCACCTGGGGCTGGTACACCTACGATCCCGAGCTGAACCTCATATATTATGGGACCGGCAACCCGGGCACCTGGAACCCGGCCCAGCGCGCCAAGGACGGCAAGCGGGAAGGCAGCGACAACAAGTGGTCGATGTCGATCTTCGCCCGCGACGCGGACACCGGCGAAGTCAAGTGGGTGTTCCAGAAGACCCCGTTCGACGAGTGGGACTATGACGGTGTCAACGAGAACATCCTCGCGGACATCACCGTCAAGGGCAAGCCCGTCAAGGCTCTGGTCAACTTCGACCGCAACGGTTTCGTCTACACGCTCGACCGCGTGACCGGCGAACTGCTCGTCGCCGAGAAGTACGACCCGACCGTCAACTGGGCGACCCACGTCGACATGAAGACCGGCCGCCCGGCCGTGAACGAAAAGTACAGCACCTTCGCCAACGGGCCGGACACCAACTCCGAAGGCATCTGCCCGGCGGCGCTGGGGACCAAGGACCAGCAGCCGGCGTCGTTCTCGCCGGACACCGGCCTGTTCTACGTGCCGACCAACCACATCTGCATGGACTACGAGCCGTTCGAGGTCGCCTACAGCGCCGGCCAGCCCTACGTGGGTGCCACGCTGTCGATGTACCCGGCCCCGAACTCGCACGGCGGCATGGGCAACTTCATCGCCTATGACGCGGCCCAGGGCAAGATCGTCTGGTCGAAGCCCGAGGCGTTCGCGGTGTGGAGCGGCGCGCTGACCACCAAGGGCGGCGTCGCCTTCTACGGCACGCTCGAAGGCTACCTGGTGGCGGTCGACATGAAGGACGGCAAGGAGCTGTACCGCTTCAAGACCCCGTCCGGCATCATCGGCAACGTCAACACCTTCGTGGCTGACGGCAAGCAGCACATCGCGGTGCTGTCGGGCATCGGCGGCTGGGCCGGCATCGGTCTGGCGGCGGGCCTGAACGACCCGCAAGCCGGTCTGGGCGCCGTCGGCGCGCACGCCTCGCTCGGCCAGTACACCAACCTGGGCGGCGTGCTGACCGTCTTCACGCTGCCGGACTGATCGTTCCGACGCGCTGAACGTAGATCGCTAATGCTCCCGGTGTTTCCGTTCCGCGAGGGGCGGAAACACCGGCTCGTTTCACTGGACATAGAACGCCATGAATCTGTCTTTCCTGACGCGGGTCGCGACTGCCGGCGCCGCTTTCTTTTTCCTCGCAGCCGGAACTCCACACGCCCAGGACGCCGAAACGGATCCTTACGAAAGGCCCTACATCGTCGAAGACGGTAAGGTCGACCAGGGAACCTACAACGGATTTCGGCGCTATCACTCCTCCTGCCACGTCTGCCACGGCCCCGACGGCCTCGGCGGCTCCTTCGCGCCGGCCCTGGTGGAGTCGGTCAAGAGGCTCGATTACGACAAGTTCGCCGAGATCATCGCGAACGGGCAACAGCAGAGCGGAGCCACCGGCCAGCGCGTCATGCCGTCGTTCGGGACCGATCAGAACGTCATGCTCTACGTCGCCGACATCTACGGCTACCTGAAGGCCCGGTCCGACGGGAAGATCGACCGCGGACGCCCCGAACGTATCAAGAAGTAACGCATCAAGAAGTGACCTATCAGGAAGCAACGCATCCGCAAGTGACGCTGCCGTCACGGAGATTTGACATGCTGGCACGAATCTCGATGCTGGTCGCGGCCGCCCTGGTGGCGGCCGGCACGGCCTCGGCCGTCGAACTGCCGAAGCGCGACGCGCTTCGGGTCTGCGCCGACCCCAACCTCCTGCCCTTCTCCAACGACAAGCTGGAAGGGTTCGAGAACAAGATCGCCTCGATGATCGGCGAGGAACTGGGCGTTCCCGTCGTCTATACCTGGTGGCCCCAGACCATCGGCTTCGTCCGCAACACGCTCCGCGCGCGCAAGTGCGACATCGTCATGGGCGCGGCCTCGGGCGAGGGGCTGATGCAGAACACCAACCCCTATTACCGCTCGGTCTACACCCTGGTGTACCGGGAGAATTCCGGGGCGAAGATCACGGCGATGAACGATCCGGCGCTGCGCGACATGCGCATGGGCGTGGTCGCCCAGACGCCGGGCGCCACGCTCGCCACCATGAACCGGATCAACAACCTGGAGCCCTACCAGCTCGACGTCGATACCAGGGTCGACAACCCGGCGCGCCGGGCGGTCGAGGACGTGTCGTCCGGCAAGATCGACGCGACGGTGCTCTGGGGTCCGATCGCGGGTTACTTCGCGGCGCAGCAGCCGACCAAGCTGACGGTCGTGCCCCTGGTCGGCGAACGCGGGACCCGCGTGGAGTTTCCGATCACCATGGGCATCCGCATCGAAGAGCCGGAGTGGAAGCACTGGCTGAACGACTTCATCCAGCGGCGCCAGTCCGACATCGACGCCGTGCTGGCCCAGTACAACGTCCCTCTGCTGACAGCGAGCGGCCAGCTCCAGTCCGCCGCCGTCGCCCGGTGAACAGGCGAACCGTCGCCGCCGCGCTGGTCGCGGCGGCGGTGCTTTCTTCGCCGGCCATCGCGGCGGAATTCAGGATGTCGGACTACCGGGCGCCGACCCCGGACACGGTCCCCGGCGCGGCCACCGTCGGCACCGAACGGGTCCGCGAGATGGCGAACAGGGGCGAGGCCGTGCTGATCGACGTCTACCCCGCCCCGCCCCGGCCGGCCACGCTTCCCCCCGGCGCCGTTTGGATGCCCAAGGCGCGCCGGACCATCCCCGGCGCGGTCTGGCTTCCCAATGTCGGGTACGGCGCCCTGCCGGACGGCATGGACCGGCATTTCCGGGACAGTCTGGAGCGCCTGACCCGGGGCGACCGCGGCCGGCCGATCGTCTTCTTCTGCGAACCGGATTGCTGGATGTCCTGGAACGCGGCGCTGCGCGCCGTCGGATACGGCTACCATGCCGTCCACTACTACCCCGAGGGGGCCGGTGGCTGGACCGCGGCGGGGTTGCCGCTCGAACCGGCCCAGCCGACCCGGCCCGAACTCGATGAGGCCCCGTAGGGTGGCGTCACTCCATGTGGTTCGCGATGGTCCGGGCGAGCTGCCCCACCCGCCGCTCGACGATGACGGGCTGCTCGCACAGGGCGCCGAGCGAGCGCTGGCGCTCCTCGATGATCCGGCGCTGCCACGCCAGCTGATCGCCGAGTTCGCGGATGCGCGCCTCGTCCCGGGGCTCCGCGGCACGGGCCCTGTCCAGCTCGCCGACCGTCTTCGTCATGCCGGCGAGCATGCCCTTCTGTGCCCGGTCGAACTTGCGGATGGCGTCGATCGCCCGACTCCGCAGGCGGTTGGCCTCGTCGAAGACACCCGCGAACAGAAGCGTCAGCGTCTCGTTGCGATCGCCCTGGATGCTCTCGGCGAACCGGTCGACGGCGGCATTGGCCTCGTCGTCCGGAACCGCGCGGGAGACGACCCGCGTCGCCAGCGAGGCGACTTCCCGATTGTCCGGCCACGCCTTCAGGTAATCCTCGACCGGCGGGCCGGCCCAGATCGTCGCGGCCGAGAGAGTGGGCACGAAGACCTGGACGCACGGCCAGTCGGGAGGGGTCTCCACCCGGGGCTGGGCGTACGCCGCGGCGGCCGGCATAGCGGCGAGGCTCGCCCCGAGCAGGACGGCTTTCAGGCTCTTCTGTACGGAATTCCGGAAACGCATGTCTCTCCCTCTGGTCGCTCTTCATTCTTGATCGTTTTCAAAGGAAGCATACACCGATGCCACGGCTGATTCCGCTGCTGATCGCACTGCTGACGGCAGCCTTTCCCGCCGTCGCGGCTCCCCTGCCCGCCGCGGTCTTCGAGATCGAACTGGTCGATACCAGCGGCGAGGGTCGGTCACCGGCCCACGAGCAAAGGATCCGGGCGACGACCGAGGCGTTGCGCCGCGAGCTGGCCGAGACCGGCCTCTACGCCCCGCTGGACCTCGCGCCCGCGGCCGACCGGATCGACGACCATCTTTCCTGCGAACAATGCCTGCTGGACATCGCGCGGGACATGGGCGGCCGGGTGGCGGTGGTCGGCAAGGTCAACAAGATCAGCACGCTGATCCTCAGCATGGACATCGTCGTGCGCGACCTCGACGACGGCAAGGTGGTCGCCCGCGGCACCGCCGACATCCGGGGCGACAACGACCGCGCCTGGCTGCGCGGCATGGAATGGCTGGTGGAACACCGGATCGTGCCCCAGGGGGCGCCCCCCGGGGAGGAGCGTGCGCCCCGATGACGACGGGGCGCAGCCGGCTCTCCGGGTTACTGCTTGGCCCCTCCCTGCGGGGTCGGTTCCGGCGGGCGCTGCTGGGTTCCGATGGCGCCCTGGCGCTGCGCGGCGAGCGAGCCGGAGTCGGCATCCTTGGGACCGAACTGGAGGCCGCCTCCGGTGCCACCCCCGGTCGCCGCCTCGGCTTCGCTTTCGGCGCTGCCGGCACCGGACAGGTTGCCCGACTGGTCGGCGGGCTTCGGGGGCTGCTGCTGGTTGCCCATGGCCCCTTGCCGTTCCTGCATCAGGGTTTCGTTGGAATTGCTCTGCTGAGCCACCGCGATGGATGCGCTCCCCAGGGTCGTCGCCAGGACGGCGGCAATCATGGAAACCTTCGTCACGTTCATGAACATCCTCCAGTTTTATTGTTGATTCCCGATGGGTTCCGCCCCGATCGGTTCCGTCACCGACCATCAACACTGGACAAATCGTTTCATCACGAACGGACGACTGCGCCGACGATGCCCATATTGGTATAATCGAGGTAAATAATACGGGAGGACCTTCAGATGAAGGCTGCGATCATCGTGCTGGCGACGGCACTCTCCATCGGCGGAGCCAACGCCCAGACGGCCGGTCCCGCCGCCGGATCCACCGCCGGCCCCACTTCCGACCCCCATGACTATCCGACGTCCGCGCGGGTCGATTACGTGATCGGCTGCATGGCGACGAACGGGCAGACCCAGGAGGTCATGGAGCGCTGCTCCTGCAGCATCGACCACATCTCCCGGACGATCCCCTACAACAGCTTCGTACAGCTGGAGACCGTCCGCAGGATGCAGGACCAGCCGGGCGAGCGGGCGATGCTGTTCCGCGGCGTCGGCTGGGTCAAGGACCTGCAGGAGCGATTCCGCCTGGCCCAGGTGGAAGCCGACCTGGAATGCTTCCCGCAGTAAGCCTGCCGGCGGGCGGGGCGCTCAACTCGCCGGCTGCGGCGTGACCTTCCAGTCCCCGGTATAGACCTGGTCCTTGCTGTCGGTCACCCGGACGTCCAGCTCTCCCGGCCCCTTGGGCTGGAACGTGAAGTGGAGGCTCGGGTCCTCGCTCAGCGAGATGTCGGTCTCCACGTCCAACACGGGCTTGCCGTCATAGCTGACCTTGATCGACCGGATGAAATAGGGCGGCACGTAGGTGCGCGAGATCTGGTCGAACTGCATGCCGCTGTGGTTCGGGTGGCTGACCAGGAGCTGGGCCGTCACCGGCGCGTCCGCCGGGACCGACTGCGGCAGGTTCAACTTCATCCTGCCCAGCCGGGCCAGCGCCTGCTGCGGGTCCTTCATGGCCGGAGCCGAGCAGCCCCCCGCCGCCTTGACATAGCGCTCCGCGCTGAGCAGGCGGCCGTCGCTGGTCTCGGCCACGGCATGGATCAGGGTATATTCGTTGACCCGGACCCGCGTGCTGATCTCCAGCGCCTTGCGTTCGTCGAACAGGTGGAACTTGCCGGCCAGCGGCACGGGGTTGCCGTCGATCAGCAGGGTCAGCGTCCGGATCGACCAGCCGGCGTCCTCCGGGATCGTGGCCTTCATGGTGACCGGGACGAGCGCCGCGTCCTGCGCCCGGTACGGTGCGTCCAGCGTCAGGAAGGCGCTGCCGTCCTCGATCTCGCGATCGGGAAAATAGACCTCCCGGACGTTCTCCCAGCGGGCGTAGTCGTCAGGCTTGGCGTCGCTCGGCCGGGTTTCGGCCGACGCCGCGTCTCCGGCCGGCAGCAGGGCGGCAAGCAGCAGGGCGGCCAGGAACGATCCCAGCAGGGTTGCCGGACGCGAAGCTCGTGCGGACATGATGCGATCCTCCGATCAGGTTTCTTATTCCCATTCCAGTTCGGCGAACACGGTCACCGCGTTCCGGGGATTGTCCTCGTCGAACAGGTGCCAGCGCCCCCGTTCCGACGCGGCCGCCTCGGCCGAGGCCCGGTCGATGGTGCCGCCGTCCTTCTGGATGGCGCGGATGTCCCCGACCAGCGTGGTCAGATAGCGGCGGGTGTCTTCCGCCCCTTCCGGCCAGGGGGCCGACGCCGGCCCATGGCCCGGCACGACCCGCTTCGCCGGCAGCGCGGCCAGGGCGTCGAGCACGCGAAGCCAGCCGAGCCCGCTGCCGTCGACCGTGGGCAGGCGTTCCTGGAACACCAGGTCGCCCGCGAACAGCGTGCCGGTCGCGGTATCGAACACCGTCAGGTCGTTGTTGGTATGGCCGGTCGGGTGGGCCGTCAGTTCCAGGCTCCGGCCGCCCAGGTCGAGCCGGTGGGTGGCTTCGACCGTGATGGTCGGAGGGACCAGGACTGCGCGCCCGGCCTCCTCCGCGCCGAAACTCTCCTCCAGGCGCCGCTGGTAGGTGTCGGCGCGGGCCATCAGGGCGCCCTGGAAATCGGCATGGGCGACGAAGTCGGGACGGTCGTCGAGGAAGGCGCCGTTGCCGAACACGTGGTCCGGATGCATGTGGGTGTTGATCACGAACCGGATCGGCAGGTCGGTGCGCTGCCGGATCGCCTCGCGCAGGCCGCGGCCCAGGCCGGGCGTATTGCCGGTGTCGATCACCGCGACCGACTGGGTCCCGATGACGAACGCCATGTTGGCCACGTCGCCGCCGTTCGAGCGCTCGGCATATTCCGGAAGCCCGGCATGGACGAAAACCCCGGCCGCCACCTCCTCCACGCGCAGGGGATCGGCGACCGCCGGCGCGGCACCGCAGAGACACGACAGTATGATGACCGCTCTCGATATCCTCATGACACTAAATATGATAGTGGATCCCGGTTCCGCGACAAACATCTCGTTCGTCGAAAAGACCAGGCTGCAGATCCCAAGGTCGAATGCTGCATTTGCGAAGAAGAATTCCGGGCCGGGACAAGACGCTGCGGCAAGGACCGACGGCGGATGCTGATGGTCACGGCGAGCCCGCCTCTCCCCATCCCGGTGTCGGTGCCCCCACGACGGGCTTTCCGCTCAGATGCCGTCCGCCCGCACGATCACCATGACCGTGCGCCGCAGGATCGCCAGGTCCTGCCGGAACGACCGCCCCTCCACATAGGCGAGATCGAGGCGGAGACGATCCTCGAAGGTCGTGCGATGCCGCCCCGAGACCTGCCAAAGGCCGGTCATCCCGGGCTTCACGCGGGCGATGGCGGCGTGGGCACCCGGATGCCCTGCCAGCTCGTGGGGCATGTAGGGGCGCGGACCCACCAGGCTCATGTCGCCGGACAGGACGTTCCAGAGCTGCGGCAGCTCGTCCAGGCTGGTGCGGCGAAGGATCCGGCCCACGCGGGTCACCCGCGGATCGTCCCGCAGCTTGTGATGCCGCTGGTATTCCGCCCTCAGGACCGGATCGGCCGCCAGCAGCCTGTCCAGGCGGGCTTCCGCATCGGCATGCATGGTGCGGAATTTCAGCGCGTTGAACGTCCCTGCCCCGGCCCCGCAGCGCCGCTGCCGGAACAGGGCCGGCCCGCGGGTCTCCAGCCTCACCGCCAGCCCGACCAGCGCCAGCAGCGGCGCCAGCAGGCCCAGCAGGATCCCCGCGACGACGATGTCGAACAGGCGCTTCGCCACCCCATACCCCGACAGCGGCCCGGCCGAGGTCGGTATCGGTAGCGCCGTATCGTGACGCCCGGCCTCCGTAACGGACATGAATGATCTCCCCGTCAACCTTCGATCCCTAATTGTTGACGGCACATTAACCACTCGGTCCCGACGGCGCTGTGAACCCGATTACAACGGTGGCGCCCCTGGCAAGGCGCCAGGGTTGGGGCAATCTTGTTCGCAACGTCGGTGGATCGTTCCGTGGTCCGCGGCGTTCCCATCCCATGATTTCCGGATCGAAGGCGGATCCGAACCTTTGAAATCCCCGCGAGGAGCCCTTCCATGACCGACCAACAGACGCCGCTGCGCATAGTCGGAATCTCCGGCAGTCTGCGCAAAGGCTCGCTCAACTCCGCCGCCCTGCGCGCCGCGCGCGACCTGGCGCCGCCCGGCGTGACGATCGAGATCTTCGACATCTCGGGCATTCCGCTCTACAACGACGACACCAGGACCGAAAACGGGTATCCGGCGCCGGTCCAGGCGCTGCGCGATGCCCTGAAGGCGGCCGACGGCATCCTGTTCGCGACGCCGGAATACAATTACTCGGTACCCGGGGTACTGAAGAACGCGATAGACTGGGCGTCGCGGCCGCCGGAACAGCCCTTCGACGCGAAGCCGATCGCTATCATGGGTGCCAGCCCCGGCGTACTCGGCACCGTCCGCGCACAGACCCACCTGCGCCAGTTCTTCACCTACCTGAACGGATTCGTGCTGAACCGGCCCGAGGTGATGATCGGACAGGCGAATTCCAAGTTCGATCCGGAAGGCAGGCTGACCGATCAGGGCACGATCGACTTCCTCAAGACCTTCCTGGCCTCTTTCGCGGATCACATTCGTTACCACCAACGTGCTAAATCAAGGCATTAGACGGTTGGACGATTGACCTCACCGGACGAATGGTCAACGATCGCGGCACAAGGGAACAAGTGTCTCGGTTGGGAGGGATATAATAATGGACGTACGTGCTGCCGTGGCCTTCGAGGCCGGCAAACCACTCAGCATTGAGACAGTGCAGCTTGAAGGCCCCCGGGCCGGCGAGGTGCTGGTCGAGATCAAAGCCACCGGCGTCTGTCACACCGACGCCTACACGCTTTCGGGTGCCGACAGCGAAGGAAAGTTCCCCTGCATCCTCGGGCACGAGGGTGCCGGCATCGTGGTCGATGTGGGTCCGGGAGTCACCAGCCTGAAGAAGGGCGACCACGTCATTCCGCTCTACACGCCGGAATGCCGCCAGTGCGAATACTGCCTGAGCCAGCGGACCAACCTGTGCCAGGCGATCCGTGAAACCCAGGGCCGCGGCGTGATGCCCGACGGCACCAGCCGGTTCTCGCTGAACGGCAAGCCGATCTGGCACTACATGGGCACCTCGACCTTCGCCAACTACACCGTGGCGCCCGAGATCGCGCTGGCCAAGATCCGCGAGGACGCGCCGTTCGACAAGGTCTGCTACATCGGCTGCGGCGTCACGACCGGCCTGGGCGCCGTGATCTGGACCGCCAAGGTCCATCCCGGCGCCAACGTCGTCGTGTTCGGCCTGGGCGGCATCGGGCTGAACGTGATCCAGGGCGCCCGCATGGTCGGGGCCAACATGATCGTCGGCGTCGACATCAACCCGTCGCGCCGCGAGATGGCCGAGAAGTTCGGGATGACCCATTTCGTCAACCCGAAGGAAGTCGAAGGGGACCTCGTCCCGTATCTGGTGAACCTGACCAAGGGCGGGGCCGACTACAGCTTCGAGTGCATCGGCAACATCAATACGATGCGCCAGGCGCTGGAGTGCTGCCACAAGGGTTGGGGCATCTCGACCATCATCGGCGTCGCCCCGTCGGGCGCCGAGATTTCCACCCGCCCGTTCCAGCTGGTCACCGGCCGCGTGTGGAAGGGCAGCGCCTTCGGCGGTGCGCGCGGACGAACCGACGTGCCGAAGATCGTGGACTGGTACATGGACGGCAAGATCAACATCGACGACCTGATCACCCATGTCGTGCCGCTGGAGCAGATCAACGACACCTTCGACCTGATGCACGAAGGCAAGTCGATCCGTTCGGTCGTCACCTTCTGACGTCCTGCCGGATATCCCAAAAGGAACGCCCGCGCGTGGCCACACGCGCGGGCGTTCTCGTTCGGGATACCGGGTTTCGGCAGGCGGGTTTCAGTAGCCGGAGCGTCCGGGCCGGCCACGGGGCGGGAAGCGGCTCGACGTGGACCGGATTTCCTGGCGGGCGCCGCCGTCCTCGTCATCGTCGGGATTGCGCGCGGACTGCCTTTCCCGCTTGTTCTCGGCCTCCGCGCTGGCGATCGTCGCCTCCATTTCCCGGATGCGCTCCTTCAGGGGGGCGATCACCGAGCCGTCCGGCTTGCGGGCGATGAATTGTGCGAGATCGTGCTTCAATCTGGCGAGCTGGCTCTTCAAAAGCGGCACGTTGGGCTTGGCGTTGGGATTGGGCTTCCCACCGCCGACCCGGTAGGCTTGCTCCTCGTATTTGCTCACGACTTCCCTCCTGATTCGACCCGCAATACACGGGGACCGTCCGGTGTACCCATGGGACGGCATCAAGTACCGTAAGGCGCTTTGTCCCCGGGGTCACGCGGTTTAGGCCGCCGGCGTTTCGACCGGCGGCCCAAAGGCGAATGAAAGCCGGACCTTAGGCCTGCTGTATCGCCGAGAGAACCCAGCCGCCGCCGGCCGGGCGACGGAAGGTCCAGACCTCGACGGCCTCGGTCGGCTTGGTGCGATCGCCGTCGACCACGGAGTCGCCGGCCCGATCGACCGTATAGTCCACCAGCGAGTAGCGCATGGCGACGGTGGCGTAGTCGACGGCTCCCTCGCGCCACGCCTCGGACAGGTCGCCCTGGAGAAGGCGGACATCCTCGATGCGGTTGACGACGCCGCGCGCCGCGTTGGCGTCCAGCTCCTCGGTGAAGTAGGAGGCCATCTCCGGCGTGGTCAGCGAGCGCAGGGCCGCCCGGTCCTCATTTCCGTAGCCGGTCTGGATGTCGCGCAGCAACCGCTCGAACGCCTCGTAGTCGGCCGGTCCGATCCCGATGCCGTCGACCCCCTTGGGCGTCTTGGCCGTCCGGGCAGCACCGCCGCCGCCGAGACCCGCCCCGGTCCTGGCATATCCGCCCGGCGCCGCGTTCCGGTTCAACGGCCCCTGGCCCAGCGGGCCGCGGCCTCCGGAATTCCCGGCCCCGG
The DNA here is from genome assembly GCF_016765655.2 of Skermanella mucosa. Classification (NCBI taxonomy): domain Bacteria; kingdom Pseudomonadati; phylum Pseudomonadota; class Alphaproteobacteria; order Rhodospirillales; family Azospirillaceae; genus Skermanella; species Skermanella mucosa. The sequence continues at coordinate 4,591,783 of NZ_CP086106.1, forward strand.
CATAGGCCGGCTGGTTGCGGCTCCTGAAGAAGCGGATCGCCAGCCAGATCAGCCCGCCGATCAGCGCCACCTGGAGCAGGAAGCCGAGGATCGACGCGAAGCCGCCCAATCCGCCGAAGAAGCCGCCCCCGAGCAGCATACCGATCAGGCCGGCACCGAGCAGGCCGCCGGCAAGGCCGCCGAAGAAGCCGCGGTTTGCGGGCGCTGCCGGACGCTGGAGCCCGGCGGCCGCGCCGGGTTGCCCCGCGGTCGGGCGATCGGTCGCCGAGCGCTCCATCGGGGCGGCCGTGCGCGGGGCCGTATTGGTCGGTGCGGGAGCTTCGTAGGTGCGGGCGCCCCGGCTGCCTAGATTGCTGCTCCGCCCGGGACGGGCGTCGACCGACGTCGCGACGAGCGTCAGGACGGCGGCAAGGGCGATGAGCGCCTGGGTGCGCCTGGGCTTTCTGTTCTGGGTCATGACCTGCTTCTTTGGGCCTGTTTCTTTTGCTTCCCCCCATATGGGGGGTCATGACCGGAATTTCAGCGATTGTCGGAAGCGGAACCCACGGTATCGGTCCGGCCCGGGGGATCGCGCATCTGGCGCAGACGGTCGGACCGCCACTCCCAGTAGCTTGCGCCGATGTCTGCGATCTCGCCATATCCTCGCGCTGGGCGGACCCGCTCCGAGAAAGGGTCGGCCGGCGGCAGCGACGATCCCAGGAGCTGACGGTCGTCCGGCAGGGGCGTCAGGTTTCCGGCATGGTTCGGCGCCCCATAGGCGTCGCGGTATGTGTCGTAAGGGATGACGCCCTGAGCCGACGCGCTGGATGGCGCCAACAACAGGATCGCGCACAGGATGGCATGGCGCAGGGGAAGGGACATGGCAAGGGACATGGCGGCGGCTCCGGTTGGCACCCCAAGATTAACCGGAGGTCGGCCCGGCTCTCATGCCTCCGGCCGGGGTACGGCCGTTACTCTCCGGATCCCCTTCCGGTCACCCGGAATGCCCGGCGTCAGCGCGGGTAGATGATCTGCTCGTCGTTCAGCAGGTTGAAGTCCCCGTTGGCCGCCGGTGACCGTGCCAGGACGATGCTGATACCGCGGCTGCGAAGCGCGTCGAGCACCTCGTCGGCATCGCTGGTGTGGACGCTGCCGATCGGGAGCAATCTGTCGAATTCTTCGATCGTCACGTTTCCCTGCCGCTTGCCGATATCCAGCAGCCTCAGGACAGGAAATCTATGATCGACGGTAGCCACTGCCCGCCCTCCACCAAGGTTATTCCCATTCCATCCAACATGTTAGCAGCCGAATCGTCACTGTGGCCCGCCCGATCCGGCGAGACCGCGCCAGCGCTGAAAAGCAATCCCTTCGGATAAGGGCTCGCCAAATGATCAAAGGCCGAACTTCCGTGTTATTTGCTTTGCTGCAACGCACCGGTTAGAACCGCCAAAAACCTTCATATGAGGAAACCTCCATGGTAGGTCTTTTCGGCATCATACTGTCACTAGTATTGCTTATGTATCTGGCATACAGGGGCATCACGGTTCTCGTGCTTGCACCTTTGCTTGCCGCCATGGCTGTTCTTTTCGCCGGCGATCTACCGCTTCTGGCCACGTATACCCAGGTTTTCATGACGGCGGCGGGCCGCTTCGTGACCACGTATTTCCCGCTGTTCCTGCTCGGCGCCGTGTTCGGCAAGCTGATGGACGACAGCGGGTCCGCGCGGGCCATCGCCCACTGGATCGTCGAGAAGCTGGGAGCGGAACGCTCCATCCTGGCCGTGGTCCTGGCCTGCGGGATCCTGACCTATGGCGGCGTCTCGCTGTTCGTCGTGGCCTTCGCCGTCTACCCGATCGCCGTGGCCCTGTTCCGCGAGGCGCAGATCCCCAAGCGGCTGGTCCCCGGCGCCATCGCCCTGGGCTCCTTCACCTTCACCATGACGGCGCTGCCCGGCACCCCGGCGATCCAGAACCTGATCCCGATGCCCTATTTCGGCACCGACGCCTTCGCCGCCCCCGGCCTCGGCCTGCTGGCCGCCGCGATCATGCTGGTCGGCGGCACGGCCTGGCTGAGCTGGCGCCACCACCGCGCCCATGCCGCCGGCGAAGGGTACGGCACCCATCCCGACGATCCCCGCCCGGAACCGCGCGCCCGCTCCGTCGGCGCCATGGCGCTGGACCGGGACGAGGTCGCCGCCCCCGGAATCCTGATCGCCGTGCTGCCGATCGTGCTGGTGATCGCGCTGAACTACATCTTCACGAACTTCCTGATCCCGACCTGGGACACCGGCTACCTGGCCGACCCGAAATACGGCGCGACCACCGTCGCGAAGGTCCAGGGCACCTGGGCGATCATCATCGCCCTGATCGTCAGCAGCGTCGCCGTGGTGGCGCTCAACTGGCGGATTCTGCGCGACCGGGTCGCCACCTCGATCAACGAGGGCAGCATGGGCTCCCTGCTGCCGATCTTCAACACGGCGTCGGAGGTGGGCTACGGCGCGGTGATCGCGTCCCTCGCGGCCTTCACGATCCTGCGCGACTTCGTGCTCAACCTGTCGCCCGACAACCCGCTGATCTCGCTGGCGGTCGCGGTCAATGTGCTGGCCGGCGTCACCGGTTCCGCCTCGGGCGGCATGAGCATCGCGCTGGAGACACTCGGCAGCACCTATGCCCAGCTCGGCCAGGCGGCGGGCATCAGCCCGGAACTGCTGCACCGGATCACAGCGATCTCGTCCGGCGGCTTCGACGCCCTGCCCCACAACGGCGCCGTGATCACGCTGCTGGCGATCTGCAAGCTGACCCACCGCCAGTCCTATGTGGACATCATGATGGTCGCGGTCGTCATTCCGGTAACCTCGCTGATCGTCATCATCGCGCTGGGCACGATGTTCGGCTCGTTCTGAAGCCGCCCGCTCAACGCTGGCGGAGCTTCTTGTAGACCGTGTTGCGGGTGACGCCCAGGCGGCGGGCGGTTTCGGCGACGTTGCCGCCGGTCTGCTCCCAGGTCGCCACCACGCGGTCGATCACCGCCCGCTCCAGCGTCGAGGATGCCGGCGCCGGAGCGGCCCGGGGAGGGTCGACATGGCAGGTGTCGATCACGCCCTGGTCGCCGACCGCGATGGCGAGCCTGGTCAGCACGCCGCGCAGTTCGCGGATGTTGCCGGGCCAGGTCCGCCCGGCCAGCGCCGCCAGCGCCGCGTCGGCGATGGCGCAGCCGGGATCGATCTCCCGCAGCAGCCGGCGGGCGATCGCGTCGAAATCGGACCTTCCGGCCAGCGGCGGCAATTCCACCTCCACCGTGTTGAGCCGGTAGAACAGGTCGGCCCGGAAGCGCCCGGCGCCCACCGCCTCCCCCAGATCCACGTTGGTCGCGGCGACGAGCTGAAGATCCACCTTCCGCCTCGCCCCGCCGCCGACCGGGCGGACCGTCCAGTCGTCGAGCAGCCGCAGCAGGCTTCCCTGCACCGGCAGCGGCATGTCGCCGATCTCGTCCAGGAACAGGGTCCCGCCGTCCGCCTCTATGACCAGCCCGCGGGCGCCGCCGCGGCGCGCCCCCGTGAAGGCGCCGTCGGCGTAGCCGAACAGTTCGGCCTCGACCAGGCTCTCCGGCAGGGCCGCGCAATTGACCGGGACGAAGGCGCCGGTGCGACCGCTCGCGGCATGGGCATGGCGGGCCATCAGCTCCTTGCCGGTTCCCGTGGCGCCCCGGATCAGGATGGGCACCGCCCGCGCCGCGGCACCGGAGACCTGCCGCAGCGCCGCCTTGACGGCGGGATCCTCGGCGATGAAGCCGACCTGGCGATCGGGCGTCCCGCGGTCCTTCCGCGCGTGGATCGGACAGGCATGGCGCAGATTGTCGATCGCGACGACGTAGCTGCTGCCCTCGTGGTCCTCCAGCCGCACACGCTCCCGGCGATGCCCCTCGTCCAGGAACCGGTGGAAGCCGGTCCGGAACAGCTCCGCGAAATGATGCCCGGGACTGGCCGGCAGCCCCTGGAGGAAGAACTGCGCCTGCCGGTTGGCCGCCAGCACCCTGCCCTCCCCGTCCACCGCCAGCAGGCCGGCGCTCAGCGTGCGCAGATACTCGGCCCTGGTGTGGAAGATCAGGACGAGATGGTCGCGGTGGGCCTCGCGGAACAGCCCGTTCTCGATCTGGCGGACCGACATCTTCACCAGCGCCATGGTGTGGCGCTGCCGGGACCTGCAGTCGCTCGACGCGTCCAGCACGGCGGCGATCTCGCCGGTGGGGCCGAAGATCGGCGCCGCGTTGCAGGTCAGCCCGCCGTACGTCGTGAAGAAATGCTCCGGCCCGTGGACCGTCACCGGCGCCCGCAGGGAAGCCGCCAAGCCGAGGGCGTTGGTGCCCTGGTGCAGTTCGCCCCACAGGCCCCCGGCCCGGATGTTCTTGGCGTCGGCCGTGGTGCGGAAAGTATCGTCGGTGATGGTGTCCAGCACCATGCCGCCGGGATCGCCCAGGGCGATCATGAAGTTGGAGCCGGAGATCTGGTGGTAGAGGTTATGCATCTCGGCCAGCGCCAGCCGGCGGGTCGTTTCGTGCCGCTCGCGCGCCTCCTCCAGCTGGGTACCGGCGGCGTAGATTAGCTCGGGCGAGCGGTGCGGCTCCAGCCCCGCCTCCAGGCAGCGATCCCAGGACTGCCGGATCTCCGGGGCGAGCAGGTCCGGCGAAGCGATGCCCCGGTCCTGGAGTTCGATGCGCGCCTGCCTCAGGCGCTCCGCGGGCGAGAGCAGTCCCATGTCCCGTTCCTCCCCTGACGACCTGTTATGTTCAAGTCTTGCACAGCCAAGGTGTGAGCAGGCGTTGATTATGTAAACACGCAATTCGGGGCAATTCCGAGGAATGCCGCGAGTTCCCGCCTTTCCGCACCCTGGCACGCCCCTTGCCTTTACCGGTCCCGGTTCCAACGAGAACCTGAAGATCGACCGAATCACAAACGGGGAGGCTCATCCATGAAGGCGGCCGTGCTCTACGAATTCGACCCGTCGCTCACCAGCCCGCAGTTCGTCCGGTACGAGGAGGTCCCCGATCCCAAGATCGAGAAGACCACCGACGTGATCGTGCGCATCGGCGGCGCCGGCGTCTGCCGGACCGACCTGCACATCGTGGAAGGGATCTGGCGCAGCAAGGTCGATGTACAGCTTCCCTACATCATGGGCCACGAGAACGCCGGCTGGGTCGAGGAGGTGGGCAAGGGCGTCGAGGGCATCAAGGTCGGCGACCCCGTCATCTGCCACCCGCTGGTGACCAGCGGTCATTGCCTGGCCTGCAGGCGCGGCGACGACATGCACGCGACCGACAGCAAGTTTCCAGGCATCAATGCCAACGGCGGCTATGCCGAGTACCTGCTGACCGGCGTGCGGTCCCTGATCAAGCTGCCGGCCAGCCTGACCCCCAAGGACGTCGCCCCCTATACCGACGCCGGCCTGACCGCCTACCGCGCCGCCAAGAAGGCGTCCCGCCACTTGCTTCCCGGCGAATACGCCGTCGTGATCGGCGTCGGCGGGCTGGGCCATATCGGCGTCCAGGTCCTCGCCGCACTGTGCGCCGCCGAGATCATCGCGGTGGACCGCTCCGACATGGCGCTTGGTTTGGCGAAGGAGTGCGGCGCCCATCACTTGGTGAAGTCCGACGGCACCGAGGTCGAACAGATCCTGGCCCTGACCGGCGGGCGCGGGGCCGAGGCGGTGATCGACTTCGTCGGCGAGGGCGACGCGGTCGAGAAGGGCCTCGCCATGACCCGCAACGCCGGCTTCTACTACATCGTCGGCTATGGCGGGAAAGTGGAGATCCCGACGATCGAGATGATCACGTCGGAGAAGACCATCGTCGGCAACCTGGTCGGCACATATCCCGAACTGGTCGAGCTGATGGCCCTGGCGGACCGCGGCCTGGTCAAGCTGGCGACCCGCGAATACCGGCTTGAGCAGGCCAACGAGGCGCTGCACGACCTGCACCACGGCAAGGTCAAGGGCCGTGCCGTCCTGATACCCTGAGGCTTTGGAGCGCGTTCCATGAGCCGCGATGCGTTGGGCCACGGCCCAACGCATCGGCCCGGCTGCCCCGGCCTGATCGACCTGATCGGGCACGGCTCCTATACCCTGAGGCTCCAATACCCTGAGGCACAGATACTGGAAGGACATCGCCATGGGTTTCGAACCCGAGGTCGCCCAGGCCGGCCCGTACGAGTGGGAAGTCGAGGAAGGCGATCTGGTCTTGTGGTGCCGGTGCGGGCGCAGCGCCACCCAGCCGATCTGCGACGGCTCCCACGCCGGCACCGGGATCAGCCCGATGGGGTGGAGGGCGCCCGGCACCGGGACGGTCTTCCTGTGTGGCTGCAAGCATACCGCCAACGCACCGCTCTGCGACGGGCACCACAATGACCTCTGACGACGGACACTCCGACGACCCGTTCCAGATCCTGATGGCCGAACGCTACGCCATCGTCGCGAAGCTGACCGAGCTGAACTCGGCCCAGCTCACGCGGGAGGGCCGGCGCGCCGGGGTGGAGTTCGAGCTGTCCCGCTGCCGCCAGGACCTGGCGGCGGCGCCGACGCCCGAGCTGTCGGCCCGGCTGGCCGAACTGGAACGGGAACACCGCGACGCCATCGAGCAGACGAAGAAGATCGAGGCCGAACGCGAGGCCCTGATCCTCAAGCTGGAAGAGATCGTCCATCGATTGAACGAACCGCACTGAACGCTGGACCGAACGCAAACCGGAGACCCGACACCATGACCACTTCAGCGGCATCGGCCGAGGATGCATCCAAGGACGAATTCTTCAAGCGGCTCGCCGACTTGTCACAGGAGATGATCGCCGCCCATGGAGAAGACTTCACCATGGGAGCCCTGATCCTGGGCGCCCGCTACATCGCGGAGAAGAAGGCGAAGCCGGAGGAGACGGCGAAGAAGTAGCGCTGCAGTCAGTGGCTGGGCATGGCGAAGCGCATGAGGCTGTAGACGGTCACGACCAGTCCCGTCAACGCGACATACATGCAACCACACCCCTGCAAGACGGCCAGTTTTGAAACACTCCGGCGGCCCTGAACGTCCCACAAGTAAACAATGACCACAATCGAGATCGGGAGAAAGATCCGCAAGCCAGCATTTACAAGGGCCTGAGAGATGCCCAAGAACTGGCACACCGCTTGCTAACCATCGTAAGAACAACAAGCCACCGACCATGACGCGGTGCAATAAACAAGGAAGTAGTGCGGGGAAACGGCCATGACAGCAGCACGGCGGAAAATTTCTGCATTCCGGGCGTAAGGCACGCTCCGGAAAATCATGGAACGCCATCCCGGACTGAACTCAAGCCGGCCCGAAGAGCCGGCCAAGGCGGAAACCTGTCGTTATACGAAATGTCGGCAACGAGATTCCAGCCAACGAATTCCAGGGAGTAAACCATGCCTGACGGTTTGACGCTCAACAAGATCATCGCTCAGAAGGGCATCAGCATCGGCGAGGCGGCGCGCCGGGTCGCGGACTTGGGCTGGACGCCCTCCTATGTCCAGGAAGCCATGACCTTCCCGACCGACTACAAGATCTCCAAGGCGCCCAAGGACCCCATGAAGCAGGTCCTGCGGTCGTACTTCCCCATGCAGGAAGAGAAGGACAACAGGGTTTACGGCGCGCTCGACGCGGCGCTGCGCGGCGACATGTTCCGCAACGTGGAGCCCCGCTGGGTCGAATGGATGAAGCTGTTCCTGGCGATCATCCCCTTCCCCGAGATCTCGGCCGCGCGCTCCATGGCGATGGTCGGCCGGCTGGCGCCGGGCGATGACCTGCGCACCGGGTTCACCATGCAGATGGTCGACGAGTTCAGGCACTCGACCATCCAGATGAACCTGAAGAAGTGGTACATGGAGAACTACATCGACCCGGCCGGGTTCGACATCACCGAGGCCGCGTTCGGCAAGTGCTACGCCACCACCATCGGCCGGCAATTCGGCGAAGCCTTCGTGACCGGCGACGCGATCACCGCCGCCAACATCTACCTGACCGTCGTCGCCGAGACGGCCTTCACCAACACCCTGTTCGTCGCGATGCCGTCGGAAGCGGCTCGGAACGGCGACTACGCCCTGCCGACCGTGTTCCTGTCGGTCCAGTCGGACGAGAGCCGCCACATCGGCAACGGCCACTCGCTGCTGATGTCGATCCTCAACAACCCCGACAACCACCAGCTCCTGGAACGCGACCTGAAATACGCGTTCTGGCAGAACCACGCGATCGTCGACGCCGCTATCGGCACCATCATCGAGTACGGCACGACCAACCGCGACAAGAACAAGGAGAGCTACGCGGAACTGTGGCACCGCTGGATCTTCGAGGACTATTACCGGACCTACATGCTGCCGCTGGAGAAGTACGGCATCAAGATCCACCACGACGACGTCCACGAGGCGTTCGACCGAATCGTCAAGAAGAACTACGTCCACAAGGTCGCCCAGTTCTTCTCCGCCGGCTGGTGGGCCAACTTCTGGCGCATCGAGGCCATGACCGAGCGGGACTTCGAGTGGTTCGAGCACAAGTATCCCGGCTGGTATGACGAGTTCGGCGCATGGTGGGAGAACTACGCCAAGCTCAGCAAGCCCGGCAACCCGCCGATCACCTTCGTGGACACCGGCTACGTCTATCCGCACCGCTGCTGGTCCAACCTGGTGCCCTGCCTGATCCGCGAGGACATGGTCGTGGACGAGGTGGACGGCCAGATCTACACCTACGGCCACGAGGTGGACCGCTGGACCCACAAGGTCGCCTTCCAGGGCGAGTACGAGGGTCGGCCGACCCCCGCCATGGGCCGTTTCAGCGGCCATCGCGAGTGGGAGAGCATGTACCATGGCTGGGACCTGGCCGACGCGATCAAGGACATGGGCTTCGTCCGCCCCGACGGTAAGACCCTGATCGCCCAGCCCCACCTGTCGTTCGACGAGAAGGACATGTGGACCCTGGACCATGTGCGCGGCTACGAGATCAAGAGCCCCCTGATCACGCTCCGCGAGATGACCCCCGAACAGCGCGAGAAGCACGTCGCCGAGTACAAGAAGGGCTTCAAGGTCCATCGGATCTGACGCCCGGCCGGAAACAGGGGAGCGCCGCCAAGGCGCTCCCCGACTTCCGCCGCAAGCCGCCAGATCTTCGTCCAGGGGAATCCCACATGACCCAGAACCCGTTGGCCGCCCGCGCGGTCCACACGGTCCTGCTGCAGCCCGCCGGCATCGAAATGGAAGTCGAGGAAGGGGAAACCGTTCTCGATGCGGCGTTCCGCCAGGGCATCTCGCTGATGCACGGCTGCAAGGAAGGACAATGCTCCAGCTGCAAATCGGTGCTGATCGACGGTGACGTCGAACTGCTGAAATACTCCACCTTTGCGCTGTCCGAGATGGACCGCGACACCAACCACATCCTGCTCTGCCGCACGCTGGCCTACAGCGACATAGAAGTCGAGCTGCTGAACTACGACGAGGACCTGCTGTCCCGCTCGATCGCGGTGAAGGACTTCGCGGCCCGACTGACCGCCATCGTCCCGCTGACCCACGACATCTTCCGCCTGGAACTGGAGATCGAGCAGCCGCTGAAGTTCTGGGCCGGCCAGTACGTGGACATCACCATCCCGGGCAAGGGCATCACGCGCTCCTTCTCCATGGCGAACCCGCCGAGCGACCCGCACCGCCCCCATTTCATCATCAGGAAATACCCCCAGGGCGCCTTCTCGGCCCAGCTCGACGGCAGCCTGAAAGCCGGCGACAGCCTGATGCTGCGCGGCCCCTTCGGCACCTGCCTGCGGCGCGAGAACCGTTCCGGCCCGATGGTGCTGGTGGGCGGCGGCTCGGGCATGTCGCCCCTGTGGTCGATCCTCCAGGACCAGATCGGATGCGGCGAGCCCGCCCGGCCGATCCGCTTCTTCTACGGGGCCCGGCAGACCCGCGACCTCTTTTACCTCGACCGTTTCGCGGAGCTGGCCGAACGCCTGCCCGACTTCCGCTTCATACCGGCGCTGTCCGACGCGGCGCCCGACGACGGCTGGACGGGCGAGACCGGCTTCATCCACGAGGTGGTACGCCGGCATCTCGGCGCCCTCGGCGACGCCTCCGACATCGACGTCTATTCCTGCGGCCCGCCGCCGATGATCGACGCCCTGCTGCCGGTGCTCCAGATCGGCGGCGTCGAACCGGACCGCATCTATTTCGACAAGTTCACGCCGGCCCTTCGGTAAGGGCCGACCGCCAACCTTTGCAAACGGGGAGGAAAACAAAAATGACGGCACAGGTTCAGGAAACCGAAGTCAAGTCCGGCGCCGCCGGCGCGAAGAAGTTCCCGGGATGGGACAGCCGCAAATACAATTATTATGAACCGAAGGGCCGCAAGGCGACCCATTACGAGGACATGACGGTAGACGTCCAGCCGGACCCCGAGCGCTACCTGCTCCAGAACTGGATCATCTCCTTCGCCGACGGGACGCCGACCTACTACAAGGGCTGGACCAAGCTCCAGTCGTCGGACTGGCACAAGTTCCGCGCGCCCGACCAGGAGTGGGAGCGGACCCATTACCAGCGCCAGTCCACCATCGAGGGCATGATCAAGAACGTCGTGGACAATGCCCGCAAGTCGGGCGCCCCGTCGCGCTTCGATCCCCGCTGGGTCAAGATCCTCCAGGATCATGTCGGCGCCTACAAGCATGCGGAGTACGGGTTGGGCAAGGCGACCATGCATGCCCAGCGCTACGGCTACACGCAGATGGTCAACAACGCCATCCTGACCAACTCGTCCTACAAGCTTCGCTTCGCCCAGGACCTGACGCTGTACCTGAGCGAGATCGGCATGGACCTGCCCGTGTTCGACGCGACCGCCGGCAAGACCCACTGGCTCGAAGACCCGGTCTGGCAGGGCGTGCGCGAGGCGACCGAGGCCGTGATGGGCGCCGAGGATTACCTGGAGCAGTATTTCGCGACCAACGTCGTGTTCGAGCCCCTGGTCGCCGAACTGTTCCGCAGCGGCTTCGTCATGCAGCTGGCCGCCGCCCAGAACGATTTCGCGACCCCGGCCGTGGTGTCGGCGGCCGAGGCCGACTACGAGCAGAACCTCGCCAATACGGTCGAGCTGTTCCACCTGCTGGCCCAGGACCCCGAGCACGGCGAGGCGAACCGCAAGGTCATGGAAGGCTGGCTGGAGAAGCACGGCGCCCTCTGCGTCAAGGCGGCGAACCAGCTGCAGCCGGTCTGGTCGCAGCCGCGCGTCAAGGCGGCCCAGTTCACCGACGCCTTCGCGGCCTCGTCCAACCGCCTGAGGGCCATCTGTGCCGAAATCGGCATCGAAGTGCCCGCCGCCGTCGCGATCGCGCCGGCCGCCGCCCCCGCCCAGCCGGCCGCCGACGCCTGAAATTCCCGGATCGAGAGAGGAGAAAAGAGCCATGAGCGTCGCCCATGACTTCAACATCTTCAAGCCCATGCAGGACCTGACCTTCGAGCACACGATCTCGCACCAGTGCGGCGTCACCATGAACGACAGCGTCGAGGCGCGCTGCATCGCCGAGGTGATGGAGAACAAGCCGGGCATCAAGGTGACCTACATGCCGGCCATGATCCGCATCGACGGCGAAGGCAAGATGGAATTCAAGATGGACGAGATCAGCGAGGCGCTGGGCCGCGAGATGACCCCGCACCTGTTCGAGATCTCCACCTCCACCCACTACGGCCGCATGGTCATGATCGACGACAACACGGTCGTGTTGTTCGGCAACATGGACGACGCGCTCGAATACACCTGACCCGACAAGATCCAATCAAGAACCGATCGGCGGAGGAAACGATGTTCAAGACGGCGGAAGGCGAGGAAATCTTCATCATCGACGGCCATACCCACCTGTGGGACGGCAGCAAGGAGAACCAGAAGAACATCCATGGCGGACAGTTCATCGACTGCTTCTACGGCTACCATACCGCGCTCAGCCCCAAGGAGTATGTCTGGCCCAAGGAGAAGTTCGACAAGTACGGCGCGGAGACCATGTACAACGACCTGTTCGTCGAAGGCTACGACGACATGGCGATCTTCCAGCCCACATACCTGAAGGACTTCTACGTCAACGGCTTCAACACGACCGAGCAGAACGCCGTCCTCAAGGAGAAGTATCCCGACCGCTTCATCCTCAACGGCGCCTGGGATCCGCGCGACGGCGAAGCGGGCATCGAGGCGCTGCACGAACTGGTCGAGAAGTACAAGATCCAGGGCGTCAAGCTCTACACCGCGGAGTGGAAGGGTGCCAGCAAGGGCTGGAAGTTGACCGACGAGTGGGCGCAGCGCTACATGGCCGAATGCGTCAAGCTGGGCGTGAAGAACATCCACGTCCACAAGGGGCCGACCATCCTGCCCCTGAACCGCGACGCCTTCGACGTGGCCGACATCGACGACGCGGCGACCAGCTTCCCCGAGCTGAACTTCATCGTCGAGCATTGCGGCCTGCCCCGCCTGGACGATTTCTGCTGGATCGCCGTGCAGGAGCCGAACGTCTATGGCGGGCTGGCGGTAGCCCTGCCCTTCATCCACAGCCGGCCCGATTATTTCAACCAGGTCATTTCCGAGCTGCTGTTCTGGCTCGGCCCCGACCGGCTGCTCTACGGCAGCGACTACGCGATCTGGTCGCCCAAGTGGATGGTCGAGAAGTTCATGGCGCACGAACTTCCCGACACTATCAAGAAGGACAAGGGCGTTGACCTCGACCTGGACGCCAAGCGCAAGATCCTCGGGCTCAACGCCGCGAAGCTCTACGGCATCGACGTGCCGGCCCACAAGGCCAAGCTGAGCGGCACCGCGCCGGCCCGCGCGGAGGAGCAGACCATGGCGCAGGTCGCCGAAGTCCTGGGAGACTGAAGTCCATGACCGTTCACGTCACCCCGGGCGACCCGCGCGCGGCGGAGGTGTGGGCGAGCCTGGCGTCGGTGACGGACCCTGAACTCGACGAATCCGTGACGGAGCTCCGCTTCGTCACGCAGGTCGAAGTGGACGCGGAGGATCGCGTCCACATCGGGTTCCGATTGCCGACATACTGGTGCGCCGCCAACTTCGCCTTCCTGATGGCCGACGACATGCGGGTCGCGGTCTCCTCCCTCCCCTGGGTCCGGCAGGTCCTGGTCGACCTGCGCGACCACATGTATTCCGACACCATCAACGAGGGGCTGGCCAAGGGCCGCTCCTTCAAGTCGACCTTCAGCGACGAGGCGGCCAACGAGGACCTGGACGACCTGCGCCGGACCTTCCGGATCAAGGCGTTCCAGCGCCGGCAGGAAGCGGTGGTCCGTTACCTGCTCGACCGGGACTGGACGGTCCAGGCGATCCTCGACCTCGACTGCACGCACTTGGCGACGCTGGCGATCGACGATGCGGAAGCCGCCCGCCAGCGCGACCGTTACCTGGAGATCCGCCGCGAATTCGGCGGCCCCGGCGACATGGCCTTCACCACGGCGCAAGGCGAACCGATCGACCCCCGGAACTTCGCCGAATACCTGTCGCTGCTGCGCCGGGTCCGGATCAACACGGAGTTCAACGGACATCTCTGCCGTGGCCTGCTCCAGGCCCGCTACGGCGACCCCGCGCCAGACGGGGAACCCACCCTGGCCGACTTCATCGCCGGCCGGGTGGCAACCCAGGTGGCAAAAAGCAACACGGGAGGGAATGACGGATGCCGAAAATGATGCTCCACCGCGCCGAGGCGCGCGCCGCCCTCGGCCGGGGCGTCGAGAAGCTGACCCTGGCGGTCCAGGGCACCCTCGGCCCCAAGGGCATGAACGCGATCATCGACCGGCCCATCGGCACGCCGATCGTCTCCCGGGACGGGGTCAGCATCGCCGACGAGGTCGAGCTGGAATGCCGGTTCGAGAACATGGGCGCCCAGGTGGTGCGGGAGGTGTCCAAGCAGACCAACGAGATCGCCGGCGACGGCACCACCACCGCCACCGTGCTCGCCAACGCGCTGATCCAGGGCGGGCTCAAGGTCCTTGAGAACCAGGGCAGCCCGGTGGACTTGGTCGCCGGCATCGACCGAGCCGCCGGCGTCGTCATCGACGCCCTGAAAAAATCCGCCAAGCCGCTCTCCGGCCACACGCAGCTGGAAGCCGTCGCCACCATCGCCGCGACCGATCCAGCATTGGGGCATCTGGTGGCCGAGGCGCTGCGCCGGGTCGGGAGCGACGGCATCGTCGAGGTGACGTTCGGCCCGGGCGTCGAGACGACCCTGGAAGTGGTCGAGGGCATGTCGTTCGACCGGGGCTACATCTCCCACCACATGGTCACCGACGTGGAGACCATGCGGGCCATCCTGGACGATCCGCTCATCCTGATCACCGACCAGCGGATCGCATCGCCCGACCAGATCGCCCACATCCTGACGGAAGTCTCCGCTACCGGCCGTCCGCTGCTGATCATCGCCGACGAGCTGGCCCCCGAAGTCGTGGTGACCCTGATGGGCATGCGGCGCAACGGGGCGGGCCTGGCGGTCGCGGTCAACCCGCCGGAGTTCGGCCACTGGCGGAAGGCCATGCTGGAGGACATCGCGATCCTGACCGGCGGACGGGTGATCGCCCGCGACCTCGGCGGCCGGCTGGAACAGGTCACCCTGGAGGACCTCGGCAGCGCCGACCAGGTCCGGGTCGGCCAGAGCTTCACCTCCCTGATCCGGGGCCACGGCGACCCTGAGCTGATCCGCGCCCGCCGCGCCCAGGTCCAGCGCCAGTTCGACGCGGCTCCGCCCAACATCGAGCGGGACAAGTATACCGAACGGCTCGCCAAGCTGACCGGCGGCACCGCCACCATCCTTGCCGGCGGCGCCACCCCGGCGGAGCAGAAGCGCCGGGTCCAGCTGCTCGACGACAGCCTCAACGCCGCCCGCGCGGCGCTGGAGGAAGGCGTCGTGCCCGGCGGCGGAACCGCCCTGATCCAGGCGGCGCCGGCCCTGGACGTCCTGGCCGACCAGACCTCGGGCGGGGTCCGCGACGGCGTCCGGCTGTTCCAGCGCGCGCTTGCGGCGCCGCTCGGCTGCATCGCCGAGAATTGCGGCCTCGCGGCGAACGACATCGCGGCCCGCGTGGCGGAGGCGCCCCGGGGCACCGGGTTCGATGCCCGGACCGGCCAGTTCACAGACCTGATCGAGGCCGGCATCACCGATCCGGTCAAGGTCACCACGACGGCGGTGCGCAACGCCTCGTCCGCCGCGTGCCTGATCCTGAACACGCACACGCTGATCGCGGACAGGCCCGACGGGTCCGACCCCACGGCCGGACCGGCGCTCGGCGCCGGGGCGGAGAAGCTTGGCCGCCAATAGGCTTGGTCGGCAGTGAGATCCGCCGCTTCCTGCCGGCCGGGGGTGCGACGCACGGGGCGGACCGCCGGCCCCGTGCGTCAATCTCTCCCCGGTTCGTCAAGATCGAAGGAGAGTTCAAGAAGACATCATCCAAACTTTATCGTTACCCAAGGACTTCGCACAGTGTAAACTCCAAGATCCGGACCGCGCCGTCTGAGCAAAAATAATAGGATCCGGGCGAGGGAGTGTGAATACATGCCCAAGACGGGAATCGGGGCGACGATACCGCCCCGTGCCGCTGCCCATGCCGATGAAGCGTCGATCATGCGCGCGTGGGAAGATTTCCTGGCCGGCGTCGATCACCATCCACCGGTCCGGAACGTGGTCGTCAATTCCTGGCGGCGCAGCCTCGAAAGCGGCGTCAACGCCCACGGCTCAAGCGCCCCGCTGGCGGTCCGGGACGACGGGCTGCACCATCTCCGCATCCGGAACCGCGACCTGCTGACGGCGGCGGCCGGCACCCTCGCCGAAGCGGTGGACCTGTTCATCGGCACCGGGTCGATCATGCTGGTCACCGACCCCGAGGGCGTCGTCCTGACCACCGTGGGCGACCGCGCGACGTTGGAGGCCGGCCGGGAGATCCACCTGGAGCCCGGCGGCGCCTGGCATGAATCGGTGGCCGGAACCAACGGCATCGGCACCGCGCTGGTCACCCGGCAGCCGGTCCTGGTCCATGCGACCGAGCATTTCTGCGCCGGGGTCAAGACCTGGACCTGCGCCGCGGCGCCCATCCGCGACCCGATCGATGGTTCCCTGGTGGGATTGCTCGATATCTCCGGCCCCCGCCAGACCTTCCAGCGCCATAACCTCGCCCTGGCCGTCGTCGCCGCCCGCCAAGTCGAATGGGCCATGGCCGACCAGGCGCGGCAGGAGCGCGTGAAGCTGCTGGAGGCCTGCGTCGCCAAGCTGCCGACCTGGGTCGAGGACGGCATCATCGCGGTGGACCGCAAGGGCCGCGTCCTGCACATGAGCGAACGCGCCCGCAGCCTGCTGGAGCACGGCTCGGGTCCCGCGCGCGTGGTGCTCGACAAGGAGTCCCGGGTCGCCAGCCTCGACCCGTCCTGCTGGCCGGCCGAGTGGACCAAGCCGCTGACGGTGGACGGCGAGACCTTGGGAGCGCTCCTGGTCGTCCCAGCCAAGCCCCGGCGCACCGCCAGGCCGTCGGGTCCGCGCCATGAGGGCGATGCCCGGCGCGGCAGCTTCGCCGCCATAGTCGGCTCCAGCCCAGCTGTCCGCACCGCCATCGATCGCGCCCGCAGGCTGGCAGGCCGGCGGGCGCCGGTGCTGATCGAGGGCGAGACCGGCACCGGCAAGGAGCTGTTCGCCCGCGCCATCCACGGCGAGGGCGCGGCCACGCCGTCGGACCCCTTCGTCGCGTTCAATTGCGGCGCCGTTTCCAAGGAGCTGGTCGCCAGCGAACTGTTCGGCTATGTGCGCGGCGCTTTCACCGGGGCGGCCAACGAGGGGCGGCTCGGCCGGTTCGAACTGGCGAACGGCGGCACCCTGTGCCTGGACGAGATCGGCGAGCTGCCGCTCGACCTCCAACCCTACCTGCTCCGCGTCCTGGAGGAGGGCATCGTCTACCGCGTCGGCGACAGCGAGCCGCGGCATGTCGATGTTCGCCTGATCGCCATGACCAACCGCAACCTGCGCGACGAGGTCGCCGCCGGCCGTTTCCGGCAGGATCTCTATTACCGGATCAGCGTGACGACGGTCCGCATCCCGCCGCTCCGCGACCGTGCCGGCGACACCGACCTTCTGGTGCCCCATTTCAACGAATTGCTCGCCCGCCGCCACGATCTGGCGCCCAAGCGGTTCGAGCCGGCCGTGATGGACGCGCTGCGCCGCCACTCCTGGCCCGGCAACGTGCGCGAATTGCGGAACGTGGTCGAAAGCCTCCTGCTGATGAGCGACGAGGATACCGTCATGCTGGCCGACCTGCCGCCCGACATCGTGCCGGCCCCGGCCGAGCCTGCGATTCCCCACCGGCTCGACCAGCTGGAACGCCAGGCGATCGAGGCCACCATCGCCGCCCATACCGGCAACCTGACCTCCGCCGCCCGCGAACTGGGCATTTCCCGGACGACGCTCTACCGCAAGATGGAGCAGTACGGGCTGGAGCGGTATCAGTAGTCTCGGCCCGGGCGCGCCCTGTAGACCGGCAGCGAGACCCCGAAGACGATGCCGACCGCGCGTATTCCGAACGCGGCCACGAAGCCCGCTCCCTGGGACCACACGGCCCCCGCTCCCGCCAGGATCAGCAGGAGATAAGCCAATGCGCCGGCCGCCGCAGCCGTCGCATAGATCTCCTTGCGCAGGATCAGCGGTACCTCGGCGCACAGCACGTCGCGGATGATGCCGCCGAAGGTGGCGGTCATGACGCCCAGGATCACGGCGACCGGCAGCGGCGCTCCGGCCTCCAGCGCCTTCTCGGCCCCGGTCACGCAGAACAGCGCCAGCCCGGCGGCATCGGCCCAGAGCAGGGCCTTGTAGCGCGATTCCAGGTAGGGTGCCGTGAAGAACAGCAGGATGCCGACGCCGATGCAGGTCATCACGTATTCCGGCGCCGAGATCCAATAGACCGCCCCCTGCCCCAGCAGCAGGTCGCGCATGGTGCCGCCGCCGATCCCCGTGACGGTGGCGACCAGGCAGAACCCGACGACGTCCATCTGCTTGCGCGACGCCGTCAGCGCGCCGCTGGCGGCGAACACCGCGACCCCGCAGAGGTCGAGCCAGGCGATCCATTGGTCCAACGCGTATCTCCCATGCCGATGGTTTGGCCCCACACCTTCTATACAGGCGTTCCCGAGGGTGCGAAGCTGCGCCGACATATCCCCGCGACGCAGAAGACTCAATGACATCGCTGTCCGCAGGACGGGCCCGGCCCGTCAACCCTCATTGGCTTGCCATCGTCCTCAGTTCCCTGATGGCCTTCGCCCCGCTGGCCATCGACATGTATCTCCCGGCCCTGCCGGAGATCGGCCGGAGCCTTGCCGCCTCTCCGGCATCGGTCCAGCTTTCGCTCTCCAGCTTCTTCCTGGGCTTCGGCTCCGGCCAGCTGGTCTGGGGGCCCCTGGGCGACCGGTTCGGCCGGCGCGGACCGATCACCGCCGGCATCCTGATCTACATCGCCGCCAGCTTCGGCTGCGCGCTGACCACCGACGCGGACCATCTGGTGCTGTGGCGTTTCGTCCAGGCGTTCGGTGCCTGCGCCGCCCCGGTGCTGGCGCGCGCCATGGTGCGCGACCTGTTCCCCCAGGACCAGGCGGCCCGCATGCTGTCGCTGATGATGCTGATCATGGGCGTGGCCCCTATGATCGCCCCGCTGCTGGGCGGCCAGGTACTGGTGCAACTCGGCTGGCGAGCGATCTTCTGGGGGCTGGCCGCCTTCGGTCTCGTGGTGCTCCTGGCGCTTTTCTCGATCCCGGAAAGCCTCGCCCCGGCGGCGCGCCGGCGGGTCGGCATGGGCGCCATGCTGTCAGGCTACCTGCGCCTGATGGGCAACCGCACCTACCTTGCCTATTCGCTGGCCGGCGCCTTCTTCACCGGGGGCATGTTCAGCTATATCGCGGGAACGCCATTCGTCTATATCGAGTTTTTCGGGATCTCGCCGCAGTCCTACGGACTGCTGTTCGGCGTCAATGTCGTCGGCATGATGGCCTTCAACCTGGTGAACCGCCGGCTGGTTCTGGCGGTCGGCTCCGACCGCGCGCTGCGCTATGGAGCCCTTGGCTGCGCCGCTTCGGGCATCGTCCTGGCAGTGCTGGGCGCCACCGGAAGCTTCGGGCTGGCGGGGATCGCCGTGCCGCTGTTCTTTTATCTCGCCATGCTCGGGCTGGTCGGCGCCAACTCCATGGCCGGCGCCATGTCGGTCGTGCCCGGCATGGCGGGCGCGGCGTCGGGCCTTGCCGGAACGATACAGTTCGGCATGGGTGCGGCGGCGAGCGCCCTGGTCGGTTGGCTGTCCGACGGAACGCCCGGGCCGATGGTCCTGGTGATCGGCGCGATGGGGATCTGCTGCGCGGTGGCGGCGCTGGCGCTTCCGAACCGCTCGTGAAATGGCGGGCCGCGACCCGGCATGCGGCTCGGAAACTCACCCGTGCCGGTCAATGGCGCTGGTCATCCGGAAAGACGGCATCGAGCGACTCCGCCGTCAAGGAACGCCGCAGGATCACATCGAGCTGATCGAAGGGCGTCCTGCGAAGCCTTTCCTCGACAGCCGGCGGG
The DNA here is from genome assembly GCF_016765655.2 of Skermanella mucosa. Taxonomy (NCBI): domain Bacteria; kingdom Pseudomonadati; phylum Pseudomonadota; class Alphaproteobacteria; order Rhodospirillales; family Azospirillaceae; genus Skermanella; species Skermanella mucosa. Next base: position 4,611,356 of record NZ_CP086106.1, read on the forward strand.
ATCAAACCGAATCGGGTTTCGAGGGCAATGCGGATACTCTCCGCCTTGCCTTCGATCACACCCTTGGCATGACCCTCGTTCAGCCATTGCTGTGCAGCGAGCGATACCATGTCCTGCTCCCGGTTCGGCCTGACCCTGCCGTTCACCATCCTCATCATGTCGACGGAGATCCGCGGGTACATCTCCAGCATATAGTACAGCACTTTCTCCGCCAGGGGCGAGCCCTCGCGCAGGCCGGACAGCACCGCCTCCAGCAGCCTCTCCGGGTCGGGCTGGCGGTAGACATACTTCAGCGGCAGCAGCGCCGCCCGGACCTCCGGGTCGGAGGACAGCTGGTCGTCGGGGATGGGCACGATGTTGCAGACGACGTAGCGGAAGTCGCGCAGCAGGTCCCGCAGGCCCTCGTCGGCGCCGATGACGTCGATGACGGAGGTCGGCACCGTCCAGGCGCTGCGCCCGTGATAGAACACCAGCGGGATGACCGGGGGCAGCCGGCGCATCCTGGAAGCGTCGTCGCCGACGAAGCTCTCCCAGATGTCGACCAGGTAGCCCAGCACCTGGAGCGGCGTCCGGGGATCGGGGTGGCTCTTGTGCTCCAGCAGCACATAGATCAGCAGGGTGCCGCCGTCGCGCAGGCGGACCGAGAACAGCCGGTCGACCCAGCTCGGCGTCAGCGTCCGGTCGACGAAGCTGCCGTCCAGCGGCACCGGCGGCTCGTCGCCCAGGCGGGCCGCGATATCGGCCGGCAGGTAGTCGCGGATCAGGATGCCGGCCCGGACCGGATCGTCCAGCAAGGCGCGGAACAGAAGGTCGTGCTGCTGGCCCATCGGAAGGCGACCGTCCGCATGCGGTGGAATGATCGCGGCACAAAACCGTGCCGGCACCCGCTCCGCAATGCGGCATCTCGCCGTGCGTCAGGCGGCCTTGCGAAGCTGATCGTTGGCGGGCTGGCCATTGAAGTTCGCGTTGCCGGCGCCGCGGGTGCCCTCGGCCAGTTCATCGCGGGTCAGCTTGCGCGCGATCACGGCGGTCACGGCGAAATGAACCATGGCGATCAGGGCGAGCAGGGTGACGATGCTGGCGGTGGCTTCGGTGAGCATTGGATTATTCCTGTCTTGGAAGTTCGTTTGTGCAGTGCAGTAAATATGACCCTGAACAACCCTGCATGTCAAATCCGGCATGAGGTATTTTGTATACCAAGCTCGGGAAGCTGCCTTGCGTTTCGCGGATAGGTAACGCAAACCTGATCGAAACCTTTATCGGAACCGGATTGGAGATATCCTCCGCGAACACTCCGCACCTTTTACGAGCTTTCTCGGAGACTCATTCCCTTCAGGAAATATTGTGACGCAATGCAGTATAAGAAAGCTGTTTCCTTGCCCGCCGAAATCCATATTCCATGATTTCATTGCCGGCCGGAGGGACGCTGTACGGTCCAGCGTCCGGGGCGCCGCTTTGACAGGCCCCAGAACCAGGCGATGTGCTCGACACAGGCGATACCCATGTCGAAGACATAGGGCGCCGTCATGACCGACCGCGCGCCGCTGCCGGCCCGCACCGGCGTGCCGTGCGCCATGCCCTTGACGACATATTCCTCGACAACGGCCTCCCCGGCCCGGTTCAGCCAGGCGCGCCGGATGTGCCCGCTGACCTTGTCCACGGTGCCCGGACTCCGGGGCAGCCGGTGGACGCCGATCCACTGCTTGACGATCTCCGCGCCGTTGGCGGGATTGACGGTCCGGTCCGAATCGCCGTGCCAGACCGAAATCCGCGGCCACCGGCCCCGGTGCGCCGAGGCGGCTCGGACCAGCCCCGCCCAGACGATGGACGGCCTGACCCGACCGTGGACCATGGCGTTGAGCGCGTCCATCCTGCCATAGGCGGCCTTGTACGGCATGCCGGCGATCACCGCTCCGCCGGCGAAGACGTCAGGATATGTCGCGAGGAGCGTGGCCGCCATGGCGCCGCCAGCCGACAGGCCGGTCACATAGACGCGGCCGCCGTCGAGCCTATGGTCGGCGACCATCCGGTCGACCATCTGGCGAATCGACAGGGGCTCGCCCTGGTCCCGCTCCATGTCGCCCGGCGAGAACCAGCCGAAGCACCGGTTGAAGTTGTTCGCCCGCCTCTGTTCCGGCAGAAGCAGCGCGAAGCCAAGGCGGGCGGCCAGTTTCGACCAGCCGATGCCATGGTCTAGGCTCGCCGCCGTCTGTCCGCACCCGTGCAGGGCAACCACCAGCGGAGCGTTCGCGGACAATTTTGGCGGCACATACCTATGCATCCGGAGATTCCCGGGGTTCGAACCGAACTCCGCCACTTCCACGATGTCGGGTCGCCATGACGGTGCCGCATGACCGGAACCCGGATTCCGGAATGCCGTCGCCATCCTGCCTGTCGCTCGGGCCATCGCCCTGCCTGTCGAAGTGATTGGAAGCGCTGGGGAGCCGGTCGCCTCGGCCGCCCGCTATCGGGATGAACCCGGCCGGAAAGGGACTCGTTCCTTCGCAGGTGCGAAATCATGGCGAAGCAGCGGAAGTGCCCTCGATTGCGGCAGATGCCACTGCCTAATTTTTCGGCATAGTTACAAAAAAAGGATATAAGAAAGTTGGAGCATTAAGCAGTTGGCAAGCGCGCCGATTTGTGCAAAAAAAAGGCCGCCCCGAAAGGCGGCCTGAGTCTAGGGAGGAAACGCCCAAAGAGGCGTATGCAGCATCACTGCTGCGACATCGAAGTTATCCGAAATCGGAACTCGATCAATGGGAAAGGCAGGTCGTCAGATCTGCCCTTCGCCATTTGCATGACCGCGCGCCCGTCTCCGGGAATGCGCAGGGCTCCAGCCACACCGATACCCCTTCCGGAAACGCGCGGCAGGGAAGGATCACCTCGAAACGCGCTTCCTTTCGGTCGCCGTTTTCCGTGCTCGGTAAGCCACCAACCTCTCGTCAGACCAGCGATTCTCTCCCTGCCTATACCGTTCGAACGACGGAGGTTCGCGGGATACGCCGATCTATCCCTAAAATTCTATTAATTTCCCCTTTATATTGGTCATTTTTTAGACCATTCTTGGTCTCAAGAAGATCACAGCCCACGAACGACTTACCAACCGGCCCCCCTCGTCTAGCTGCGCGGCAGCAATTTATAGGAACCCAAAGTCATGAACGCCAATGGCCGTACGATCCTCGTTGAATCCAATCGTCTTTTCCGTGAAGGACTTAAGCATCTGCTGGCCGGCACCCGCTTCGAGGTCGGTGCCGAGTTCAATACCATGGAGCAGGCGATCGCCCATGGCGGCCAGGAAGGCCCCGGGCAGGACGCCGAGCCGGCGCTGGTAATCACCGGACAGGCCATCAAGGCCGCGGCCGACCTGCAGCAGCTCCGGGATACCTATCCCTCTGCCCGTATCGTCGTGCTGGCCGACGACATGTCGGTGGACATGCTGCGCGATGCGATGGGCGGCGGCGCGGACGGTTTCCTGATCAAGAACGTCTCGCCCGAAGCGCTGATCCAGTCGCTCCAGCTCATCATGCTGGGCGAGAAGGTGTTCCCGACCAACCTGGCCGCGATGCTGCTCGACATCAACGCGCCCTCGCCGCAGAACTCGATCCGCGGCCTGTCACCCCGCGAGCAGGAGATCCTTCAATCGCTGGTCACCGGCGCCAGCAACAAGATGATCGCGATCCGGCTCGGCATCACCGAGGCGACCGTCAAGGTCCACCTGAAGACGCTGCTGCGCAAGATCGACGTCAACAACCGCACCCAGGCGGCGATCTGGGCCATGAACAACGGCTTCTCGGCGGAAGGCTCGGGCACGCCGACCCGCAATCTTCAGGCGGTTTCCGCCTGAGGCGAAGCCCCTCCCCGGGGAGCACTCCCCGGGATCACGACTGAAACCAGGACGGCGACAACAGGCTGCGGACGGGACTTTCCATGAGCGATCATTCCAAACTTCACACTATTCCTGTCAAACTTGGCCTCAGCGAACATTACCTGGTGGGTCGCATGCTGATGCTCCGGGAGCGTCTGACGCCGCAGCAGTGGAACGTCTACGACCGAAGCGCGGAAGCGATCTGCAACCAGATCCTCAGCCGCCTGCCCGCCGACAACCCCGACTCCGCCAAGTGGGACAACCGCCGCAAACGGGACTGAGGCACACGGCCGAAACCGAAACCGCGCCGATCCGAACGGCCGCGCCCCAGGCAACGGGGCGCGGCCGTTTGCCGTTTACCGAAGTACAAGTGACTGCCTGGAACTGTTCTTAATTCAGTCTGAAAAACATAGTAAACGAGGAGGGATTAATCCTCTGGACAAAAGCATCATCGCAGTGCAACAAGGCTACCTTTTCCCGCATCGGCTGTTACTCTGATACCGAAGTGCGAAAGCCATATCCAAGAGCGTCGATCCCCAACAGACGCCAGAAGAAGGAACAGCTTGATGCAACTCAAGATCATGGGACTGATCCTCGCCGGCGGCAAAGGCACGCGGCTGTTTCCGTTGACGAAGGAGCGGGCGAAGCCGGCCGTACCCTTCGGCGGCAAGTACCGCATCGTCGATTTCGTCTTGAGCAATTTCATCAACTCGGGAATTTTCTCGATCTATGTCCTGATCCAGTTCCGTAGCCAGTCCCTGCTCCAGCATCTGCGTGACGGCTGGCAGTTCGGCGGGCTGCTTCAGGAGCAGTTCATCATCCCGGTGCCGGCACAGATGCGCTCGCCCGGGGAGACCTGGTACAGCGGCACGGCCGACGCCGTGGCCCAGAACTGCAACCTGATCGAACAGTCCCGGCCCGACCTCGTGGTCCTGTTCGGCGCCGATCACATCTACCGGATGGACATCCGGCAGATGATCGAGTTCCACTCCCGCATGAATGCCGGAGTCACCGTCGCCGTGATCCCGGTCGACAAGAAGTACGCCAAGGAATTCGGCGTGATCGAGGTGGACGAGGATGGGCGGATCATCGGCTTCGTGGAGAAGCGCGAGGATGCCCCGACCATGCCGGGCGACCCGACCAAGGTCCTGGCGTCCATGGGCAACTACATCTTCTCGACCGACCTGCTGCTGAGGATGGTCTACGACGACGTCAAGAACCCGAACAGCTCCCATGACTTCGGCAAGGACATCCTGCCGAACCTGGTCGGCAAGGTCGAGATGTTCGCCTACGACTTCCAGACCAACCGCATCGCCGGCGACCCGCCCGACCGGGTCCCGTACTGGCGCGACGTCGGCACGCTGGACGCCTATTACGAAGCCAGCATGGACGTCCGCGCGATCGATCCGCCGCTCAATCTCTATAACCGCCAGTGGCCGCTGCGCACCTCGGGCTATTCCGACCCGCCGGCCAAGTTCGCCTTCGACGAGGACGATCGCCGGGGCCAGGCGATCGACAGCATGCTGTCCGGCGGCTGCATCGTTTCGGGCGGCGTCGTCAAGCGCTCGGTGCTCGGCCGCTGGGTGCGCGTCCATTCCGGTGCCCTGGTCGAGGACAGCGTGATCTTCGACAACGTGGACATCGGCCGCCGGGCCAGGATCCGCCGCGCGATCATCGAGAAGAACGCCCGCATCCCCGCCGACGCGGTGATCGGCTACGATCTCGACGAGGACCGCAAGAAGTACCATGTCACCGAAAGCGGGATCGTGGTCATCGACGGTACCCGCTCGCCGGTGCCGCTGGGTCACATCACCGTCTGAACCGCTATCCACGCCACCACGGCCGGAAGACGACCGGCCGCTCCACCGACCAAGCGAACAGGAACAGGAATGGCCCCGGTGATCGTCCAAACCACCCCCTTCAACGACCAGAAGCCCGGCACCTCGGGGCTGCGCAAGAAGGTGGCCGTCTACAGCCAACCGCACTACGTGGCCAATTTCGTCCAGTCGATCTTCGACGTGATGGACGGCATCCGGGGCCAGACCGTCGTGGTCGGCGGCGACGGGCGCTTCTACAACGCGGAAGCGATCCAGATCATCATCAGGATGGCGGCGGCCAACGGCATCGGCCGCCTGCTGGTCGGCCGCGGCGGCATCCTGTCGACTCCGGCCGCGTCCAACGTCATCCGCAAGTACAAGGCGTTCGGCGGGATCATCCTGTCGGCCAGCCATAACCCGGGCGGGCCCGACGGGGACTTCGGCATCAAGTACAATACCGGCAACGGCGGCCCGGCGCCGGAGCGGATCACCGACGCGATCCACCGCCGCACCGGCGAGATCACGGAGTATCGCACGGTGGAGGCGCCGGACCTCGACCTCGACCGACTCGGCGAGACCCGGCTCGACGGCATGGCGGTGGAAATCATCGACCCCGTCGCCGACTATGCCGAACTGATGGAGAGCCTGTTCGACTTCGGCCGCATCCGCGCGATGTTCCAGGGCGGCTTCCGCATGACCTTCGACGCGCTCAGCGCGGTCACCGGCCCCTATGCCACGGAGATCCTGGAAAATCGGCTGGGCGCCCCCGCCGGGACCGTGCTGAACGGCACTCCCCTGCCCGACTTCGGCGGGCACCACCCCGATCCCAACCCGGTCCATGCCCACGACCTCGTCGCCGCCATGACCGGGCCGAACCCGCCGGACTTCGGCGCCGCGTCCGACGGCGACGGCGACCGCAACATGATCATGGGACCGAACCTCTTCATCACGCCCAGCGACAGCCTGGCGGTCCTGGCGGCCAACGCCCATCTGGCCCCGGGTTATGCCACCGGCCTCAAGGGCATCGCGCGTTCCATGCCGACCAGCCGCGCCGCCGACCGGGTCGCGGCCAAGCTGGGCATTCCCGGCTTCGAGACACCCACCGGCTGGAAGTTCTTCGGCAACCTGCTCGACGCCGGCATGGCGACCCTGTGCGGCGAGGAAAGCGCCGGCACCGGCTCGGACCATGTCCGCGAGAAGGACGGGCTGTGGGCGGTGCTGCTCTGGCTCAACATCCTGGCGGTCCGGGGCGAGCCGATCGGCCGCATCATGACGGGGCACTGGCGCGAGTACGGCCGCGATTACTATACCCGGCACGACTACGAGGACATCGACACCGCGACGGCGGACGCCCTGATGGCCGACCTGCGGGCGGCCTTGCCGACCCTGCCCGGCACGGCCTTCGGGGAGACCTCGGTCGAGGCCGCCGACGATTTCGAGTACCGCGACCCGGTGGACGGCTCCGTCGCCAGCCGCCAGGGCGTGCGAGTCACCCTGAAGGACGGCTCCCGCGTGGTCTACCGCCTGAGCGGCACCGGCACCGGCGGCGCCACGCTCCGCGTCTACATGGAACGCTACGAGGCCGATCCTGCCGGGCAGGACAGGGATGCGCAGGAAGCCCTGTCGGGCCTTATCGCTATCGCCGACGGGATCGCCGGGATACGGTCCCGGACCGGCCGGGAAGCGCCGTCGGTCATCACCTGACCGGCGGCCGGGACGCCGCCCGCAGGGGCGGCCCCGTCAGGTGGAGGGAGCGGTTCCGGCTTCGGAGCCCAGCATGGACTTCAGCGTCCGCAGCATGCCGGCGAGGTCGAGCGGCTTGGTGAAAATCTCGATCGGGCCGTCGATCTCCACCCGCAGACGGTGTTCCACCTCCTCCGACAGGTAGCCGCTGGCGACGATCACCGGCAGCCGCGGCGCGGCGATCCGCAGGCGGGCGGCCAGTTCGTCACCGGTCATGCGCGGCATCTTCAGGTCGGTGACCACGGCATCGGCGCCGTCGCGCTGCCAGATGTCCCAGGCCTCCTGCCCATCGCCCGCCAGGCTCACCCGGAAGCCTCGCCGCTGCAGGACATTCTCCATCGCCATCGCGGCAAGCACCTCGTCATCGACGACAAGGATGTGGCGCTGGTCCGACATTGTCCGCTCTCCTTGAACCATATGAACCCATTGAACACCGGAACCGGGTCTTTAGCACTTCCGAAATCGTGCTTATTTCACAAGTGGCAGCCGGACCTCGAAGCGGGCACCCGTCACGGTACCGCCTTCGACGACGTTGGCGGCGGTTATGCGGCCCCCCATCGCCTCGACGATCCGGAAGCTGATGGCGAGGCCGAGGCCGGTGCCGCGCCCCGCTTCCTTGACCGTGAAGAAGGGATCGAAGATGCGGGCCATGTCGCGCGGCTTGATGCCGGTACCGGTATCGGAAACGCAGATCGCCAGCGTGCCCGCGGCGGCGTCGGCCCGGACCGTCACGTCGATCCGGCCGTCCCGGTCGGGCGCGATCGCGACCCTGTCCTGGACGGCGTCACGGGCATTGGTCAGCAGGTTCAGCACGACCTGCTCCAGCTGCAGCGGGCGGCCCCGCGCCTGGACCGGATCCTCCGGCAGGTCGAGCACGACGGTGACTCCCTCCGCCGCGAACTGGCGCTCGATCAGCTGGACCGAGACCCGCAGGCTGTCCCGCACGTCGAACACGTCGGTGGTGCCGGTATCGCGGCGGCTGAAGACCCGCATGTGGTCGACGATGCCGCGCAGGCGCTGCGTCTGCTCGACCGCCACCTTCATGACCTGCTTCAGATGGTCCCTGTCGAACTCGCCCTCCTCCATGGCCAGCAGCGCGTCCTCGCTCCACAGCGAGATGGCGTTGAGCGGCTGGCTCATCTCGTGGGCTATGCCGGCCGCCATGGTGCCGAGCGTGGCGAGGCGCGACGTCTGATCAAGTTCCTCCTCCAGTCGAAGCCGTTCGGTCAGGTCGCGGAAAGTCATGACGATCCCGGCCACCGCGGGCTGGTGCAGCAGGTTGGTCGCGATCACTTCCAGCGTCCTGTAACCGCCTTCGGGCAATTCCGTCCTCACCGTCCGGCTGACGCTTTCGCCCGGCCGGGACACCGCGTCGGAGACCAGCTCGGCGACGTTCCCGCCGTCACCCTGCACGATCTCCGCGGCGGGCCAGCCCAGCAGCGCGGTTTCGGGCCGGCCCAGGATCCGGTCGACCGGGCCGCTGGCGAAACCGATGGCGCCGGCATTGTCGATCAGCACCATGGCGTCCGACGCATTCTGGACCAACGCCCTGAAGCGCAGCTCGCTGGCCCGCAGCATGCCGGCTTCCCTCTGCGCCAGCCGGCGGTCGACCATCGCCGAGAACAGGGCCATGGACAGCAGCGAGACACTGACCACCGTCACCAGGGTGCCGACCACGGTCTGGTCCAGCCCATCGCCGCTCGGGCCGGGTAGATCGGCGTCCACCACGAAGGTGGCGGCCGCCATGCCGGTATAGTGCATGCCGACGACGGCGAGCCCCATGACGCCGGCCGCGGCGAACCGCTGGAGCCCCGAACCGGTGCGGAACGCCAGCCGCAACGCCGCGACCGAGGCGCCGATGGCGATCAGCACCGACACCTTGACCAGTACGGGATCATAGTCCAGCCGGGCCTGCATCCTCATGCCCGACATGCCGAGATAATGCATGGAGACGATGCCGCCGCCCATCAGGGCACCGGCGGCCAGGATCCGCCCGGTCGAGGATGAGTCGGCATTGACGACGAACAGGCCGATGCCGGTGACGACGATGGGGAGCAGCAGCGACGCGATGGTGACGCCGGAGTCGTAGGCGACCGGCATCGGCATCATCCAGGCCAGCATGCCGACGAAATGCATCGCCCAGATGCCGCCGCCCATCGCGACGGCGGCGGCGATGATCCAGGCCCTGGCGCCCTTTCCATCGGTGGTGCGGACGCGGGTGGCCAGGTCGAGAGCGGTGAACGAGGCGAAAACGGCGATCGCGTATGACAGCAGCACAAGCGCGGTGTTGTAGTGTCCGCTCATGCCCATGATCGTCCCGTCAATTTCAGCCTCCCTTTGGTTGCGAGGAGGCTTATACGACGGTCCGCGGCCGCTGGCACCTGACCTTTCGGCCCCTTCCTGTTCCGGATAGCAGGGATCTATGCCGAAGGTCCGTATGCCGGCCGGGTCCGGAGCGTCACCGAATGTCGAACCGCCACCACACGCTGGGCGGCGGCGGACGGTAATAGCGCGGCGGAGCCTGCCAGTGGCGGCGGCCCCCGCCGTCATGACGCGAGAAGCGATCGCGGCGCGCCGCCCGGCGCTCGCCGATGATCTCGCCGAGTTGGACGCAGGCGCGGCGGTTGCCGAAGTCGCAGGCCCGTTTCAGGCCGTGGGACTGGTAGGGATTGGAATGCAGTTGCCTGCCCCAGCGGTCCCCGTGCCGGTCCCAATCGGCCTGGGCCGGGAGAGCGGTCAGCAGAAGCAGGGACGCTGATGCGAGCAGGAGCCGGATACCCATGGGGTCACCTTGCAGGGATGTGTGCAAGGGTCAACAGCGGCCCCCGGGGGGTTATTCCCCCGGACCCGGGGGCGGCCGGAATGCCGCTCCCCGGGCCCGGATGGCCGCGGTCAGAGACCGGTCGCGGCGGTCCGGGTCGCGGAGTCGACGCGCAGCTTGTCGCCGTCGCGGGTCAGCACGAGACGGGCGGCCGGCGAGCCTTCGTCACCGGCCAGTTCGATCACGGCCGACTGGCCGGCGGCCAGGTCGTGGGTGAAACGCAGGGCCGGCGAGCGGTCATCGGCGGCGACGGTGGTGACGACTTCGAACTTGTCGGAGGAATTGGTGAAATAGACCACGGCGGAACCGTCGCGCAGGGAGACGGTACGGGCCTGGTCGGCGCTCACGACGTCGGCGGCCGAAGCGACCGAGGGAACCAGGAGGGCCAGGGCGGCAGCGGCGATGATGCGACGCATTGTGAAGTCCTTTCGCAGTGCAACAAACTGCGAGGATATATAGTAGACCTTGGTTAGGGAAACATGAATTTTTGCACTGCAAAAAATCTATAGGTGGTCTGCGCTTATCGTATCGGCCCGTTTGTGACGGGATGAGGCGCGTTCGGCATCGGACATACTCGCGCCGATTGCCGGGACAGGTTGACGGCATCTGCGGAAGATGCCGGTCAACCTGTCCTGGAAGTTCCGGTTACTTGCGGTTTTTCGGCGGGGTCAGCATCGGCATCCAGAACTGCATGGACATCCGGACCCAGCTCTGGATGAATTCCTGCTGCTGGCGCTGGAATTCGGCGTTCCAGGCGCCGCGCATCGTGTTGGCCGACGAATTGAAGGCCGAGAGCCAGACGCTCATGAAGGGGTTCTTGGCGGCGTAAAGGTTCTGCACGGGGACCTCCTGTCCTGGTTGTGAGTCGATACAACATCCCGCAGTGCGAAACGGCACCACGGGACACTCATCGGCCAACCGGCGGGAGATCGCGGCGCGCCGCCCGGGACTGCGTCACGTTGAAGCGGCGAGCCCCGGCAGGGCCGGAGCCGGCGGTGCCTGGCGCAGGCGGCGAAGCCCCAGCTCGTTCCGAAGCCGCCAAAGATTGCTGACGAAGCACATGGTGTCCGACGCCAGGCCGAAAGGCGAGCCGACCGCCATGTTGTGGGTCGCCCATCCCATGGAGCAGAGGATGAAGAAGCCGCGCAGCTTCAATGTGTCGGTCTGCCAGCGGCCCAGCGTCGCCATCGCCATCCCGAACGCGGCGCCCGCCGAGGCGAGCCCGTTCCAGGTCAGGACGGTCAGCAGCGCGATCATCGGCACGGTGGACCAGAACAGGATCGTGGTCGCGCGGCTGCGGCGTTCGGGCAGCGAGGCGAGCGCCTGGATCAGGGTCACGGCGCACATGGCCGAACCGCTCCACGCGCCGAGCAGGCCGTAGTGGATGCCGAACATGATGGTGGCGAAGGCCTGGACGGCGAGAATGGCGCGGCGGTCCTTGAGGAAACCCCAGGACGAACCGGCAATGACGCCGGTGATGCCAAATATTTCGGCGAGCATGGCTCTGGACAGCACTGCATGGGAGGGATGGGAAAGACAGTGTTGTATATACCCTGGCCGGTGTTCGGCCCGCCGTGCGATGTTCGCCGGGGTGCCATGCGGAAACTGTGCCCTCGAAGGCGCACTTGTCTCATCTCGGACACACCTTCAAGATCGGGGTGCTTTGATCCGAATGGGTGAGGCGGGTGTACGGTGCCGACTCGCGTCCGGTCCATGATTCCGCTGACCGCGTTGGACCTGGGCTCCGGCTGTCTTCGATGCCCCGCAGGCTGCGTTAAAATCAGGTTATCGAACCCTTCGGCATATGACGGGGACGAAAGGCCGAAGTTCCTTCGATAGGTTATAACCGTTAATTACTTTGAGCATATGCCCCGCCCCATGGACATGGACTTGCTTCAAATTTCTCTGGAATTTCCATGTATTGCAATGGGATGGCAAAATTGGTTTGAGGTCTAACTCCTGCGAAGTAGGTAATCATTCATTAACTTAACGAGCCGTATTTCAGATCCCAACAGATCACGCTGCGTATGGAGCACGTCGACCATGAAGGACGATCAGAATTCCGGCAATGACAACGGCCCCTACCTGCTCGGACAGGCCCTCTCGGGTCGACACCTGCTGGATTCTCCCGGTTCTTCGAGCGGCATCGACAATGCCGGAGCCAGGCGACCCGATGGCGATACCTACCTGCGGAGTTCCCGGCCCTTGCCCCGCCGGCCGAACCGGCGCATCGACCCGCGCGGCCTGGGCGACCGTCCGACGGCGCCGGACCGTCCGGCGGGCATTCCGGATCGTACCGCGGCGGAGCGGATCTCGGCCGCCGCCTCGGCCATGCAGGCCGACAACGACTTCGACCTGGACGACGACGATTCCGACGACCTGAACTCGAACGGCCTGATCTCGCGGTCCGGCTGCCCGCGCGGGTGGCTGATCAGCGAAGCCGAACTGGCACGCCGTTTCGCCCGCCTGGGCGGCCGGTTCGAGGACATCGAGGTGGACACCGAACTGGACCGCCCCGCCGTTTCCGCCAAGCCGGCCCGCCCCGCCCCCCGGGATGCCGGGCACTCCTCTTCCTATACGTCCCTGTTCGACCTGCCCCGCCGTCCCCCCGCTTCCAGGCGCTGACCGGACGCCCTGCGATCGAGGGCTTGAAACTTCCCGCCGCCGACGTGTTTCCTTCCCGGGGAATAGGCCCCACGGGAAGAGGAAATGGATATGTCGAACCACCCTGCCCTGGCATCCGGCCGCGTCGCCGTCGTCACCGGGGCGGCCAGCGGCATCGGCCTTGCCGCGGCACAGCGCTTCGCGGCGCTCGGCATGAAGGTCTGCATGGCCGACATCGACGCGGACGCCCTGGAAAAGGCCGCAGCCGGGGTCGGCGGAACGGCCGAGACGCTGGCGGTCCCGACCGACGTCTCCGACCGCTCGCAGGTCGAGCGACTCCGGGACAAGGCCCTGGACCGCTTCGGAGAAGTCGCCGTCCTGATGAACAATGCCGGCCGCGAGGGCGGCGGCGGGCTGTTCGGCGATCCGGCGCGCTGGCAGGCCATCCTCGACACCAACCTGTGGGGCGTCGTCCACGGCATCCAGGCGTTCGGCCCGGCCATGATCGCCCAGAACTCTCCCGCGGCCATCATCAACACCGGTTCCAAGCAGGGCATCACCTGCCCGCCCGGCGATACCGCCTACAACGTGACCAAGGCCGGCGTGAAGGTCGTGACGGAAGCGCTGGCCCACGAGCTGCGCAACACCGAAGGCTGCCAGGTGACCGCCCACCTGCTGATCCCCGGCTTCACCTTCACCGGCTTCACCCGTGTCCGCGTGCAGGAGAAGCCGCCCGGCGCCTGGACGCCCGAGCAGGTCATCGACTTCATGCTGCCGGCCATGGCCGCGGGCGACTTCTACATCCTGTGCCCCGACAACGACGTGACCCGGGAGATGGACGAGAAGCGCATCCGCTGGGCGGCCGAGGACATCATCCGCAACCGCCCCCCGCTGTCCCGCTGGCATCCCCTGTACAAGGAGGAGTTCGAGAAGTTCGACCCGAAGGGCTGACGCGGCAGGCGATCCGGACGGAAGCCGCAGCCCCTCACACGTGCTCGGCCGCCGCCGCCGCCGCGGAGGCCTCGCCGCGGGCATGCTCCGCGCTCTTCATGCCGTTGAAGAAGGCGTTCAGGGCGACCGCGACGATGGCGGCCAGCAGGATGCCGGATTCCAGCAGCGGGTGCAGGGCATGGGGCAGGTTCTTGAAGAAGTTCGGTGCCACCAGCGGGATCATGCCGAAGCCGATGGAGATCGCGACGATGAACAGGTTGTTCGGGTTGTTGCGGAAATCGACGGCGGTCAGGATCCGGGCGCCGGTCGCGGCGACCATGCCGAACATCACCAGCCCCGCCCCGCCGAGCACCACCACCGGCACCGCCTCGACCAGCGCCGCCATCTTGGGCAGCAGGCCCAGGATCAGCATGATCACGCCGCCTGCCACCGTGACCCAGCGCGAGCGTACGCCGGTGACGCCGACCAGACCGACATTCTGCGAGAACGAGGTGTAGGGGAAGGTGTTGAAAATGCCGCCCAGCAGCGTGCCGACGCCGTCGGCGCGCAGGCCCCGGGTCAGCGAGGCCTGGTTCACCTCGCGGCCGGTGATGTCGCCCAGCGCCAGGAACATGCCGAGCGACTCGATCATGACGACCAGCATCACGATGCACATGGTCAGGATCGGGATCAGGTGGAACTGGGGCATCCCGAAATGGAAGGGCAGCACCAGGTCGAACCACGCCGCGGTCGCGACCTTGCCGAAATGCATCAGGCCCAGCGACGCCGCCAGCACCGACCCGGCGACGATGCCCAGCAGCACCGCGATATTGGCGACGAACCCCTTGCCCCACTTGATCAGCGCCAGGATCACCAGCAGCACGAACAGGGCGATGCCCAGTCCGGTCACCTGCCCGTAATTGGGATTGGGGAAGGCCGCCGGCACGCCGTCCACCATCTTCGTCAGCATGGGCAGCCCGCCGCCGGCCCAGTTGATCCCGACCCGCATCAGGGAGATGCCGATCACCAGGATGATGGTGCCGGTCACGACCGGCGGAAAAAGAGGCAATAATCTGCTGATGAAAGGGGCAGCGACGATCCCGAACACGCCGGCCGCGATGACCGAGCCGTAGATCCCGAGCAACCCGATGTCGGGCGCCGCGGCCATGGACAGCATGGGACCGACCGACGCGAAGGTCACCCCCATCATGACCGGCAACCGGATGCCGACTCCGCGGAAACCCACGCATTGGACCAGCGTCGCCAATCCGCAGGCGAACAGGTCGGCGCTGATCAGGAAGGCGACGTCCTCCGGCGGAAGGCTGAGCGCCCGCCCGATGATCAGCGGCACCGCGACGGCGCCGGCATACATCACCAGCACGTGCTGCAAAGCCAGGGGTATCAGCCGCGGCAGCGGCAATCTTTGGTCCACCGGGTGGGTAATGGTCGCCATGGGAGTCCTCTGCGCCAAGAATGCATCCTTTGGCGCAGAGGGTTGCAACAATTACGCCACAATTCCACCCGACCGGCGGCCGGGCTCCCGTTACTGCCCCTGCCCGTAGGCCAGGACGTGCTCGGGGTAGTGGACATCGGCGGCGGGATCGCGCTTGAAGTCGAGCAGCAGGACGACCCGCGTCTCGCCGCTGCGGTTCCAGGCCTCGTGCTCGGTCGTGTCATCGAACAGCATCAGGCCGCCGGGGGTCCAGGACTTGGTCTCCGGCCCGACCCGGATCGCGCAATCCGGGGGCGTCAGCAGCCCGACATGGGCGCGCAGGACCTCGCTGGTATAGCCGAAATGCGGCCCGATATAGGTCCCGGGCGCCAGGGACGAGAAGCCGGCGGTGAGCAGTCCGGGAATCTTCTCGATCGCCTCGGTGGTGCGCGGGCAAAGCGCGCAGTGCTCCTCCACCTTCTGGCCGAACTTGTAGAGCGGGAACACCGTCCAGTTCCCGTCATAGATGCTCTTCTCGGGCCAGGCGATGAAATACTCCTTGGAGAGGGCGAGCAGTTCGGCCCGGATATCCATCCAGGCGTCGGAGAGGGCGGCCAGTTCCGGCACCTGCGCCGGGTCCATGAACATGATTGAACCTCTTGAATACAATGTAACTCAAAAGCGAATTATAATGGCACAGGATACTCCGGAGGGGCAATCGGCACTGCGGTGCCGAGCTTCAGGTGGCACCGGCTTCACGCCCGCCCGGGCACATCATCCGTAATCCCCTCGATTGACTACCCCAACCAAAACTATTGCAAGTCACTCGCATTATCATTAGCGTCCCGCAGCACCGTCCCGGCGCCTCCCCGACCGGCCGCCCTGTTTCTGTCTTCTGCGGGAAAGTCCCCATGCCTTCCGAAACTCGCCCAATTTCCCTCCTGGCAAGACTGCTGGGAACCGCGGCGGTCATGATCCTTCCCGCGGCCCTTCCCGCAGGTGCTGCCGCCCAGGGGACGGACGGCGGCCAGATCGTCCTGCCGCCCATCTCGGTCGAAACCACGGCCCCGACCGGCACCGGCCCGGTGCAGGGCTACGTGGCCCCGGTGACGTCCACCGCGACCAAGACCGACACGCCGCTGATCGAGACACCGCAGTCGATCTCCGTCATCACCCGCGACCAGCTCGACGACCGCGCCGTGCAGTCCATCACCGAGGCGCTGGGCTACACCGCCGGCACCTTCTCCGGAACCATCGCCGACCCGCGATTCGACGATCCCAACATCCGCGGGTTCAGCGCCGGCCCCAACCAGTTCCTGGACGGGCTGCGCATCCTGCGCAGCTTCGGGGCGCCGGCGATCGAGCCCTACGGCCTGGAGCGGGTCGAGGTCCTGCGCGGCCCCTCCTCCGTGCTGTACGGCCAGTCGGTGCCGGGCGGGCTGGTCAACATGGTCAGCAAGCGCCCGACCGAACAGAGCTTCGGCGAGGTCAACCTCCAGGCCGGCAGCCACGACCGCTACCAGGGCTCGTTCGACCTGGGCGGCCCGCTCGACCAGGAGGGGCAGTTCCTCTACCGGCTGACGGCGCTGGGCCGGAAGAGCGACACGCAGATGGACTATGTGGAGGACGACCGCTGGTTCGTCGCCCCGGCGCTGACCTGGAAGCCCGACGCCGACACCAGGCTGACCCTGCTCGGCCGGTTCCAGCACGACGAGGCGCAGTCGCCGCCGGGCCTGCCCGCCGTCGGCACCCTCTTCGGCAGCCCGTTCGGCGATATCTCCACCAGCTTCTACCCGGGCGAGCCGACCTTCCGCGACAGCGAGCTGGAGCTGTCCAGCATCGGCTACGATTTCGAGCACCGCATCGACGACACCTTCACGATCCGGCAGAACGCCCGGTACCTGCATCTCAGCTTCGACTACGACACGCTGTTCACGTCGGGCCTGGCCGCCGACCAGCGCACGCTCCAGCGCGGCAGCCTGATCCAGCGGGAAAGCTCCGACACCGTCAACATCGACACCTCGGGACAGGCGAAGTTCGCCACCGGCCCGCTGGGCCACACGGCGCTGCTGGGCGTGGATTACCGCCGCTTCTGGGGCGACACGCAGACCGGCTTCGGCGCCGCCCCGTCGCTCGACCTGCTGAACCCGGTCTACGGGCAGGCGATCGCCCTGCCCCCGATCGGGACCGACCGTGACGACGACCTCAGCCAGCTCGGCGTCTATGTCCAGGACCAGGTCAGGCTCCACAGGTGGCTGCTGACCCTGGGCGGGCGCCACGACTGGGTCGAGACCGAGCAGCGCAGCCGCATCACCGGCGCGGAGACCACGCAGGACGACAGCGCCTTCACCGGCCGCGCCGCCCTGATGTACCTGTTCGACAGCGGCTTCGCCCCCTATGTCAGCTACACCACCTCGTTCGACCCGGTGATCGGGACCCAGGCGCCCCAGCGCGGCGGCGGCACCTTCGAGCCGACCGAGGGCGAACAGTACGAGGTCGGCGTCAAGTACCAGCCGCCCGGCAGCAACAGCTTCTTCACCGCGGCCCTGTTCGACCTGACCCGGACCAACGTCACCACCACCGATCCCGACTTCCCGACCTTCCAGGTCCAGACCGGCGAGGCGCGGGTCCGCGGCATCGAGCTGGAGGCGACCGCCAGCCTGACGCAGGGCCTGGACGTCACCGCCGCCTACACCTACCTCGACTCGGAAGTGACCGAGAGCAACGCGGGGACCGAGGGAAACCGGCTCGCCGCCGTGCCCGAGCACCTCGCCAGCCTGTGGGGCGCCTACCGCTTCCCGGAGGGCAGCGCCCTGGAAGGCTTCGGCCTGGGCGCCGGCGTGCGCCATGTCGGCTCCCGCTTCGGCAACGAGGCCAACGACATCAAGGTGCCGGGCGTCACCCTGTTCGACGCCGCGATCCACTACGACTTCGACCGTTTCCGCGTGGCGCTCAACGCCAACAACCTGTTCGACAAGGAATACGTGACCTCCTGCGGCAGCGTCGGCGGCTGCTACTACGGCAACCGCCTCGCGGTGATCTCCACCCTGACCTACCGCTGGTAACCCGCCTTGGACGGAAACCTCTACGAACTCCAGGGCGCCGCCTTCGGCGTGCCCGGCCGCGACCTGCTCCACCCGCTCGACCTGACCCTGTCGGGGCGCCGCATCCACGGGCTGATCGGCCCCAACGGGTCGGGCAAGAGCACGCTGGTCAAGCTGCTGGCCGGGCAGCAGAAGCCCACGCGCGGGACCGTCCGGTTCGCCGGCCGGCCGGTCGGCGACTGGGCCGGGCGCGCCTTCGCCCGCAAGGTGGCCTACCTGCCCCAGTTCACCCCGGCCGCCGACGGCATGACCGTGCGCGAGCTGGTGGCGCTCGGCCGCTTCCCCTGGCACGGCGCGCTGGGCCGGGTCACGGCGGCGGACCGGGCGGCCGTGGAGGAGGCGATCGCGCGCACCGGCATGGCGGGCCTGGCCGGGCGGCTGGTCGATACGCTGTCCGGCGGCGAGCGGCAGCGCGCCTGGCTCGCCATGATGCTGGCCCAGGACACCGAATGCCTGCTGCTGGACGAGCCGACCTCCGCCCTCGACGTGGCGCACCAGGTCGAGGTGCTGGCCCTCGTGCGCCGGCTCAGCCTGGAGCGGTCGCTGGGCGTCGTGGTCGTCCTGCACGACGTCAACATGGCGGCGCGCTACTGCGACGAGATCCTGGCGCTCGGCGGCGGCCGGCTGGTCGCCCGCGGCTCGCCCGGGGAGATCATGCGGCCGGAGATGCTGGCGCGGATCTACGGCCTGCCCATGGGCGTGCTGCCCCACCCGGCGACCGGCCAGCCGATCGGCTACGTCCAATGACGGCGACCGCCGCCCTTTCCCGGCGGGCCTTCTGCGGAGCCGCCGCCCTGCTCGGCCTGCTGCCGTCCGGCCTCGCCGCGGCCCCGGCCCCGGCCCCGGCGCCCGCACCGTCGCGCGTCGCCGCGGTGGACTGGGCCATGCTGGAGACGGTGCTGGCGCTCGGCCTCGTGCCGGTCGCCGGGACCGAACTGGTCCACTACGCCCGCTGGGTCGTGACGCCCCCGGTGCCGGCCCCCGTCGCCGACCTGGGCCTGCGCGGCGCGCCCAACCTGGAGCTGCTGCTGCGGACCGCCCCCGACCTGATCCTCAGCTCCCATTTCTACGCCGGCATCCGGCACCGCCTCGGCCGGATCGCGCCGGTGCGGGAATCCTCGATCAACGCCCCGAACGGCCGCCCCTATGCCCGCGCGCTGGCCGAAACCGCCGAGCTGGGCGCCTTGCTGGGCCGGGCCGACGCCGCCCGGACGCTGGTGGACACGACCGAAGCGGCCATGGACGCGCACCGCCGCACCTTGGCCGGAACCGCCCGGCGCCCCGTCCTGGTGATGAACTTCGGCGACAGCCGCCATATCCGCACCTTCGGCGCCGACAGCCTGCTCGGCTCGGTGCTGGAACGGCTGGGCCTGCCCAACGCCTGGACCGACCGGACGCAGTACCGGGCCTCGGCCACCGTCGGCATCGAGCGGCTGGCGGAGATGCCGGACGCGGTCCTGGTAATTGTCGAGCCGACGCCCCCCGGCGTCGAGCCGGTGCTGGAATCGAGTCCGCTCTGGCACGCGCTGCCCGGCGTGCGGGCCGGCTCCCTGGTCCGCCTGCCGGCCGTCAATTCCTTCGGCGCGCTGCCCGCCGCCGCCCGTTTCGCGGAGCTGCTGGTGCCGCGCCTGACCGGGGAGCCCGCCCATGGCTGACCTGGCCGCCCCCCGTCGCGACGCGCCGGCACTGCCGCGCGGCCCCGCCCTGCTGGCCCTGGCGCTGGGGCTTGCGGCCTCGGCCCTGGCGTTCCGGGAACTCCACCTCCTGCTGCCCGTGGCCCGCTGGCCCGGCGCGCTGCTGGCGCCCGACCTGACGGACATGGACCAGGTGCTGTTCCACTACAGCGCCCTGCCCCGCCTCGCGATGGCGCTGCTGTGCGGCGCGGCGCTCGGGCTGTCCGGCGCGCTGCTCCAGCGGGTGCTGCGCAACCCGATCGCGGAGCCCTCGACGCTCGGCATCTCCGCCGGCGCCCAGCTCGCCCTGGGTGCGGCGACGCTGCACGCCCCCGCCCTGATGGAAGCCTCGCGGGAGGCGGTGGCGCTGGCCGGCGCGGTGGCCGCCATGCTGCTGGTCCTGGCGCTGTCGTGGCGCCAGGGCCTCCGCCCGGTCTCGGTCGTGCTGTCCGGCCTGGTGGTCGGCCTGACCTGCGCCGCCCTCGGCGGCACCCTGATCCTGCTGAACGGCGAGTACCTGATGTCGCTGTTCATCTGGGGCGGCGGCTCGCTCAGCCAGCAGGGCTGGGGCGACGTCCTGACCCTGCTGCCCCGCCTCGCCGCGGCGGGCATCGCCGCGGCCCTGCTGATGCGCCCGCTGACCCTGCTGGGGCTGGACGACGCGGCGGCCCGCAACCTCGGCGTGGCGCTCCACGCGACGCGGCTCGGCATCCTGCTGGTGGCGGTCTGGCTGGCCGCTTCCGTGGTCGCGCTGGTCGGAATCATCGGCTTCGTCGGCCTCGCCGCGCCGACCTTCGCCCGGCTCGCCGGCGCCCGGAGCCCGCGGCAGGTGATGGCCTGGGCTCCCCTGATCGGCGCCCTGCTGCTGTGGCTGGCCGACGCCGCCACCCAGACCTTCGCCGGCGGCCAGGCCAGTCTGGTCCCGACCGGCGCCATGACCGCCCTGCTGGGTGGGCCGCTGCTGCTCTGGATGCTGCCCCGGCTGCACGCCCTGGCCGGGCCGACCGACGCCGGGACCGCCTCGACCGGCATCGGGCGCACCGTCGCGCATCCCTGGCGCTTGGTCGCCGCCCTGGCCCTGGCGCTGCCGCTGCTGTGCTGGGCGGCACTGGCGCTTGGCACCGGGCCGGACGGCTGGACCCTGGCGACCGGCGACCAGTTCGACCGGCTGCTGCCCTGGCGGGGTCCGCGCCTCGCGGCCTCCGTCGCCGCCGGCGCGATGCTGGGCGCGGCGGGAACCATCCTCCAGCGCCTGACCGGCAACCCCATGGCGAGCCCGGAAGTGCTCGGCATCAGCTCGGGCGCCGGGCTCGGCCTCGCCGTGCTGATGCTGACCGCCGCCGCCCCGGGCCGGCCGGAACAGCTCGCCGCCACCTCGGCCGGGGCGGCGGCGGCGCTGGCCGTCATGCTCCTGCTGGCCCGCCGCTCCTCCTTCGCGCCGGAACGGCTGCTGCTGGCCGGCGTGGCGCTGGCGTCCTTCTGCGGCGCGGTGCTGGCCGCCATCATGGCGAGCGGCGACATCCGGGCGTTCCAACTGCTCGGCTGGATCACCGGATCGACCTATGGCACGGAAGCGCTGGACGCCCTCCTGGCCGGCGCCGCCGCCCTGGTCCTGCTGCTGGCGGTGCCGCCGACCGCCCGCTGGCTGGAGGTGCTGCCGCTGGGCGAGACCGCCGCCCGCGGCCTCGGGCTTCCGCTCGGCGGCAGCCGGCTGTACCTGATCGTGCTGGCGGCCCTGCTCAGCGCGGCGGCGACGCTGGTGGTCGGCCCGCTCAGCTTCATCGGGCTGATGGCGCCGCACCTCGCCCGCCTCGCCGGGCTGCGCCGGCCGCTGACCCACCTGGCGGGCGCCGTCCTGCTGGGCGCCCTGCTGATGGGCCTGTCCGACTGGCTGTCGCGGACCGTGGCGTTTCCCTACCAGCTTCCGGTCGGCCTGTTCGCGACGCTGGTCGGCGGCCCCTACCTGATGTGGCTGCTGGCCCGCCCCGCGGGCTCCGGCCGAGGCTGACGCGATGGAAACTCCCGTTCCCGCCCCCTTCGACTTCCTGGCCGGCCCGGCCGGCCGGTTCGGCGCCCGTCTGGTGCCGCCCGCGTCCGCCCCGGACGCCATCCCGGCCGCCGCCCTGGTCGCCGAGGGCGGCCTGGACCTGGCACTCGGAACCCTGCGGTCCCGCCATCCCGACGGGGAGTCGCGGGCGCTGCTCTCGCTCTGGTCGCGTCACTATTTCTACAGCCTGATCCCCCCGGTGGTGCTGGGCGCGCTGCTGGCCGGCCGGACGCTCCCGCTCGGCCTGTCCGGAACGGCGGTCCATCTGAACGGCGACGGCGTCCCCGCCGCGATCGTCCTGCCCCATGCGGGGACCGAGGGCGCCCCGGTCGCCGCGACCGACATGCTTCGGCCACTCGCCCGCGACCATCTGGAGCCGCTGATCGACGGCCTCGCCGCCCAGGCCGCCGTCTCGCCGCGCGTGCTCTGGGGCAACGCCGCCGGCTACCTGCATTGGGTGGTCGAACTGCTCGCCGGCGAGGACCCGGCCTCCCCGGCGCTCGCCGAAGCCCATGCCCTGATCCACGCGGGCGCCTGGCCGGACGGCTGGCCCAATGCGCTGGACGAGCCGATGCGCTATACCGACGGACCGGACGGCCGGCAGGCCTGGCGCAAGGTCTGCTGCCTGCTGTACCGCGTCCCCGGCCGTGACCTGTGCCCCTACTGCCCCCTGGCGCTCCGGGCGAGCCGCCGCGAACACTGACCCGAAAGGACTCCCGCCCCATGGACCATCACCCGACCGACTGGTTCGACGACGCCCATGGCATCCACGGCGTCGAAGCCCTGGCCGCCCGCTATCCGACGCCGCACGAGAAGGTCGTCGGCAAGCAGATCGACCGGCTGGACGGCCATTCCCGCACGCTGATCGCGGCATCCCCCTTCCTGGTGCTGGCGACAACCGGCGCTTTCGGCCTGGATTGCTCGCCGCGCGGCGGCACGCCCGGTTTCGTCCAGGTCCACGACGACCACACGCTGCTGCTGGCGGACTGGCCGGGCAACAACCGGCTCGACAGCCTGCGCAACATCGTCCAGAACCCGGCGGTCGGGATGGTCTTCCTGCTGCCGGGCATGGGCGAGGTGTTCCGGGTCAACGGCCGGGCGAGGCTGTCCGCCCATCCCGGCCTGCTCTCCCGCCTCGCGGAGGGCGGCAAGCAGCCCCGCTCCGCCATCGTCGTCACCGTGACCGAAGCCTTCATCCACTGCCCGCGCGCCATCGCCGTCGCCGACCTGTGGAACCCGGAGAAACACGTGGACCTGTCGGCGCTGCCCAGCGCCCGCACCGTCTTCGAGGCCCACGTGGCCCTGTCGTCCCGCAAGGTCCGGGCCTGAAGTCCTCAGAACATCGCGGACTGGCCGTAGAACGGCTTCGCCTCCCCTTCCCGGATATAGCCGTCGTAGAAGGACTTGACGTGCGGGAACACGGCGTTGCCCAGCTCCCGGCGGGCGACCTCGTCGGGCGTGCGCGGCCTGGACAGGGTCTCGGCGATCTCCGCCAGCACCTGGTCGCGGTCGATGCGGGTGAAGCGGCCCTCGGCGTAGACCAGGTCGCCGTCGATATAGACCGCGTCGACCGCGTTGGTCTTGGCCCGCTGGATGACGGCGTCCAGCATCGGGATGTCGGGGTCCTGGAACGGGTACGTCGCCGTCTTCCAGTTGATCAGCACAGCGTCGAAGAAGCGGCCGGGGTCCAGGCGGCCGATCTGCTCGCCGAAGGCGGTGGTGCGGGCGCCCGACTCGGTCGCCATCTTCAGCACCTGCGGGCAGGTCGGCACATCGTCCTCCATCCCCGGCGTGCGATGGACCCGCAGCGCCAGCCGCATCTCCTGGAGCATGTCGCGGTCGTCGTTGATCCCGGCCTCGTCCAGGCCCATGCCGACGGTGATCCCCTTCTTCTCGAAGAAGTTCAGCGGCGCGATGCCGGAGCGCAGGCGGAAATTGGACGAGCAGTTGTGGCAGATGCAGGTGCCGGTGTCGGCGGCGATGTCGATGTCCTCCTCGTTCAGCCAGACGCCGTGGCCGAGCGTCATGCGCGGGCTGAGCAGGCCCAGGTCGTGGAGGTGGCGCACGGCGGTCTTGCCGGTGCGGCGCATCGCGTACTCCTTCTGGTACGCGGTCTCCAGCAGATGCATGTGCATGGGAACGCCGGCGGCCTTCGACTTCTCGTTCAGCGCCAGCAGCCCCTCGTCGGTGCACCAGTGCAGGTTGGCCGGCGCCAGCTGGATGCGGGTCAGGCGCTGGCCCTCGTTCTCGCGCGTCAGCTGGTCGAACAGGGTCAGGAAATCCTCGAACGGCAGGGCCTGCGACTTCAGGTACTTCAGCAGGTCGGCACCGAGCGGCCCCGGCAGACGCTCGCAGAACGCCTCGTCGGCCTCGTAGACCAGCCGGTTCTGCTCGCGCACGGCATAGCAGTAGGACGCGCGCATGCCGAGGTCGCGGTAGGCCCCCAGCACCTTCGACGCGGCGCCGTGGACCGCGTCGTAGCCGCCCTGCATCCAGCCGTGGATATGCTGCACGGTGGTGATGCCGGACGAGATCATCTCGAACGCGGAATAGAGCGTGTCGAGATAGAGGTCGATCCGGCGGGCCGGCATCCGGCTGGCGAACCACAGCTCCAGCGCATGGTCCGGCGAGCCGAGCTGGAGCGGCGTCAGGCCCACATGGTGGTGGCTGTTGACGAAGCCCGGCAGCATGACATGGTCCGGATAGCTCCGAACCGACGCCAGCGGGGCCAGTTGCTTCATCTCGTCGAGGGTTCCGGCGGCGGCAACGACGCCGCCGCGCGACAGCACCGCGCCGTCCTCGATGACGACGGGGGTGTGGCGGTCCTGGATGCCGGTGACGACCCAGCGGGCCTGGACGATGAGGTCTCCCATGGGGGACTCCTTGGTGTTCATGATCATTGGGGAACGAAGGCGCGGAGCCGGCGCGCGGTCGGGTTGCGTTCCGCGGCGAGCAAGAGGCGGGCGGGATCGATGTCGGCGAGCACGGCGGCTCCCGGACCGGAGACGACCGTGCCGTCCGGTCCGACCGCGACCGTGTCGCCATCGTGGCGGACGCTGCGGCCGTTGATCGTTTCGATACCGGATCGAGCTGCCGAGACGGCGTAGACCGCGTTGGCCCGGGCATGGGTGCGCAGTTCGGCCAGGAAGATGCCGTCGGGATCGTCGGGCGCCGGGCCCGCCACCAGCACCGCGACGAGGTCGGCCCCCGCCGCGGCCGCCGCGCGCCAGCATTCCGGGAACCGGCGGTCGTAGCAGACCAGAGTCGCCAGCCGGATCGGCCCGACCCGGACGGTGCCGATCCGGGCCGGACCGGCATCGAAATGATCGGCCTCGCCGAACGGCTCGCCCGGAGCGGCGGGCGGCAGGTGGATCTTCAGCGCGATCGCTTCGGCGATACCCTCCGGCCGGGCGAGGACCGCCGCGTTGAACGGCTTGCCCGGCCCGCCCGGCGACAGCGCCATGCCGAACAGGATCGGGACGCCCAGGCGGGACGCGACCCCGACCGCCCATGCCGCGGTCGGGCCGTCCAGCGGTTCGGCGGGATGGGGGAAGCGGCCGGGGTCCTCCGCCGCGGCATAGGGCACGGCGAACAGCTCCGGCAGGATCACCAGATCGGCGCCGGCCCCGGCGAGCGCCTCGGCGGCCCGCTCCGCCCCGGCGAGGGCGCAGCCTTCCCCGCCGCCGGCCGGCCCCGTCGAGGCCGCGCCGACTCGAAAGAATTTTTCCATGAAGGATCGGCCCCTACGCTTCCTGTTCGGCGAAGGCGCGGTCCACCTCGTCGGCCAGCAGCTCGGTGAAGAGGTCGCGATACTCGTGGTAGCGTGGGTCGCGGCTCGGCCTGGGACGCGGCAGGTCGATCGGGACGATGGTCTTGACCTGCCCGGGACGCGCGGTGAAGACGACCACCCGGTCGGCGAGCGAGATCGCCTCGTCGATGGAGTGGGTGACCAGGATCACCGAGGCGCCGCTGTCCCGCCAGATCTGGAGCAGGAAATCCTGCATCTTCGACCGGGTCTGGACATCGAGCGCCGCGAACGGCTCGTCCATCATCAGCACCTTGGGCCGCATCGCCAGCGCCCGCGCGCAGGCGGCGCGCTGGCGCATGCCGCCCGACAGCTCGTCCGGCTTCTTGTCCAGCATGTCGCCGAGGCCCACCGACCGCAGCATGTCGGCGGCGACCGCGCGCCGTTCCGTCACCGGGACGCCCCGCACCGACAGCCCGAAGGCGACGTTGTCGGCGATGGTCAGCCAGGGGAACAGCGAGGCATCCTGGAAGATCAGGCCGCGCTCGGCCGACGGCTGGGTCACCGGGATGCCGTCCTGCTCGATGCTGCCGCCGGAGGCGCCTTCCAGCCCGGCGATCATGTAGAGCAGCGTGGACTTGCCGCAGCCCGAAGGCCCCAGCAGCACCACGAACTCGCCCGGCATGACGTCCAGGCTGAGGTTCCGAAGCGCGTGGACCGGCGGGCGGCCCTCCGGCATCCAGGTCTTGGCGACGTCCCGGATCGAGACGGCGGGTTGGACCGGTTCGTTCGCCGCGGTCATCGCGAACCTCCCTGGCCGGGGGCCACCCACCACAGCATGCGGCCCTGGATGGTGCGGAGCCCCCAGTCGAACAGGAAGCCCAGCACGCCGATGATCGCCATGGTGAAGAAGACCAGCTTGGCATTGAAGGTGGCCCGCGCCATGCTGGTGATCTGGCCCAGGCCGGTGCCGACCCCGACCGCCTCGGCGATCAGCACGACCATCCAGGCGGCGAACAGGTTCAGCCGCAGCGTCATGAACAGGCTCGGCAGGATGGCGGGCAGGATCACGCGCCAGAAGGTCTGCGCCTCGGTCGCCCCCATGATCCGGGCGACGTGCAGGTAGTTCTTCGGCACGCTCTCGAACTGGGCGACGGTGGACAGCACGATCGCGAAGAACACGGTGATGAACACCAGGAAGATCGCCGGCACGTCGCCGATGCCGAACACGAAGATCGCGACCGGCAGCCAGGCTACCGGCGAGATCGGCGCCAGCAGCAGGATCGTCGGCAGCAGCAGGTTTCGGACCAGCCTGACGTAATGGACCATGGCGCCGACCGCGACGCCCAGCACGAAGCCCAGCGTCAGGCCCAGCACGACGCGGCTGGTCGTCCACAGGATCGTCAGGAGGAGCCCGGTCAGCCCGCTGCCCGTCCCCCGGCTGCCGACCCTGTTGGTCTGGTCGAAATAGGCCAGCGTGCCGGGTATGTCCTGGAGGAACAGGTGAGGCGGCGGCAGCAGCAGCGGGTTGGCCCAGCCGACCGCCCACAGGATCTCCCAGATCGCGGTGAACAGGCCGATGGACGCCAATCCCCAGCCGAGGGAGACGACATGGCGGCGAAGCTTCGGCGATACCGGCGGACGGACGGCGGCGTCCTGGCCGCTTCCCCGTCCCAGGGTGCCGATCACCGTTTTGGTGGTCATGCTCATGCAGTTTGCTTCCGGTAGCGGGATGGCCGCGCCTGCGGGGCGCGGCCTCTCTTGCTTCGGGTCAAAAGGCGGGATCAGGCCGCGGACTTCAGGTTGAGCGAGCCGTACAGCTCGCCGTTCTCGGCGATGACCTGGTCCAGCAGGCTCCAGTCGAAGGCGCCGGCGTCGGGCATGTTGCGGATATAGCCCAGCTCCTGCATCGACCGGCCCCGGTCGATGATGAATTGCTGCTGGTTGCGCTGGTCGACGACGATGGGCTGCTTGTTGGACGCGTCCAGCGCCGCCTCCATGGTCGTCTTGTAATAGCTGCCGACGGTGTCGTTGAGGGCGGCCTGCTTGTCGGACTCGGCCTGCGACTGGGCGACCATCAGGGCCTTGATCACCGCCTTGACCGCGCCCGGATTGCTCTCCAGCAAGGGAATGCGGGCGGCCAGCACGCAGTCGGAATAGCCCTTGCCGTAGAGGTCGGTTCCGTCCGACAGCACGGTGGCGCCGGGGCGCCCCATGACGCACTGGGAGGCATAGGGCTCGATATGGCAGATCGCGTCCACGGCGCCGGCGATGAAGGCCTGGGCCAGCTCGGGCGAGGTGTTCAGGTAGCGGATATCGACGTCCTGGAAGCTCATGCCGGCCTGCTTCAGGTAGTCGTAGGGCAGGACCTCCAGCGTGTCGGCCTGGAAGGTGCCGAAGCTCTTCCCCTTCAGGTCGGCGGCCGACTTGATGCCTTCCTTCGCCACGATGATGCAGCCCTGGACGCCGCCGCCGGCCACGATGCGGACCGGGGCGCCGGCATCGTAGAGGGTCATGAAGTTGGAATACGGGATCATCGAGATGTCGACCAGCCCGGCCCCGAACATGGTCGTGATCTCGGTGTTGGACGGCGTCACGACGAATTCCAGCTCGACGCCGTCCGCCCTGGTCAGCTCCCGCTCCTTGGCGAGGAAGATGCCCATGTTGCAGAAGCCCGAGCCGTGGGTCGCCTTGACGGTAGTCGCGGCATGCGCGGCCGTCGGGGTCAGCAGGGCCGCCAGATGGGCGGGTATCGCCACCGTCGCCGCGGCTGCCGCAGCACCCGCGGCCGAGGTCTTCAGGAAGCCGCGCCGGGAAAAGTCGGGCGACGAGAAGTTACGGAAAAAGGTGCCGTCACGATCGCACATGGTCCACTCCAGCCGGTTGAAAGACCGTATGGAGACCGCACGAAGTCATAACTCCGCCCGCCGAGGGGACCGGAGTGGCGCTCGAACATGAAGTCCTTCACTGCGCCGGCCATTGCACGGAGTCCATACAATGGGCACGCCAACCCGAAAGAGCGTCGATCGCTCTGCGCTGATGGATTCCTCTACGCAACCGCCGTGCCAGTTCCGGATCCCGCCCCACGCCCCGCGAAGCGCCGGAATCTCAGGCACCGACCAAGGCCCGAACGCCCGGATATGCGCCAAATGCATCGAATTGATGCATACGCCATTATGTTGATCGAAGATCCACCCAGCCGGGTCCGCCGGCCACCGCTCCCGCACAATGCTTTTGATGAAGCCTGGCGGAACAGAGTGCCGTTGGTCGGCCTTCGCCCGTCAGGGCGAACGCCGACACCCTGCGTCAACGCTCCGGCCACGCTGTCGGCGTCGGCCTTCGGCCGAGGCCGACCTACGATAAATCAAACGAAGAACACTACGCCCGCCGCTTCCATCCTGCGGCCCCTGGTCGTCTATCGCAGGCCGACCTGCGCCACCTGGCTCTGCCGGGCCAGTTCGTCGGGACCCATTGCCACGGCGGTGTAGAACGGGCCGCGCATTTCCGAGCAATAATACTGGTCGCCCATGGCCAGCAGGCGCAGGGATTCGCCGTTGGAGATCCTTGTGTGCATCTTGTCGAACTCCGCCATGCCGCCCATCCGGTCCGCCAGCTCGTGCTGGGACCGGCGCAGGATCGCCGCGTTGCGGTTGGTGAAGCTGGCATACCGGGCGAAAGCCGTGGGATCGCCCCAGACACGGCCGCAGGCCAGCCCCGCCAGCATCGTCCGCGTCTGGAGCGAGACGATCCGGTCGGCCGAGCTGTCGCCCAGCATCAGCGGAGTCTGCGCCGTTTCCAAGACAGGATCAGGCGTTTCCGCGCAACCGGCCAGGACCAGCGTGCCGAATAGGATGCCGGCGATCGCTCCCGCATTCCTGAAGAGGTTTTTCATTCTTGCCCACCGGAAAGTCAAAGCCGAGCCGATGGTAGCATCTTTCCGCCCGTGAATTCGATAACGCCGACCGGCCACGGCACCGTCACCTCCATCAAGACTACCCCGACAGTGCCTCTTTTGTGTGCTGTACCCGGACCGACCCCAAGGCATTCTTCAGCGGTGATGGATTTTCCGTTATGGCTGACGTCGATGCGTGCGATCTTCATGGCCCTTCCGATCCTGCTCGCGGGCTGCGCCACCGGCATCTCCCCGGAGGCCGGCCAGGACCTGCATGCGTCCGAAAACGACTTGCCGGCGGAACGGCAGGACGACGGGACGGCGCGGCTGGTCGCCCACGTTCAGGAGCTCCTGGCCCTGCTCGGCCACGATCCCGGAACCGCCGACGGCATTCCCGGCCCGGCGACCAGATCGGCCATGACGAAAGCCGCCGCGGACCTCGGCATCACGGCACCGGGCGAGCCGGACCTCCGCTTCGCCCGCGCGCTGGAAACGGCGGTCACGGAGCGCGTCCGCACCGCCCAGCGCCAGCTTGCCGCCCGCGGCTACGATCCGGGAGCGGCGGACGGGCGTCTCGGCCCGCGCACCCGCAAGGCGCTCGCCCGCTACCGGACCGACAACGGCCTGCCCGACGGCCCGGCGATCCTGGCGGAATGGCCGGAGCCGGAGGAGAAACCGGTGCAGGCCTCCGCGAGCGATCCGGCCCCCCATGAACCGCTGGCGCCGGGCCGGCGCATCACCGTCCTGCTGCCGGGAGAGGCGGAAGGACGCGTCCTGACGGTCGGGGACGACGGCATGGTGGAGGTGCCGGGCATGGGTCCCGTCCAGGCCGCCGGCAAACTGCCGTCGGAGATCGAGAAGGACATCGCTGTCGAAATGCTCGACCGCTACATCGCGACCCTGATCGGCGCCGTCCGCGTCGATGTCCTGCCGCCGTGACCCGTCGTGCTCGTATGCCCTTCTGAGTAGGGTCTATTCCAAATTTTTACTACTTTCGTCTATCCGGAACGGATGCTTTCCATTCCAGCGGACGAGACGCGTTCATGAAATACACCCATATGGCATTGTTGCTCGCGACCGCGCTGCTCGCGTCGGGCTGCGACAAGATCAAGGAATTTCTGCCGCCCGACCTGCCGCCGGCCCCCATCGTCAAGGAGGCGAAGTGGCTGAACCAGAACTGGAGCCAGGCCGACCGGCACTGGTTCCACCATGCCACCCAGGGCACCTCTACCTTCCCGATTCCCTATTCCTGGTTCGTGGCGCTGGAACAGCCGGAGATCACCATCTTCAGCGCCGCCCCCCTGCTCCGGGACGAGACCTACCTGTCGCGCTTCGGCTTCATTCCCAGCCCCAAGGCGACGCCGGGCCTCGCCGCGGCCGAATCCAACCGCTGGGGCCAGAAGGCGGGCGAGGTCAACCCCGACACGCTGCCGGTCGGATTCGCCCGGACGCCCGGCTATGACGACCCCTCGACCGGCCGCAAGCTGCCCGACCAGATCGGCCTGACCTGCGCCGCCTGCCATACCGGCCACCTGGAATACAAGGGCGTCAGCCTGCGCTTCGACGGCGGCACGGCCCCGGTCGATTTCGGCAAGCTCCAGACCGTGCTGGGCCTGTCGCTGGCCTATACCAAGTACCTGCCGTTCCGCTTCGGCCGCTTCGCCGACCGCGTGCTGGGGCCGAACCACACCTCCGACCAGAAGGCGGAGCTGAAGGCCCAGCTCGACGCGCTGATCGTCGCCGGCGAGGCGCTGTCCAAGAAGATGAAGGAACTGCCGGGCACCGACGCGGCCGAAGGCTTCGCCCGCCTGGACGCCCTGACCCGGATCGGCAACGCCGTGTTCGTCAACGCCCTGATCGGCGCCAAGGACGCGCCGGGCTTCGACCCCTGGCAGAACTTCGCGCGCATCTCGGCGCCGGTGAAATTCCCGCACACCTGGAGCACCTCCTGGTTCGACTGGGTCCAGTACGACGCCTCGATCATGCAGCCGATGGTGCGCAACGCCGGCGAGGCGCTGGGCGTTGCGGCGAAGATCAACCTGACCAACCCCGGCCGGGAACTCTACGCCTCCTCCGTCCAAGTCGAGAACATCCACGATATGGAGGAGATGCTGGCCGGCTCCGATCCCCTCAGGAAGGTCCCCGGCCCCGACGGGCGGGAAGTGCCCCAGGGCTTCACCGGCCTGCTGGCGCCGACCTGGCCCGAGAAGGAGTTCGGCGCGATCGACCCGGCCAAGCGGGACGAGGGCCGCAAGCTCTACCGCGAGCTGTGCCAGGGCTGCCACCTGCCCCCGGTCAACGATCCGGACAAGGAGTTCTGGTCCGACAAGTACTGGACCGAACTGCCCCAGGCGACCGGCAAATACCTGAAGGTCACCCAGGTCCCCATTTCCGTGGTCGGCACCGATCCGGGGCAGGCTGACATCCTCCAGAACCGCACCGTGACGGTGCCGCCCTATGTCGCGATCGACTACAAGGACCCGTGCGCAGCGTCCTCGGCCGACGCGGCGCAGCCCGTGACCACCACCAGCTTCGCCGCGGCGCTGGGCTACACCGTGCAGCGGGCGACCGAGACCTGGTACCTGAACAACAAGGTGCCGCCCGAACGGCAGGAGGAGATGAACGGCAACCGGGCCAACTGTCTCCAGGCCAAGGCGATCTACAAGGCCCGCCCGCTCGACGGCATCTGGGCGGTCCCGCCGTTCCTGCACAACGGCTCGGTGCCGACCCTCCACGACCTGCTGCTCCCCGCGGCGCAGCGCCCCAAGAGCTTCTGCCTGGGCGGCCGTGAGTACGATCCGAAGAAGCTCGGCTACGAGGCGTCCTGCGCCAAGGGCACGACCGTGGTCGACACGACCGTCGCCGGCAGCCTGAACACCGGCCACGAGTTCAAGGACGGCCCCAAAGGCAACGGCGTCATCGGCCGCGCGCTCACCGAGGCCGAGCGCATGGCCCTGCTGGAGTACCTGAAGAGCCTGTAGACCTCCCGGCTCGTTGAGAGCAACCGTCGGTCGGCCTGCGGCCGGGGCCGATCTACGGCAATCCCCTCACCCGCCGCCACATCAGCCGCGAGTCGGCTGCCCTGGGGCAAATCGACCTGATCGGGCACCGACCCGGCGGGAGCGACGCAAGTGTGATTCGGGCTCTTGCCACAGATTACGGCGATGGACGAAGATACGGCCCGGATCATCTGGGGATATCGCCGTAATCTGTGGCCGATTCCCTTCATTCCATGCCGACCGCGAACAAGGCAGGCAGGATGCGGGCCGCCCCTCACCCGTGCCCCTCCCGCCCGGTCACCACCTTGCGGATTCGCCGCACCCCCTGCCACACCAGCACCAGCACCACCGGCACCGCGATGCCGACCGCCAGATCCGGGTCGATCGGCAGGCCGACGCCCTTCAGGGCTTTCGACAGGTACGAGACGATGCCGATCAGGTAATAGCTGATCGCCACCACCGACAGCCCCTCGACCGTCTCCTGCAATCTGAGCTGCATGCTGGCGCGGCGGTCCATGGAGAGGAGGAGGTCGCGGTTCTGCTCCTCCAGCGCCAGGTCCACCCGGGTGCGCAGCAGGTTGCTGGCGCGGCCGATGCGGGCCGACAGGGACTCCTGCCGCTTGGCGACCGCCTCGCAGGTATCGACCGCCGGGGTCAGGCGGCGGGCCATGAATTCCGCGATGGTCTGCATGCCCTCGATGCGGTCCTCGCGCAGCTCGACGATCCGCCGGGCGACCAGGTCGCTGTAGGCCCGGGCGGCGGCGAAGCGGTAGGTCGTCTCGGCCGAGGTCTGCTCCGCCTCGGCGGCCAGCTTCGACAGCTGCTGCAACAGCGCCTGCTCGTCCTCCATGCGGGCGATGTGGGTGGTCTGCTCGGTCAGCCTGGCAAGCTCCGCCTCGATCCCGCGGATTCGCGGCAGCACGCCGCGGGCCAGCGGCAGGGCCAGCAGGGCCATCATCCGGTAGGTGTCGATCTCGAACAGCCGCTGGACCATCCGCCCGGCCTGTCGCGGCTTGAGGCCATGGTCGGCGACCACGTAGCGCCCGAACCCGTCGGCATGGATGCGGAAATCGGTCCAGCCGGTGGCGCCGCCGCCGGCCATCCGCGCGCCGACGAACCCATCGGACCCGAACACGCCCTGGAGCCCCTCCGGCGTCGCCAGCGGCGAATCGGACTGGACCAGCGACAGATGGACGCCGGCCAGCATCTCGCCCGCGATGCCGGCCAGCCATTCCGGCGGCAGGGCCATCAGCGCCGTGTCGGAGAAGCCGTCACCGCCCCCGGGGTTCCCCCACGGCCGGAAGACCGTGTAGCTGCTGAACTCGGTGTGGCGCTCCCACTTGATCCGGCAGGTGCCCAGGTCGGCGCTGAAATGGGTGGCTCCCGGCGGCGGCGGCGCCACCCCGGCACGCTCGCACAGGCGGGCCAGGTGGGCACGGTCGCGCTCGCCGGCCCCCTCGCCCGACAGCATCGCGAGATGGGTGGCCCGGAGCGGCGCCCTCAGGCTCTCCGCCGGACGGGCATGGACCTCGTTCGCCAGCGTCTCGCGCAGGGCATGGTCCTTCAGCGGGCGCTGGGAGGTGGTCAGCGTGGCGGTCATGGCGGCAGGCACTGCATTGGCTTCGGGTGCGGCAGATTAGCGGGTTTGCCCGCCGAAGGCTCGCGGGAAACCGGTCGGGGCGGTCCGGCCGATAATTCGGGGAGCCGGTTGATATGCCGCAGGTGTTCTGGTAACGTTCCGGCAGAACCGCTCAACTTCGTCATATCGGAATGCTTCAAGGTTTTCGACAAATTAACCGGACCGGCGGTACCGTCGCGGGCATGCCCTCCGGACCCGGCGCTCCAAACGGTGTCGCGTCCGGGTTTGGGCGTGCTATACAGGCGCCAACTCCGTATCCCGTGTGAAATGTCGATGATGACCCGTCTGTCTCCCGCCCTGATCCGCCTGGTCGCCGCACCCCTGCTCGGCCTCGGCCTCGCCGCGTGCGCGTCCACCGAGGAGGCGCCCTATGTCGAGCGCCCGGTCGAAACGATCTATTCCGAGGCGGCCACCGCCATGGATGAGGAACGGTACAAGGAGGCGGCGCGCCTGTTCGACGAGGTCGAGCGCCAGCATCCCTACTCGCAATGGGCGACCCGGGCGCAGCTGATGGCGGCCTACGCCCACTATCAGGCGCTGGCCTACGACGACGCGATCATCGCGCTGGACCGGTTCATCCAGCTTCATCCCGGCAGCGACGACATCGCCTACGCCTATTACATGAAGGGCCTGTCCTATTACGAGCAGATCACCGACGTGGGCCGCGACCAGCGGATCACCCAGCAGGCGCTCGACGCGCTGGGCGAGGTCACGCGGCGCTTCCCGGAGTCGCCCTATTCCCGCGACGCGGCGCTCAAGATCGACCTGACCAACGACCATCTGGCAGGCAAGGAGATGGAGATCGGGCGCTACTACCTGCGCCAGGGCCACCAGAACGCCGCGATCGGCCGTTTCCGCACCGTCATCGAGAAATACCAGACCACCAGCCACGTGCCGGAAGCTCTGCATCGCCTGACCGAAGCCTATCTCGCCCTCGGCGTGGTGGACGAGGCGCAGGCGGCGGCGGCCGTGCTGGGTCACAACTTTCCGGGCAGCGAATGGTACGTAGACAGCTACGCCCTGCTGGTGGACGCGAACGTGCGGCCGGAGAGCAGCAGCAAATCATGGATCAGCCGGGCCTGGGCCTCGGTGTTCTAAGGCAGCCGATGCTTGTCGCGCTGTCGATCCGCGATGTCGTCCTGATCGAACGCCTGTCCCTGTCGCTGAACGCGGGGCTGTGCGTCCTGACCGGCGAGACGGGTGCGGGCAAGTCGATCCTGCTCGACGCGCTGGGCCTGGCGCTCGGCGGGCGCGGCGACAGCACCCTGGTGCGCCACGGCAGCGACCAGGCCTCCGTCACCGCGGAGTTCGACCTGCCGGAGGACCACCCGGCCGTGGCCCTGGTGCGCGAGCAGGGGCTTGAGATCGAGGACACCCTCGTCCTGCGCCGTGTCGTCACGGCCGACGGGCGGTCGCGCGCCTATGTCAACGACCAGGCGATCGGGGTGACCCTGCTCCGCCGGCTGGGGGAGACGCTGGTCGAGGTCCACGGCCAGTTCGACACCCACGGCCTGCTCAACCCGCAGACCCACCGCTCCGTGCTGGACGCCTATGCCGGCCTCGCCACCATGTCGGCGCAGGTCTCGGCGGCTTACCGCGCCTGGCGCCAGGTCGAGGCCGCGCGCGAGGAGGCGGCGGAGGAGATCGCCCGCGCCCGCTCGGAGGAGGACTATCTGCGCCACGCCGTCGCCGAGCTGGACGAGCTCCAGCCCCGCCCCGGCGAGGAGGAGGAGCTGGCCGAGACCCGCACGGTCATGATGCACCGGGAAAAGGTGGTCGAGGCGCTGAACGCCGCCTTCGGCGAGCTGGCCGGCGAGCGCGGGGCCGAACGCGGGCTCAACAGCGCCCACCGCGCGCTGATGCGCATCATCGACAAGGCCGGCGGCCGGCTCGAGCCGGTGATCGGCGCCCTCGACCGCGCCCAGGCCGAGATCGCCGACGCCGTCGCCACCCTCCAGGCGCTCTCCAGCGACGAGGACATGGACGCCAACGCGCTGGAAAAGCTGGAGGAGCGGCTGTTCGCGCTACGCGCCGCATCGCGCAAGCACAATGTCGAGGTCGACCGGCTGGCAGCGCTCCGCGAGGAGATGTCGCGCCGCCTCAACCTGATCGAGGACCAGGGCGACGCGCTGGAACGCCTCGCCCGCGAGGCCGCCCAGGCCCGCGACGCCTATCTGGAGGCGGCGAAGCGCCTGTCCGACTTCCGCCGCAAGGCCGCGGGCAAGCTGGACGCCGCCGTCGCCCGCGAGCTGCCGCCGCTCAAGCTGGACCGCGCCCGCTTCACCACCTCGCTGGAGCCGCTGGACGAATCCTCCTGGGGTCCCGACGGGATCGACCGCGTCGCCTTCCTGGTGGCGACCAACCCGGGCTCTCCCCCCGGCCAGATCAACAAGATCGCGTCCGGCGGCGAGCTGGCGCGCTTCATGCTTGCGCTCAAGGTGGTGCTGGCCCAGGTCGGCACCGTGCCCACCCTGGTGTTCGACGAGGTGGACACCGGCATCGGCGGCGCCGTCGCGGCCGCGGTCGGCGAGCGGCTGGCCAAGCTGGGCCGCGACCGGCAGGTGCTGGTGGTGACCCACAGCCCGCAGGTGGCGGCGCGCGGCGCCCATCACCTGAAGGTGCAGAAGCAGGTCCAGAAACAGGATTCGGAGGAACGGGTGACGACCGAAGTGGTGGAATTGGGCGACCGGCAGCGGCGCGAGGAGATCGCGCGCATGCTCTCCGGCGCCAAGGTCACCGAGGAGGCCCGCGCCGCGGCGGAAAGCCTGATCGCGGGGCACGGCTGATGACGGCCGGCGCCCGCGAAGCCATCCGCGGCATCCCCGTCGAAGACCTCTCCCCCGAGCAGGCCGCCGAGGAACTGGCGGCGCTCGCGGCGGAGATCGCCCACCACGACACCCTCTACCACCAGCAGGACCGGCCGGAGGTCACCGACGCCGCCTACGACGAACTCCGCCGCCGCAACGACGCGATCGAGCTGCGCTTCCCCGAGCTGAAGCGCGGCGACAGCCCGTCCCGGAAGGTCGGAGCCGCCCCCGCCGCGGGGTTTGCCAAGGTCCGCCACGCCGTCCCGATGCTGTCGCTGGGCAACGCCTTCGCGGGTGAGGACGTCCACGAGTTCGTCCAGCGCATCTGCCGCTTCCTGAACATCAAGGAAGCCGATTCGGTGGAGTTCGTCGCCGAGCCCAAGATCGACGGCCTGTCCTGCTCGCTGCGCTACGAGAAGGGCCGGTTCGTCCTCGCCGCCACCCGCGGCGACGGCCAGGAGGGGGAGGACGTCACCGCCAACGTCCGGACCATCGGCGACGTGCCGAAGCAACTCCCCGGCCCCGTCCCCGACGTGCTGGAGGTGCGCGGCGAGGTCTACATGGACCGGGCCGAGTTCATGGCCCTGAACGAGCGGCAGGCCGCCGCCGGCAAGCCGATCTTCGCCAACCCGCGCAACGCCGCCGCCGGCAGCCTGCGCCAGCTCGATTCGAAGATCACCGCGTCGCGGCCCCTGGGCTTCTTCGGCTATTCCTGGGGCGAGGTGTCGGAACCGCTGGGCGCCACCCAGTGGGAGGTGCGCCGGCGGCTGGAGGACTGGGGCTTCCGGCCGAACAAGCCGGCCGAGCTGTGCTGCGGCGGCGACGCGCTTCTGCGCTATTACGACCAGGTGCAGCAGGGGCGCCCGGACCTGCCGTTCGACATCGACGGCGTCGTCTACAAGGTCAACCGGCTGGACTGGCAGGACCGGCTGGGCTTCGTCAGCCGGGCGCCGCGCTGGGCGATCGCCCACAAGTTCCCGGCCGAGCAGGCCCAGACCCGCCTCAAGGACATCACCATCCAGGTCGGCCGGACCGGCGCCATGACCCCCGTGGCCGAGCTGGAGCCGGTGACCGTCGGCGGCGTCGTGGTCAGCCGCGCCACCCTGCACAACGAGGACGAGATCCGGCGCAAGGACGTGCGCAAGGGCGACCTGGTGGTCGTCCAGCGCGCCGGCGACGTGATCCCGCAGATCGTCCAGGCCGTGCCGGACAAGCGCCCGGCCGATTCCGAAGCCTACGTCTTCCCCGACCATTGCCCGGTGTGCGGCAGCGCCGCCGTCCGGCCCGAGGGCGAGGTGATCCGCCGCTGCACCGGCGGCCTGATCTGCGAGGCCCAGGCGGTGGAGCGCCTGCGCCACTTCGTCAGCCGCGACGCCTTCGACATCGAGGGGCTGGGCGAGAAGATCATCCGGGAATTCTGGGACGAGGGCATGGTCCGCCGCCCCGGCGACATCTTCCGTCTGCGCGAGAAGGACGCCGCCAGCCTGACCCGGCTGAAGAACCGCCACGGCTGGGGCGACAAGTCGGCGGCCAAGCTGTTCGACAGCATCGACAACCGGCGGCAGATTCCGCTCGACCGCTTCATCTTCGCGCTCGGCATTCCCCAGGTCGGCCAGACCACCGCCCGCCTGCTGGCCCGCAGCTACCGCAGCTTCGACCATTGGCGGGAGCAGATGGCCGCGGCCCAGGTCCACGGTTCCGAAGCCTACGGCGAGCTGATCGGGATCGAGCAGATCGGCCCCTCGGTCGCCGACGACCTGCTGGGCTTCTTCGCCGAGCCGCACAATCTGGAAGTGCTGGACGACCTGCTGGCCGCCGGCGTCTCCGTCACCGACTTCGTGCCGCCGAGGGTGCAGTCCTCGCCCATCGCCGGCAAGACGGTCGTGTTCACCGGCACCCTCGAGACCGTGACCCGCAGCGAGGCCAAGGCCCGGGCCGAATCCCTCGGCGCCAAGGTCGCCGGTTCCGTCTCGTCCAAGACCGACTATGTGGTGGTCGGCGCCGATGCCGGCAGCAAGGCGACCAAGGCCCGCGACCTGGGCCTCACCACCCTGACCGAGCAGGAGTGGCTCGACCTCGTCGCTTCGCAGTAAGCCTCAGTAGGTCGCCCGCTGCTCGAACCCGTCGACGCTCGGATAGCCCGCCGGCGCGACCGCCACGCCGGCGACGCGGGCATGCGTCGGCCCCCGCCGGCAGGCCTCGACCATGGCGTCGACCTGCTCGGCCTGGCCGGCGAAGACCGCCTCGACCGTCCCGTCGCTCCGGTTGCGCACCCAGCCGACCAGCCCGCGCGAGCGCGCCTCCTCGACCGTCCAGGCCCGGTACCAGACGCCCTGGACCTTGCCCGAAACCGTGACGTTGACTGCCTTGGTGTCACTCATGGACGTGAACCCCGCAAACCCTTGTATCGGCAATGACTTTGCCGGTGGTGGAGGGGCGGCGTCCCGCCGCCCGTGGTGCGCGGGACGCGCACCCTCCTCAACGCTTCAGGCGGTCGAACAGCCCCATGGCGAAGGCGGCGTGGATCGCCAGCGGCGCTCCCCACGCGACCAGGGGGAAGACGAACCAGACCCTGCCCGGCGTCAGCAGGAAATTGACCGGCACCAGCAGGATCATGGCCGAGAAATAAATGATCAGGTGGTTCAGGAACCCGCGCAGCCGGCGCTTCGCCGGGCCGGCCTCGTCCCGTTCCTCCACCTCGTCCCTGGGCTCGCCCTCGGGCGGCAAGTCGGTCATGGACGCTCCCGGAGGCTCAGCGGCCGGCGGCCTTCAGGAAGTCGCGGATCAGGTCCGGGTCCTTGTGGCCCGGCCGGTCCTCGACCCCCGAACTGACGTCGATCGACTGGGCACCGCTGACCGCGATGGCCTCCGCCACGTTCCCGGCGGTCAGCCCGCCCGACAGCATCCAGGGCTTCGACCAGGTCCGCCCGGTCAGGATGGTCCAGTCGAAGGCGATGCCGTTGCCGCCCGGAAGTGCCGCGACCTTGGCCGGCGGCTTGGCGTCGAACAGCAGCCGGTCGGCCACCGCGGCATAGGCGTCGGCCATGTCCAGGTCGGCGGCAGAGGACACCTTGATCGCCTTCATCACCGGCATGGAGAAGGCGGCCCGGATCTCCGCCACCCGCTCCGGCGTTTCGTCGCCGTGGAGCTGGATCAGGTCGAGCGGGACCTGGCTCACCACATGCTCCAGGTACTCGTTCGTGGGATCGACGAACAGCCCGACCGTCCTGACGCCCGTCGGCACCATGCGCGCCAGCTCCGCCGCCAGCGGCGGGGCCACGTGCCGGGGCGAGCGCTCGTAGAACACCAGCCCGATATAGCGCGCCCCGCCCTGGACCGCGGCCGTGACCGCGCCCGGATGGCTGACGCCGCAGATCTTCACCTGAACAGACATGTCCGATTCCTAAAGTTCGCCGACGATGGCGCGCGCGGCCTCTGCCGGGTCGGGCGCCTGGGTGATCGGGCGCCCGATGACCAGGAAGTCCGCCCCCTGCTCGACCGCGTCGCGCGGGGTCATCACGCGCTTCTGGTCGCCCACGGCGGAGCCGGCCGGCCGGATGCCCGGCACCATCAGCACGAAATCCGGCCCGCACTCGGCCCGCAGCGCCGCCACCTCGGCCGGCGAGCAGATGATCCCGTCCAGCCCGGAGGACTGCGCCAGCGCCGCCAGCCGCCGGGCCTGGTCCAGCACCGGCACGCCCTGCCCGACCGCCACCAGGTCGTCGTCGTCCAGGCTGGTCAGCACCGTGACGCCCAGCAGCCGGGGCCTCGGCAGATCGGTCATGGAAGCCGCCTCCGCCGCCGCGCGCATCATCGCCGGCCCGCCGCTGGTGTGGATGGTCAGGAAGACCGGCTGGATCGGCAGCACCGCGCGCACGGCGGCCGCCACCGTGTTCGGGATGTCGTGCAACTTCAGGTCCAGGAACAGCGGCAGCCGCACGCCGCCCATGACGGCCCGGATGCCCGACGGCCCCTGGCCGCAGAAGAATTCCAGCCCCAGCTTGACCCCGCCCACAAGGCCGGTCAGCCGCTCGGCCAGATCGCGCGCGGCGTCGATCTCGGGCGTGTCGATGGAAACGAAGATCCGGGAGGCCGGCGAAGTCATGATGATGGAATATCCGTCATTGTGTTCCGCGAGATGTCCCGCGAGGTGTCCCGCGGGACGGGTTGGCGGCCGGCGGCCCACGAGGTCAATGTCGGTCCCAGGTCGGGGTTTTCCAAGGCCGCCGCCATCCGTTCGCCCAGCACCGGGCCGAATTTGAAGCCGTGGCCGGAGAATCCGGTCATCACCCAGGTCCTTCCCCCCGACGGCCCGCCCCCGTCCAGCGGCTCCACGACGAAGCGCTCGTCCCGCTCGCAGGTATAGAAGCAGGTGGCGGCGCTGGCGATCGAATAGCGGTCCGGATCGGCCAGCCGCGCGCGGCCGAACGCCCAGATCCGCTCCGCCTCCTCCAGCCCGGCGTCGCGGTCCAGGTCCGGGTCGCCGGCCAGGGTGAAGCGGTGGTCGCCGATCTTCATGCCGGTCCCCGCCACCGGCGGCACCAGGTAGAAGCCGCAGTCCGGGTCGATGTCCAGCACCATGGGATGCTTCGCCCAGGCGTCGCGCAAGCCGTCCGGCATCGCCAGATAGGTCACAACCTGCCGCGACGGCACGGCCCGCTCCGCGACGGAGGGCACCAGCCGCCGCACCCAGGGCCCCGCCGCGACCACCAGGGCGTCGGCCCGGACCACGGTCCTGTCGGCCAGCCGGATCGTCGCGGTCGCCGGATCGACGTCGAGCACGGCGGCATGGGGATGGATGGTGACGTTGCGGCCGGGCAGATGATGCGCCAGCAGTTCCACGATGCGCCCGGCCAGCAGCACGCCGCCGGTCTCCAGGTGGAACGCCTCCCGCACCCCGCCGGCCTCGATCAGCGGGAACTCCGCCGCCAGCGCCGCACCCGACAGCCAGCGCACCGCCCGCCCGCGTTCGGCCAGCGTCGCGGCGCTCTCGTGCAGCCAGGATGTATCCTCGACCGAGCCGATGCACAGCGTCCCGGTCGGCTCGTACAAGCGCTGTCCCAGGTCGGCCCACAGCCGTTCCCAAGCGCCGTAAGCTTCGTCCACCATGTCGGTATAGCCGCCCTCCGCCCCATAGGCGTGGCGGATCAGCCGATGCTGGTCGACCGAGGAACCCAGCGGGTTCGGCACCGCGTACTGGTCGTAGACGCTGACCCGGTGCCCCCGGCGGGCGAGCGCCCAGGCGGTGGAGAGGCCCATGATTCCGGCCCCGACCAC
Organism: Skermanella mucosa; assembly: GCF_016765655.2. NCBI lineage: Bacteria > Pseudomonadati > Pseudomonadota > Alphaproteobacteria > Rhodospirillales > Azospirillaceae > Skermanella > Skermanella mucosa. Next base: position 4,653,751 of record NZ_CP086106.1, read on the forward strand.
CGCGACATGCATTCCCATGTTACCCAGATCCCTTTTCGTGAACCCTTCGCGCCTCAGGTGACTTCGACGGCGTACTGGGCGGCGGCGAGGTCTTCCAGCGCGGTCCCGACCGACTTGAACAGGGTGATCTGGTTATAGAAGCGCCGGCCGGCGCGGTCGCCCCGGGTCAGGTCGAACAGGTCGCCGGCGATGTCGTCCACCGTCATCAGCCCGGCCGCCAGCGGCTGGGTGATGTCCCCGGCCTCCTTCGTGGCGCCCTCGCGGGTATCGACGAAGATGCGGGCGCGGGCGATCACCGCGTCGTCGGCCTCCCGCATCTCGGGCGTGAAGCCGCCGACCAGGTCCACGTGGACGCCCTCGGCCAGCCACTCCCCCCGGATCAGGGGCTCGCGCGACAGGGTGGCGCAGGACACGATGTCGGCCCCGCGCGCCGCCCCCTCCAGATCCTGGGTCGAGGAGACCTTCATCCCGCGCCGGTTGAGCTGCTTGGCCAGCCGGTCGGCCTTGGCCGGGTCGCGCCCCCAGATCAGCACCTCGCGGATCGGCCGCACGGTCGCGTGGGCCAGCACCAGATGGGGCGCCAGCGCGCCGGTCCCGACCATCAGCAGGCGGCTGGCGTCGTTCCGCGCCAGGTAAGAGGCCGCCAGCGCCGAGGCCGCCGCCGTCCGCTTGACGGTCAGCGCCGGCCCGTCGATCATGGCCAGCGGCGCGCCGGTCTTGCCGCTCAGCAGCAGGTAGGAGCCCATGATCGAGGGCAGGCTGCGCGTCCCGTTGTCGGGGAACACGGTGACCAGCTTGACCCCGATATAGCGGCCGACCTGCCAGGCCGGCATCACCAGCAGCGTGGCGGCGTGCTGGTCGAAGGTCGGGATGGTGTGATGGTGCCGGACCGGCGCCTCGCACCCCGAGCGGAACATCTTCCGCAACCTTTCGATCAGCGGCCCGAACTCCAGGGCCGCTTCGACCTCGGCGGCACCGATAGTCCTCATCAGTCCTTGCTTACCCCTCTGGCCCGGCTCACTGCGCCCTGGCGGTCTCGATCTGCGACATCGGCACCCGGCGCGCGGCGGCGTCGGAGGTCAGCATCGGCGCGTTGCTCGCGGCCAGCCGCTGGGCGGCCTCGGCGACGCGCTTCTCGGCGGCGGTGCGCTCCTCCCGCTCGTGGGAAAGCTCGCGCTCCAGCTGGGCCGCCTTGCGGCCGCGCACGCGGGCGGCGACGCGGTGCTTGCGGTCGGCGCTCCAGGCGACGAAGCCGCCGGCCAGGAAGCCCAGGACCAGCGCCGTCAGGGCCGCCACGTAGATCGGCACCGTGATCGAGAACGGCAGGGGCCACAGGGCCAGTTCGACGGGATCGCGGTTGGACACGGCAAAGGACACGATGACCAGGGCGATCGGGATGGTGATGATCCAGGACAGGTAACGCACGGGCTTCCTCGGCTCTTGAAGCTTCATTCACGGAGCGGCTCGGCCGACGGTCGCGGGGAAGCGGCCGCGGCGGACACTGACCCTTACTCCGTGTTCAGACGTTCGCGCAACTGCTTGCCGGTCTTGAAGAAGGGAATAAACTTCTGCGTCACGTGGACGCTGGCCCCGGTGCGCGGATTGCGCCCGACCCGGGCGTCGCGCTTCTTGACCGAAAACGCGCCGAACCCGCGCAGCTCCACCCGGTCGCCGCGCGCCAGCGCCTCCGATATCTCGTCGAAGATGGTGGTGACGATCTTCTCGATGTCACGCTGGTACAGGTGCGGATTCTGCTCGGACAGACGAAGAATCAGTTCAGACTTTGTCATTGGTCCCGACTCTCCCTGGTTGCGCGGGCGTTCCCTTGAGCTGGGGATCTCTCTCCGCGGCCAAGCTCAACGGTGCCATGCCGGGACCGGCACCGTCAAGGTAAGTTCTTATGATACAACAGTTTAGCCCGATACGTTTTTACCGGCGCGCTTGTTGAATTGCGCGACTGTCCGGCCATGGACCAAGCGACACGTCACCCCGCCACCCGCCGCCGGGGCCGGCTAAACATTCATTGAATCTCGCGCAAATCCTCTTTACTGGAAGATCATTGCGGGCGAAGCGGCCGCTCCCGGCGGATATCGGAAACGGCATCCTGTAGGGTCCGAGCTTTCGACGAGGCGCTGTCGCTTCCGCCTGGGCCTCGGCAGCGCCCTGCGGAAGTCGGAGTACACGGCCAAGGTCTGGCTTGCCGACCCCCGCTCCCCTGCCCGACGTGATCGTCCGCGACGGCCGGCGGAGCGTCTCGCAAGGGCAGGCGCAGCCGTTCGTCCGCTTCATCGCGACGATCCCGAACCGGTTCCGCAAAGGTCCGCTCTCGCCGTAGATCGGCGCAGAGATCCACCGCCACACTCCCTCTGGCCCGCCGCCATGACGCTGATCATCGACACCGACGCTCCTTCCGCCATCCGCCAGCATCTCCTTCAGCCGCCCGACCCGAACCTGGCCACACGGCGGGTGAAGCTGCGCGACCGCGCCGGCCTGATCTGCGGGGAAGCGATCGTGGCCGCGATCGACGGCAACGACCTGATCCTCACCGATCTGCGGGAACTGCCCGAGGAGGACCGCTTCCGGTCCGAAGGCGGCGTCTTCCTGACCGCCTGGACCGATGCCGGGGCAGGCACCGGAGGCCGGCGCCAGCTCCGGCCGGAGCAGCAGGAGTTCCGCCGGCGGCTCCTGGAAGCCTATGGCGGCCGCTGCGCCGTGACCGACTGCGACGTGGAAGCGGCGCTGGAGGCCGCCCATTTGCGGGACTTCCGGACCTCCAACGAGGTCCGGGACGGCATCCTGCTCCGGGCCGACATCCACGCCCTGCTGGACGAGGGGCTGATGACCATCACCCCCGACCTCCGCGCCGTCTTCGCCCCCCAGGCACTGAGCCATTACCGCGACTTCGACGGCAAGCCGCTCCACCTGCCCGTCCGCCGGCGCGACTGGCCGCAGCCGTGACTTCCGCCCCCGGACGAAGCGCCGCGTCCCCCCTCACACGAAGACCATCCCGCCATCCACCAGCAGCGACTGCCCGGTCATGAAATCGCTGTCCGACGACGCCAGGAAGCGGGCGACGCCGACCAAGTCCTGCGCCACCGAGGCGCGGCCGAGCACCGCGATGCCCGCGAAATTCTCGAACGCCTCGTTGTCGCGGCTGGTCAGCCCGTGCTCGCGGAACCCGCCGTCGATCACCTTCCACATGTCGGTCGCCACCACGCCGGGGCAGATGGCGTTGGCGGTGATGCCCTCCTTCCCGAAGGCCCGCGCGGCGGCCTGGGTCAGCGCCACCACGGCGAACTTGCTGGCGCAGTAATGGGCCAGCGGCTCGTAGCCCTGCTTGCCCGCGATCGACGCGGTATTGACGATCTTGCCCCCTCCGGCACCGTCCCGGGCCTGGGCCTGCATCTGGCGGATCGCCTCCTGCATGCCGATCATCACGCCCAGCGCGTTGACGTCGTTCACGAAGCGCCAGTCCTCCTCGGTGATGTCCAGGAACGGCTTGGTCTGGGCGACGCCGGCATTGTTGAAGATCACGTCGAGCCGGCCATGGGCGCGCACCGTCTCCTGGATCATGGCGCGCACGCTGCCCCGGTCCCGCACGTCCACCGCGGCCGCGATGGCGGTGCCGCCGGCCTCGCGGATCGCTCCGGCGACCGCGTGGGCGTTCTGCTCCGACAGGTCGGCGACGGTGAGTTTCGCTCCGTCGGCGGCGAGGCCCCGCGCGATCTCCGCGCCGATCCCGCGCCCGGCGCCGGTGACGATGATGCTTTTTCCTTGGATGTTCGTCGGCATGGCGTTCCTCCTTTGCCCGGACCATCCAAGCAAACGCCGCACCAGATCCCGGTTTCCGGGAAAAACCCTGTTCCCGCAAAAGCTTGGCCCCGGCGCTCCCGCGCGCGCGCCGTCCCGCCCCGCGACAGTTCCCCGCGACACTGTGCGACGGCTGTAGCGGCCGGCCGCATGCTAACGTTGCCGCCGCCCCTTCCCTTCTTGCGCGGGAGTCACCGATGAGGCTCTACATGACGCCGGGTTCGTGCTCGACCGGCATCCACATCCTGCTGGAGGAGATCGACAACCCGTTCGAGGCGGCGATCGTCAACCTGCCGGCCGGCGACCAGTTCAAGCCCGACTATGTCGCGATCAACCCCAAATCCACCATCCCCACGCTGCTGCGCGACGACGGCACCGCCCTGACCGAGTTCCAGGCCATCGCCTACTGGCTCGCCCGCACCAACCCGCGCGCCCGGCTGATGCCCGGCGATCCCGACGGCGACGCCCTGGTGATGGAGGTGATGGACTATGTCGTCGGCACCATCCACATGCAGGGCTTCGCGCGTATTTTCACCACCTCCAGCTTCACCCCCGAGCCCTCGGCCCACGACGCCGTCCAGGCCCGCGGGCGGGAGATCGCAACCAAGGGCCTCGGCCTGATGGACAAGCTGCTGGAGGGCAAGGACTATGTCGCCGGCGCCTTCTCCATCGCCGATGCCGCCCTGTTCTATGTGGAGTTCTGGGCCGACAAGACCGCCATCGACCTGCCGCCCAACTGCCGCGCCCATTACCACCGGATGCGCGCCCGCCCCGCCGTCCACCGCGTCCTCCGGGAGGAAGGGTACCGCTGAGGCGAGCGCCTAAGACAAAGATCCTAGACTTTCCGGCCTGATTCCTCTATGAAGGTCCCGGAACGGCGATGGGCAGGGATAACGCCGGCAGCATCTTTATCCATCGCCGTTCATCTGTGGCCCGTTCAGCGCTCGACCTTGTCGTCCGCATCCGGCCGGGCGCCGGCACCGCCCGCGCCGACGGCGACCTCCGGCGACGTGCCCGGTGTCGTTCCGCCCACACCCAGCCCGGTCGTGCCCGACACGGTGCCCTCGTTGTTCTCCGGGCCGGGCGTCCCGGGGGTGGCGGTCGTGCTGGAGCCGGAGCCCTGGGCGCCTTCCAGACGCGAGCGGCCGGCGCCGGTACCCGCCAGGCCGGCCTCTTCCGACACCCCGGCATTGCCCAGGATGCTGGTCTCGCGCTGGGACACCACGCCCTGCGCGCGGTCCTCCCTGCTGACCTTGACCTCGCGGCCGGGGTCTTCCATCGGGGCGTCGCGGCCGGTAGTCGCGGTGTTCTTCTCGTCTGCCATGGCTCGGGCCTCCGGTCTGTTGAACGGTTCGTGCCGCTCCCAACAGACCTTCGACCCGCGGGGTTCCCCCCAGCCGGACTCCCCCAGCCGGACCCCCCAAAGAGAAGGGCCGCCGCGGTTGCCCGCGGCGGCCCTTTCGACCGGAAGCCCGGATCAAAGCGGCGGAGATTACTCCTCGCTCTGCTCCTTGCTCTGGGCGCGGCGCAGGGCCGCACCCAGGATGTCGCCCAGGCTCGCGCCGGAGTCGGAGGAACCGAACTCCTGCATGGCCTGCTTCTCTTCTTCCACTTCCTTCGCCTTGATCGACAGGCTGATGCGGCGGCCGCCGCGATCGACCTGGGTGACCTTGGCATCGACCTTCTCGCCGACCGCGAAACGGTCCGGGCGCTGCTCGGAACGCTCGCGCGACAGGTCGGACTTGCGGATGAAGCCCTGGAAGCCGTCGGCCACCGCGACCTCGATGCCGCCGTCAGTGATGGCGGTGACGGTGCAGGTGACGACGTCGCCCTTCTTCAGGCCGGCAGCGGCGCTCTCGAACGGATCCGAGGAGAGCTGCTTGATGCCCAGGCTGATCCGTTCCTTCTCGACGTCGACGTCGAGAACCTTGACCTTGACCTGATCGCCCTTCTTGAACTCGGCGATGGCTTCCTCGCCCGACTTGTTCCAGTCGATATCGGACATGTGGACCATGCCGTCGATATCGCCGGGCAGGCCGACGAACAGGCCGAACTCGGTGATGTTCTTGACTTCGCCTTCCAGCTCGGTGCCCGACGGGAACTTGTCGACGAACGACTCCCACGGGTTGTCCAGGCACTGCTTGAGGCCCAGGCTGATGCGGCGCTTCTGGGGATCCACGTCCAGCACCATGACCTCGACTTCCTGGGAGGTCGAGACGATCTTGCCGGGGTGGACGTTCTTCTTGGTCCAGGACATCTCGGAGACGTGCACCAGACCCTCGATCCCCGGCTCCAGCTCCACGAAGGCGCCGTAGTCGGTGATGTTGGTGACGCGGCCCTTGAACTTGGCCCCGACCGGGTACTTCGCCTCGACGCCTTCCCACGGATCGGCTTCCAGCTGCTTCATGCCGAGGCTGATGCGCTGGGTCTCCGGGTTGAAGCGGATGACCTGGACCGTGACGGTCTGGCCGATCTGGAGGGCTTCCGACGGATGGTTGATGCGGCGCCACGCGATGTCGGTGACGTGCAGCAGGCCGTCGACGCCGCCGAGATCGACGAACGCGCCGTAATCGGTGATGTTCTTGACGACGCCCTGGAGGACCTGGCCTTCCTTGAGGTTGGCGACCAGCTCCGACCGGGCCTCGGCGCGGCTCTCTTCAAGCACGGCGCGGCGGGACACCACGATGTTGCCGCGCGAGCGGTCCATCTTCAGGATCTGGAACGGCTGGGGAGTGCCCAGCAGCGGGGAAATGTCGCGGACCGGACGAATGTCCACCTGGCTGCCCGGCAGGAACGCCACGGCGCCGGAGAGATCGACCGTGAAGCCGCCCTTGACCCGCCCGAAGATCACGCCGGTGACGCGGGACTGATCGTTGAACGACTTCTCCAGCAGCGTCCAGGCTTCTTCGCGCTTGGCCTTCTCGCGGGACAGGACGGCTTCGCCGTTCTTGTCTTCCATCCGCTCGAGATAGACCTCGACGGTGTCGCCAGGCTTCAACTCGGCATTGCCGCCGGGTCCGCCGAATTCCTTGAGGGCAACGCGGCCTTCCGACTTCAGACCGACGTCGATCAGCACGTTATCGTTCTCGATCGTGATGATACGGCCTTTGACGACGGTACCTTCCAGGCTGTCGCTGGTGCCGAGCGACTCCTCGAGCAGTGCGGCGAAGCTTTCCATGCCGCCCATGCTCTCGGATCTAGCTGCTGCTTGTGCCATTGAAACTCCTTGGGTTGATCATATAGCGCCCCCCGAACCGTCGGCATCCGATGGTTGAAACGGTAAGGGGACCGCCGCGCCGGACCTCATGCCCGGCGACTTTGAATTCCATCCTGGACGGCTGGCTCGGCAGCAGGCCTACGCACAATGATCGGAGAGGCCGGTTTTGGAGCAGATGAAGGTCATCGCCGCGTCAAGCGCCTGGTCGGCGTCCATTGACGAGGTGTCAAGCAAAAATGCGTCGGCAGCCGGTTTGAGCGGGGCTACCGCTCGCTGGCTGTCGCGCGCATCTCGTTCCTTCATGTCCTCCAGGACGGCTGCATATATAACGGCGACGCCGCGATCCCGCAACTCTTTCAAACGCCGCTCGGCCCGCGCCTCGACCGAGGCGGTGACGAACAGCTTGGCATCCGCGCCGGGGCATACGACGGTCCCGATGTCGCGGCCGTCCAGAACCGCGCCCCGCGCCCCGCCGGGCGGGTTGGCGGCGAAGCCGCGCTGGAACGCCAGCAGGGCCGTCCGCACCTCCGGCACGACCGCGACCTTGGAGGCGGCGGCGGCGATCTCGTCGCCGCGCAGCGCCGGATCGGCCAGCACCCGCGGCGTGGTCTCGGGGTGGAGCGCGCGGGCGGCGGCGGTCGCGGCGGCGGCGTTCCCCGGGTCCCCGCCGGAGCGGATCACCGCCAGGCCGACCGCCCGGTACAGCGAGCCGGTATCCAGGTGGGCGAAGTGCAGCCGGTCGGCCAGCCGGCGGGCCAGCGTGCCCTTGCCGCTGGCCGCCGGCCCGTCGATCGCGACCACCAGGGCCCGGTGCTCGGCTTCAGGCATGCGTTTCCCTCTACTCTATCCGTTCTGTCAGGCCGTTCCGTCAGGTCAGTCTGCCCCGGGAGCGGAAATGCGCGCCCCCAGGCCGTTCATCAAGTCCACGAAGCCCGGAAAGCTGGTGTCAATGAAACCGGAATCATCCACCGCGACGGGCTCGGCGGCGGCCATGCCGAGCACCAGGAAGCTCATGGCGATGCGGTGGTCCATGGCGGTCGCCACGGTCGCCCCGCCGGGCGGGACGCCGCCGCCATGGACGGTCAGGCTGTCCGGGCCGGCTTCCACGCGCACGCCGCAGGCATGCAGCCCGTCGGCCACCATGGCGAGCCGGTCGCTCTCCTTCACCCGCAGCTCGGCGACGCCATGCATGGTCGTCGTCCCCTCGGCGCAGGCGGCCGCCATGGCCAGGATCGGGTACTCGTCGATCATCGAGGGCGCGCGGTCGGGCGGGACCGCGATGCCGGACAGGGCGCTGGACCGGACCCGCAGGTCGGCGACCGGCTCCCCCGCCTGGTCGCGGCGGTTCAGGAAGGTGATGTCGGCGCCCATCTCGATCAGCGTGTCGTACAGCCCGGTGCGGCGCGGGTTCATGCCGACGTCGGTCAGGGTCACGTCGGAGCCCGGCCGGATCAGCGCGGCCACGGTCAGGAAGGCGGCCGAGCTGGGATCGGCCGGCACGTTCACGGTCTTGCCCGTGATCTCCGGTTCCCCGGTGATGGAGACCGCGAGGGCGCCGCCCTCGATCCGCTCGGTGGTCACGGTGGCGCCGAAATGGGCCAGCATCAGCTCGGAATGGTCGCGGGTCGGCTCCGCCTCGATCACCGTGGTAACGCCCGGGGTGTTCAGGCCGGCCAGCAGGATCGCCGACTTGACCTGGGCGGAGGCGACCGGCAGGCGGTAGGTGATCGGCACCGGGTTCTCCGTCCCGATCACGGCGAGCGGCAGGCGGCCGCCGGACCGGCAGACGAAGCTGGCGCCCATCTGCTCCAGCGGGGTGCTGACCCGCGCCATGGGGCGCTTGGTCAGGCTCGCGTCGCCGGTGAAGAAGGTCGTGATCGGATGGGTGGACACCAGCCCCATCATGAGGCGGGCGGCGGTTCCGCTGTTGCCCATGTCGAGCACCTGGGACGACTCGACCAGGCCGCCGACTCCGACTCCGCGCACCCGCCAGACGCCCTGGTCGTCGCGGTCGATGTCGGCGCCGAGCGCCCGCATCGCCGCCGCCGTGTGCAGCACGTCCTCCCCGGTCAGCAGGCCGTGGACGGTGGTCTCGCCGACGGCAAGCGCCCCGAACATCAGCGCCCGGTGCGAGATCGACTTGTCGCCCGGAACCCGGACGGTCCCGGACAAGGGGCCGGTTTGGACGGACTGGAGCGGCCTGGGCGCCATGCCTTTTGCTTCCCTCTGGCTGACGGCGGATGGGTGGCCGGTTCCTAGCATAGATGCGCGCCAGGGGTAAGGGGCGGCCGAAACGAGCCTGTCGCGGGCATCGTCAATTAGATTTTGACTTCAGCGTGGCGGCATGGCAGAGGGGCGTGCTTTGACCAATAGATACCGTGATGAGACCGGAGGATAAGGCGTGGCGAAACCTGAGTGGGGAACCAAACGCATCTGCCCCAATTGCGGGGCGCGCTATTACGACCTCCGCAAAGACCCGCCGGTTTGCCCGAGCTGCGGCACGACCTTCGACCCCGAGGCGTTGCTGAAGTCCCGCCGTGCCCGCCCCGCCCCTGTCGAGGAGGTGGTCAAGAAGGTCCCCGCCGAGACGGACGACGAGGAGGAGACGGTGGAAGCCAACGACGGCGAGCTGGAGGAAACCGACGACGAGGCCGCCGTCGACGATCTGGACGAGGAAGCGGACGAGCCCGTCCAGGAAGAGGACGACGTCCTTCTCGAGGACGCCTCCGAGCTGGGCGACGAGGACGACATGGGCGAGGTCGTCGATGTCGAGGGCGAGGACGAGGAGCGCTGAGAGCCGCCGGCGAAGAAATTCGAGCGGAGGCGAATTTTCCCCTTGAATGAGGGGGCCGGTTTGAGGATAGTCCCCGGCACCGCGAAGCCGGGGGCACCCAGCCCCCACCGAAGGCGACGCGCAGGAATTTAAGAGATTGGGGCCATAGCTCAGCTGGGAGAGCGCTACAATGGCATTGTAGAGGTCAGCGGTTCGATCCCGCTTGGCTCCACCAAAAACGAAGAAGGCCCCGACCACGGATGTGGTCGGGGCCTTCTTCGTTGTGCCTGGCTTCTTTGCGCCTGGCCTGCTGTCGCGTCAGGCCGCGAAAGCCGGTTTCGCGGCGTTGCGGTCGGCGCGCTGTTCCGCCCGGATGCCGAAGGTCGCTTCGACCGATCCGGCCCAGGGCAGCAGGAACTGGCCGTCATTGACCAGCCGGTGCGGCTCGATATGGCCGACCACCGCGGTGCCGGTATCCGCGAGGCGGATGACGTCGCCGTCCTCCGGCACCAGCGCCCGCTCGACGCCGCAGTCGCGCGCCAGCCGGGCATGGGCTTCCAGATGATGGATCTCGCCGTGGACGGGCACCGCGAAGCGCGGCCGGATCAGCTCGTACATGCGGGTGAGATCGCCCCGCGCCGGGTGGCCGGAGACATGGATCGGGGCGTCGGACGGGGTCACGACCTTGACGCCCATGTTCGCGAGCAGCTTGTAGATCGCCTCGATCGCATCCTCGTTGCCGGGGATGGTGCGGGCGGAGAACATCACCGTGTCGCCGCGGTGCAGGGCCAGCGAGCGGTGCTCGGCGCGGGCGATCTTGCTGAGGGCGGAACGCTCCTCTCCCTGGCTGCCGGTGCAGATCAGGACGAGGTTGCGGCGCGGCACGGATGAGGCTTCGGACAGGCTCAGGAAGGGAGGGAGGCCGTCCAGATAGCCGCAGGCGCGGGCGGCCTTCTCCATGCGGAGCAGCGAGCGCCCGGCCAGCACGACCTTGCGGTCGTTGGCGGCGGCGGCTTCGGCGACGGCCTTCATGCGCGCGACGTTGCTGGCGAAGCAGGTCACCGCGATGGCACCCTTGCGGCCGCGGAACGCCTCGACCAAGCCGGCGCGGGCCTGCCCCTCGGAGCCGGTGGTGCCCTCGACCTGGGCGTTGGTGCTGTCGCACACCATGGCGAGCACGCCCTCGTCGCCGAACCGCTTGAGGGCGGCGAAGTCGGTGGAGGAGCCGACCAGGGGTTCCGGATCGAACTTCCAGTCGCCGGTATGCAGCAGGTTGCCGGCCTTCGTCCGGATCGCCAGCGAGATCGGCTCCGGGACGGAATGGGTCACGGCGATCGTCTCGATGTCGAAAGGACCGATCTTGAGACGGCCGCCGATCGGCATGGTGTTGACCTGCACGGCGCGCGCGGCCCCGACTTCCTTCAGCCGCTCCCGGATCAGGTGGGTCGCGAAGGGTGTCGCATAGATCGGGCAGGTCAGGCGCGGCCAGAGATGATGGATGGCGCCGACATGGTCTTCATGGGCATGGGTGACCACGAGACCGACGACGTCGTCCATGCGCTCTTCGATGAAGGCCGGATCGGCCATGAAGGACTGGACCTCGGGCATGTCGTCGCCGGCGAAGGCGACGCCGGCATCGACGATCAGCCATTTGCCGGCATGACCGTAGAGGGTCATGTTCATGCCGATGCGGTTGCAGCCGCCGAGCGGGAGGAAGATGATCTCATCGGCCCGCGGCACCGGGCCACGGACGGGAGCGGAGGCGGAAGCGCGGGATTTCCTGGAAGGTCTCGCCGGGGCGACCGGTGCCGTGGAGACCAGCGCCTCGCCGACGCCGAGATCCTGGGCGCTTCTCACGGATAGGGTGGATGTCCGCAACCTGCGGCGATCCCTTGAACTTCTCATACAGCTTGTTCTTTCTTGCTTGCGTCCGGATCAGGACGGGAAACCCCGTCGGAATCTTCCGGACCGGTTTGAAACGACGCATCGGATGGACGCGCCCACTGGAATTCTGAAATGGCTTGCGGCACGCGAAACGCGGCGGCGCCGTTGGTGGCGCTTGGGCAAATCGGAAAAACGAAAAACCCGGTTGCCCTGACCGGCACCGTCAAGCGGTGCGATCCGAGGAACCGGGTGCTTTGATCTGTAATGGTGGAGGGGGCTGGATTCGAACCAGCGTACGCTGTCGCGGGCAGATTTACAGTCTGCTGCCTTTAACCACTCGGCCACCCCTCCGGATGGAACTTACTTGGACCCGCGAGGGGGTGGTGTGATGGTGGAGCCAAGCGGGATCGAACCGCTGACCTCTACAATGCCATTGTAGCGCTCTCCCAGCTGAGCTATGGCCCCATGTCTCTGGTATGTATCGTGTCGTTCCGCTTTACCGCTCCCCTCCCCTCTTCCGGCGCCACCACGCGCGGCGGCCGGCCTTGGTCCGGGTAGGAGAACGATGGAGCGGGCGAAGGGATTCGAACCCTCGACCCCAACCTTGGCAAGGTTGTGCTCTACCCCTGAGCTACGCCCGCGAACTCGTGTTCGAGTCACCCTCCCCTGGGGGACGATGATGAAATCTGTGTGTCTGAAAGAGGCGTCAGCCCGCCGGGTTTACCGGCGCGCCCGGACGGGCGCCTTTCTTGACCGGGCATTCCTGTTCCCGGCCCCCGATCGGTTCCACTCGAGCCGATGGGCCGGAGCTTCGTTCCCTCCCGGGGTCCCCGCGCTTCCAGTTCCTTGTGAGGGCAACTGTGGATCCGGGTATCCTGACGACGGTGCCCCGACCCGGGACTCCGATGTCATCATAGATGATTACCTGTGTCTGAAGGTAACCTTTTCAACCGTTTTGCTCAACAGACCAAGCGCATACTGCGTCTGGCGGACCTGGCGGCGACCTACTCTCCCACGTCTTGAGACGCAGTACCATTGGCGCGGAGGGTTTTCACGGCCGAGTTCGGGATGGGATCGGGTGCGGGCCCCTCGCTATGACCACCAGGTCGGCCAGGCGCAGGGGCGCCGGGCTGTCGAGGATGAGTTCAAGTGACCTTGGACGGAAGTGATGCATTGTTTCTCGTGGACCGCCGCTTGCGGCCTTGCCGCTGCGCATGGCGTCCGGAGGGGGCTCGAGGGATCAAGCCGATCGAGCGATTAGTAAGGCTTAGCTTCACGCGTTGCCGCGCTTCCACACGCCTCCTATCGACGGGATGGTCTATCCCGGCTCTCGGGGAGTGCTTGTTTTGAGGGGGGTTTCCCGCTTAGATGCTTTCAGCGGTTATCCCGTCCGCACTTAGCTACCCGGCGATGCGGCTGGCGCCACAACCGGTACACCAGAGGTGCGTCCATCCCGGTCCTCTCGTACTAGGGACAGCGCCTCTCAGCACTCCGACACCCACGGCAGATAGGGACCGAACTGTCTCACGACGTTCTAAACCCAGCTCACGTACCACTTTAATCGGCGAACAGCCGAACCCTTGGGACCTGCTCCAGCCCCAGGATGTGATGAGCCGACATCGAGGTGCCAAACCTCCCCGTCGATGTGGACTCTTGGGGGAGATCAGCCTGTTATCCCCGGCGTACCTTTTATCCGTTGAGCGATGGCCCTTCCACGCGGGACCACCGGATCACTATGGCCGACTTTCGTCTCTGCTCGACTTGTCGGTCTCGCAGTCAGGCTGGCTTATGCCATTGCACTCGTCGAGCGATTTCCGACCGCTCTGAGCCAACCTTCGCGCGCCTCCGTTACTCTTTGGGAGGCGACCGCCCCAGTCAAACTCCCCGCCATGCAGGGTCCCGGCTCCCGGTTCAGGGAGCGCGGTTAGATGCCAGAGATCCCAAGGGTGGTATTTCAAGGATGGCTCCACCGGAGCTGGCGCCCTGGCTTCAAAGCCTCCCACCTATCCTACACATGGGAACCCTGGCACCACTGCAAAGCTGGAGTAAAGGTGCACGGGGTCTTT